>CALODD010000015.1:0-10894 GCA_942491945.1 uncultured Gammaproteobacteria bacterium | reverse complement strand
CGGGCGCATGAATTACGACGGGAATCGGATGGCGACTCCAATGAGTCGCATCCCATTCTTTAGCTGGTAGTTTTACTCTGCGTCGTGTGATTTAGGCAGAGCTGCGTCAAGCATGTATTTAGACGCGCTGATGCAGCCCAGTGGAATCACAAGTAACGTTAACAGAGTTGATACCAGTACACCGAACATTAGTGACGCAGCCATGCCCTGGAAAATCGGGTCAGTCAGGATCACAGACGCACCACCAACCAGAGCGAGTGCGGTAATAATGATTGGGCGTGTGCGTGCCTTACAGGACAACATGACAGCTTCGCGGACATCAATGCCGTTCTGAATTTCCTGAATCGCGAAGTCCACGAGTAGAATCGAGTTTCGTACGATAATCCCCGCGAGTGCGATAAAGCCAATCATGGAGGTCGCTGTAAATTCAGCACCAATAATTAGATGGCCCGGGATAATACCTAGTAGTGTCAGTGGGATAGGTGCCATGATGATGGCCGGAATGACAAAGTTACCGAACTGCCACACGACCAGCATATAAATCATAATAAGTGCCGCACCAAAGGCGATACCCATATCGCGGAAGGTTTCATAAGTCACTGTCCATTCACCGGTCCATTCAAAGCCTGGGCCGTCCAGTGCCTTCGGTGGACCAACATAGCTAACTTCGACCGGCTTTCCATCCGGTGTAGTGTAGTCTTCCAGTAGTTCACCAACGGAAAGCATAGGGTAAATTGGTGCTTGTAGACGGCCCGTTGCATCACCGACAACATATTCAACAGGTCGTAGGTCTTTGTGGAATATCAGTGGTTCCTGAGGCAATGTGACAAAGCGGCCTAGCTCACCTAATGGTACGGTTTTACCTGCTTGGTTGCGGATCGGTAAATCCGATAATTGCTCGACATTAGTGCGATTGGATAAAGGAATCTGCATGACGATATAAGTGGGTTCCAGCGCAGAACCCTGTTTTACATCACCGAGTTTTTGCGTACCAAAAGCCAGGCTGAGATTACGTACAATAGTGCTGGTATCTACGCCGCGGCGGACGGCCTTATCGCTATCAATCTTGAAACGAACCGTGTCATAGGGCTCTTCCATATAATTATCAATATCAGTCATACCTTCTTCAGCACGAAAGATAGCTTCCAGATCAACAGCGACCTGACGACGTTCCAGATCGGTTGGTGCGTAGACTTCGGCTACAACTGTTTGTAATACCGGTGGGCCAGGTGGCATTTCAACAACGGTCATCGTGGCGCGTAGTTGATGCTTGAGCGGCTTGAGTAAATCACGGGCAGCAACGGCAATTTCATGGCTCGAGCGGCTTCGGTCATTCTTGTGGACTAACTGAACCTGAATTTCTCCCTGCCATGGCTTACTCCGTAAGTAGTAGTGGCGAACCATACCGTTGAAATCGAATGGCTTGGCCGTACCCGAATAAGTTTGTAAGGCGGTAACTTCAGGAATTTCACGTAACTTCTCAGCGATCATCCGAGTGGCATTGGTGGTTTCCATGACAGTTGTGCCGGTAGGCATATCCAGTACAACACTAAATTCAGGTTTATTGTCGTAAGGCAACATTTTCACGGGAACAATCGTGGTTACCAGCAGCATGCAGACCAGTACGAAGACACCGATCAGGCCGAAGAAAAACAGACGGCCTTTTTTCTTGTCGTCCAGTAATGGTCCTAATACTTTACGGAACACACCATCGAGCCAGTTATCGACTTTATGTTCACGTTCCTCCGACTTTTTCAGTTGTTCCATCGAAGGACGGATACGCATGGCGAAATACGGTACGAAGGCAAAGGCTGCAAACAGCGAGATCATCATGGCAACTGAGCCTAATACTGGGATAGGTGCCATGTAAGGGCCCATGAGGCCTCGGACTGCGCCCATGGGTAGAAGGGCTGCTACAACAGTGAATGTGGCGAGCAGCGTAGGGTTACCGACTTCACGAACGGCATCAATCGCCGTCGAGGTGCTCATCTTGCCATCGATTAGCCATCGTCGATAAATGTTTTCTACGACCACAATGGCGTCATCCACCAGAATTCCGATGGAGAAAATCAGTGCGAACAGACTAACGCGATCCACCGTCATACCTAGCAGGTAAGCCGCGAAAACCGTTAGCAAAATTACGACAGGAATAACCAGCGTCACAACGATGGACGGTTTTAAACCCAGAGCGAACCAGACCAGTAGCGTTACAGCGCCGGTCGCAATAAAGAGTTTCAGAATGAGGTTGTTAACTTTTTCATCAGCACTCACGCCGTAGTTACGTGTGACTTCGACATTTACATTGTCAGGAATTAATTGGCCTTTACGAGCTTCAATCTTTTCCAGTATTTCGTTCGCAACACTCACGCCGTTGGAACCGATCTTCTTGGAAATCGCAATGGTAATGGCTGGCATACCGTTGGCGTGGACGTTTTCCTGCGGGTAGGCAGGGCCGGTGTAATAACTGACAAAATTAGTGAGCTCTTCACCGCCACGGCTGACTTCGGCGACATCGTGTACATACACAGGGTTACCGTTTGCGGTACTGATTAACAGATTGGCAACATCAGTTGTGGACTGCAGAAAACTGCCCGCGTAAACAGTAAAATGACGACCATCAGATTCGGTATAGCCAGTTCCCTGTTCACGGTTCGCAGCGCGGATGGTTTGCGCAATCTGGTCAAGTGTCACGCCAAGGCTGGATAGTTTATCTGGCTTAACTTCAATACGAACCTGATCGGACTGACCGCCGACAACGAAGCCCTGACCAGTATTCGGGACCTGTTTAATGTCCTGCAGTAACTCGGTTCCCAGCTTGCGCAAAGTAATGTAATCAACAACCTCAGACCATAGGGTCAGTGTGACCACCGGAACATCATCAATTCCTTTGGGTTTAACGAGCGGGTGAGAAACTCCGGGAGGCATGACATCCATATTGGAATTGAGCTTGTCATGGATTTTAACGATAGATCCACCAACTTCCTGGCCGACTTCAAAGCGTACCGTGACAATACCCTGCTCGTGTTCACTCGCTGAGTACACATGTTTAACACCGGGTATTTCACTCATCATCCGCTCAAGTGGCTCAATCGCCAGATTAGCGACCTGTCGTGAATTAGCTCCCGGGAACTGAACAAAGATATCAATCAGCGGCACAGATATCTGTGGGTCTTCCTGGCGTGGTGTCACCATAAGACCGAGAATGCCCAGTGCCAGCATACCGATGAAAATCAGGGGCGATAGCGGCGAATGAATAAAGGTGCGCGCAATATTGCCCGCCAGGCCAAGATCTTCGTCTAATGGCTGTGGTGTTTGTTCTGTGTTGTTTGTTTGATCTGTCATAGTGTCTGGCCCGGTGGTTGTGGCGGGGAAGGGTGATTAAGGCTGGTGTAACAGCACTGTATCTCCTTCATTCAGACCGCTAAGGATTTCTACACGGCCATCAAGCAAAACATCACCTGTACGTACCAGTCGCAGGCTATGGCTGCCATTTTCAGCAACCACGTTGACCATTGTCAGGCTACCCTGTGCAGAAATAGCTCTCGGTGGAATCGCTACGCGTTTCTTTAACTGACTACGGCCATCGGGGACGCTCACCGTGGCGTACATACCCGCAGCGGCATCGGCATCACTCGGCAATGCTAATTTGATGCGCACTGTATGGGTTGTCGGATTGATCGTTGGGAAGACGCGAGTCACCAATGCCGATATCGGTGTAGTTGATGAATCGAGTTTAACCGGGAGGTGGATGCCGGCTTTAATCTTGTTACGTAGTCGGGCGGGTACATCAACCTGTACTTCGAGACCGTTGAGGTCGGCATAATCGATCAATGGCATACCCGGTTGTACGGTATCGCCAATCTCGACGTATTTTCGAGTAATTACACCATCAAAAGGCGCAAGGCTAAGACTATCGCGCATCTTGGCATCAATCTGGCGTAAGGCTGACTGAGCCTGTTTGATGGAAGCATCCATGGATACCAGGTCGGCATGTTTTTCGGCGCCGGTATCGCGTGTACCGATCATGGATTGCATAGGGTTAGTTACCATTTGATCGACCATGGAAGGAAGTCCCATACCGCCCGGTGCGGTATTCGCACGAGGGGAAATGACTTCACGGCGGTATTGAGTGATTGCGTTATTGACATTAGCAACGGCAGAAACACGTTGTGCCTGTAATTCGCTATCGTCCAGCTTGAGCAGTATTTGTCCCTTTTTGAACTGATCGCCTTCCTTTCCGGCAATCGCCTGAATGCGGCCTGGGAGTTGAGCCGTTAAAACAGCCGCCTGTTGTGCCACCACTGTGCCACCAATATCAATTGCACCCGATGCAACTTCTTTCTTGACGGTATAGGTCTCTGCATTTTCTGCTGCCAGCAGGGCACCTGAAGTCAGGAAAAGTGGCAGGACAACTAGAGCGGATTTAAGGTTCATCATGATGGTCACTCGTTTTAAATTCGTACTGAATTTGTCGGGGAAATTCGGCCGAGGAAGTTAAAGGAAAACACTGTTTTTCTCAAGGTAATACCGCGACAAACAGACCTTGTAATGCACATAGGTTATGAAAGTGATCTCAGAAACTCTGATTTACTTCGCCTTGCGGCGTATCGTTGCGGTATGCCTTGCGCTCCATCCACAATTGGAAGTAAGGCAGAGTTTCTGTTGAAGAGCATCAGGATCTGTAGTCCGCATTAATACTGACATAATCGTGTGACAGATCACTTGTCAGTACTTCGATGTCAGAATCGCCTAGATTTAGCTCGATACGAACGGTAATTTCATCTCTTTGCATAACAGCAGCACCGTCTTCCTCGGTATACCAGCGGTCTTTCTCACCGTTCTTAATAATGCAGACATCGTCGAGAAAAATATTCACCTGATTAAGGTCGAAATCATCTATCGGTGCACGCCCAACGGCAGCCAGAATGCGACCCCAGTTTGGATCCTGGCCAAACAGAGCAGTTTTGACCAGAGGTGATAATGCCACGGTATAGGCCACGGTTTTTGATTCGTCACGACTGCGCCCTCCATTGACCTTAATCCGTGCCAGCTTGGTTGCGCCTTCACCATCACGAATAATCAGTTCTGCAAGCGCTTTGCAGGCACTGGTGAGTTTCGCCGTAAACGCTTCAATGTATAACTCTTCGTCTGGAATTGTAACTGAGCCCTGACCAGTGGCAGTAACGACACAGGCATCATTGGTCGATGTATCGCCATCGACTGTTATGCAGTTAAAGCTATCTTCAACCGCGCGGCTTAGGGCTTTTTGTAATATGTCCTGTGGCACAGAGGCATCGGTCGCCAGAAACGCCAGCATAGTTGCCATATTTGGATGGATCATGCCCGAGCCTTTGGCAATGCCGGTGATATTGCAGCGTTCACCATTGAGAGTGAATTCTTCACGTACAATCTTGGCCTGGGTGTCTGTGGTCATAATTGCATCAGCTGCAGCCTGCCAGTTATTTTCATCCAGCTTCTGCGAGGCGTCAGTAATACCAGAATTTAGTTTATCCATCGGCAGATATTCACCGATGACCCCGGTCGAAAACGGCAGGACTTCTTCGGCGTTACAGCCGCAGGCCTGTGCTACCTGTTCACAACTGGAATTCGCATCATCCATGCCCTGACTGCCAGTGCCCGCATTGGCATTGCCTGCATTAATCAATAGATAACGGCTATTAGTCGATGCGAGATGTTGTTTCGCAACGATGACAGGCGCTGCAGCGAAACGATTCAGTGTGAAAGTGGCAGCAGTGGTGCTACCTTCGGCAAGTTCAAAGATGACCAGATCATCTCTATCTTTATAACGTATACCGGCTTCTGTAACGCCAATACGAATACCTGAGATAGAAAAATCATCGCTTTCTGAATTAATTGGGTACCTCATGATCGTCCATGAATCTTGATTGTAATTTGATGCCGATAATAGCACCGACGATCAAGGAAGTAAGATTCAAAAATGATCCAAGTGCCAGGGTAGAACTTCCGGCTAGTCCCTGACCCAGTGTGCAACCCATACCTAGAATACCGCCGATACCAACCAGCATGCCGCCAATCAAATAACGTACTGCTTCAGTTGGGCTGTTAAACCACTGAAGGGCAAATTTGCCAGTCAGTATGGAAATGATGACTGATCCAGCGCCTACGCCGAGAAACATCACCAGACCAAATGTCACCAGGTACCAGACAGGATTGCTCATGACATAGAGCAGGTCGCCCATTGGTCTTATAAATGTATATGACTGAACGCCCATGCCGTTCTGCGGCTGATCCATGAAATCAGAAGCTTCCTGAGCAGCCTCACCGAGTGAACCGCCGGATAGGTAAAATGCACCGACAATAATCGCACCAATCAAAGCACCACCAATCCAGTTGTCTACTCGATTACGAAAATCCATTGAGCTCATGGCAAAGCCGGTAAAGGCAAGTGCAAGCGCCGCGCCGATGGCAAGACGCATGGTGCCAACTTCTGTAGAGAACGCACTCGCTGCTAAAGTACCAAGATCCTGGTGATCGAGGCCTTTTTCAGCCAGGTCTGGAACCAGTGGATTTATCCAGGACATAAAGTAGTTATCAAATACGCCCTCTACATATAATAGTAATACAGCAGCTGATCCAATACCGAGAATGGCGACGATGGCTTTCAGGTTGCCGCTACCGAGATTAATAATGTTTTTCATGCCACAACCGCGGCACATGGTCATACCGAGACCAAACAGGAAACCACCCAGCACGTAGCCAGGCCAGCGAAATTGAGACATACGATAAGGCGGGCGGGTGCCGTCCAGATTGATAAAACCAATGGTTTCTAGAATGGTGACACCGAGAATGGCGATCCCAATCGCAAAGAAATACATACGAAAACGGCCGTGATTGCCGCTGTGCATAATATCGGCAATACCGCCGAGTGGGCAAAACTGCGTCTTACGCGCAATCGCTCCAAAGAATATAGACATGATGAAGGCCAGCAGGAAAAGCTGGTTAATCGGATCCCAGTCTCCGATTACTGGTAAATCTGCCATTTGAACCCCCGTTTTTCATAGCAGGTGCTGATTATGTTTAACCTTGGTTAAAAAGTCTAACCAATATCAGAAAAAAGTAATATTAGGGATTGACTATATTACGGTTTCCTAATATTATCTCCCCATGTTGTGAATACGGACGGATTCTGGACCTCACAGACCGATTTTTAACTTATTTGTTTAACTTTTAAAATTTTTGGAGATTTATCATGAAATCAATTATCACAGTAACTGCTCTGGCTGCTCTTATCGCTGCTGCACCTGCTTCAGCTTTCTGGAGTGGTGACAACGGAAACGGTAACGGTAACGGAACTGCTCAAGGTACTCATAAAGGTGCTGGAAACGCAGCTGGCGAAGGCGAGTTCTCAATGTCTTTCTCTGGTAAAGGTAAAGGCAACATGGCTGCTGACACTGCAGCTGACATGAACAGCAACATCGACGGTACTTCTAGCGAAGGTTACAACAGTGCAAATGGCGAGAGCGCAAAAGGCGACTTCGCAGGTAAGCACAACGGTAAAGGCAATGCAGCTGGCGAAGGCGAGTTCTCATTCTCTTTCTCTGGTAAAGGTAAAGGCAACATGGACGCTAACACTGACATGAATGCTAATGCTAACAACGCTTACACTTCTAACGGTTACGCGCCTTACTACGGTGCACCAGTAGCTCCACAGGCGCCTGTTGCTCCTGTTAAGAAGTAATTAACTGAATATCAGTTAAGTAAGATTCGACCTGCTGAGTATCGCAGGTCTGCAAAAACCCCGGTTAAGTAATTAACCGGGGTTTTTTTATTGGGTGGGATATTAAATTAGATTTTTTGTCACAGAGGCACGGAGGCTTAGAGGTTTCTTTGTGTACGATGTTCTTTTTGTCATACCGGCGTAGGCCGGTATCCAGAAGTGGTTGGAAGAACTGGATCGTTCCGCTATTGATTGAATTGATCAAGACTTTCAGAACAGGATTCTTCTGTATATCTAGATTCCGGCATGCGCCGGAATGACAGGAGAATGGATTTCCTTTGTGTATCAGTGCCTCTGTGACAAGATTTTAATTGTATCGGAATTATTTAACCCGCATCCCCGGTTGCGCACCATCATCCGGATTCAGGATAAACAGATCACTTCCGCCAGGCCCGGCAGCCAGTACCATGCCCTCGGATAAGCCAAAGCGCATTTTACGTGGAGCAAGGTTGGCGACCATGACAGTTAAACGACCCTCAAGGTCTTCCGGGCTGTAAGCCGACTTAATACCAGCGAATACATTGCGTGTGCCATCGCCGATATCGAGCGTCAGTTGTAGGAGCTTGTCAGCGCCTTCGACATGTTCGGCTTTAACAATCTTTGCGATCCGTAAATCCAGTTTGGCAAAGTCGTCGAACTGAATTTCATCGGCGATAGGATCAATGTTGCTCTTCGTTTCAGTTGGCTTGTTAGTGGGTTCTGACGCCATGCTTTCCTTGCTGTCTTCGACGATCTTTTCAATGTGATCTTCTTCAATTCGCGTCATCAGTGGTTTGAATTTATTAATCGTATGCGCAGTCAGTGGTTGAACAGCATCGTCCCAGTTCAATGAACCACAGTTCAGGAAGGCTTCGCTTTTTTCAGCCAGTTCCGGCACGACCGGTTTCAGGTAAGTCACGAGTACACGGAACAGGTTAATACCCACCGAACAGACATCCTGAACTTCCTGTTCCTTGCCTTCTTCTTTCGCTAGCGCCCAGGGGGCTTTATCTGCGATGTATTGATTGGCTTTGTCTGCCAGCGCCATGATTTCACGCATGGCTTTACCAAAGTCACGCGCTTCATAGTGTTCGGCAATCTGAGTACCCGCACTGACAAATTCATCGTACAGTACCTGTTCACTACAGCTTGCTGATAGTTCGCCAGCAAATTTCTTTTTAATGAATCCCGCACTGCGGCTGGCGATATTCACGACCTTGCCAACCAGATCGCTATTCACACGCTCACGGAAGTCGGTCAAATTCAGGTCAAGATCATCGACACCTGAGCCCATTTTGGCCGCGAAGTAATAACGCAGGTATTCAGGGTTCAGATGATCCAGATAAGTACGTGCTTTGATGAACGTACCGCGAGACTTTGACATTTTTTGCCCATCAACCGTCAGGAAGCCGTGCGCGAAAATAGCATTCGGTGTGCGGAAGCCTGCGCCAGATAACATGGCCGGCCAGAACAGGGCGTGGAAATAGATGATGTCCTTGCCGATGAAGTGATACAGCTCGGCGTCTGAATCCGGTGCCCAGAATTCATCGAACGACATGCCGTTCTTGTCGCAGAAATTACGGAAGCTGGCCATATAGCCAATCGGCGCATCCAGCCAGACATAGAAGTATTTGTCTTCTGTCCCCGGAATCTGGAAACCAAAATAAGGGGCGTCACGGGAAATATCCCAGTCACGTAGCCCGGCTTCAAACCATTCGCTGAGCTTGTTGCTGACTTCAGCCTGCAGGTGACCGGCTTTGGTCCATTCTTTCAGCATGTCCTCAAAATTGCCGAGTGCAAAGAAATAGTGCAGAGAGTCTTTTTCAACCGGCGTGGCGCCGGATACTGCAGAAAATGCATTCTTTAATTCTGTCGGTGAATACGTCGCACCACAGGATTCGCAGGAATCACCATATTGATCCTCTGCGCCACATTTCGGGCATTCACCCTTGATGAAACGATCTGGCAGGAACATCTCTTTTTCCGGGTCATACATCTGGCTGATGGTGCGTTGATGGATATGACCATCGGCATTCAGTGCGTTATAGATGGTTTCCGCGTAGTGCTTATTCTCGTCAGAATGCGTGCTGTGATAATTATCGAAACCGATATTAAAGTCTGCGAAATCAGCCTGATGTTCGGTTGAAATGCGTCCGATCAGCTCTTCTGGCGTAATGCCCTCGGCTTGCGCCCGCAGCATGATGGGTGTGCCGTGGGCATCGTCTGCACACACGTAATAGCAGGTGTTACCACGCATACGCTGAAAACGAGCCCAGATATCAGTCTGGATATACTCCACCATATGTCCCAGATGAATCGGGCCATTGGCGTAAGGCAGGGCAGAAGTGATCAGAATTTTGCGTGTCATGTGCTTGAATACCGTGCAACAAAAAGGCGCTTCGAAAAGGCCGCATATCGTACCTGAATCGAGCAAATCCGTGTAGCCACAAGTCTTTGAAAAGCCTTATTTATACAGCTCGGAGAGAAATTAGCGGGAAATGTGAAATTATCGACATTTTATCGAAAAAAGTCGGAGTACAGTCACTTCTATAATGATTTCACAGGAACAGACGATGCAACACTATACCGTTCTATTCGAAGGCGATGTACTACCCGGACAGCAACTGGTAGCGGTTAAACAGAACCTGGTGCAGGCACTGAAAGTCGATTCAGTAAAAGTCGATAGCTGGATTGCGCGTGGTGGTAAAGAGCTGAAACGCGACATCTCGCTGGATCAGGGCAAGAAATACATACGTGCACTCGCCAAACTGGGCGCACTGGCTTATCTGATACCGGCTCAGGAAAAAGCCCGTATCGAACAAGTTCAACCGGCAGATAATGCCAGCTTTACCGAAACAGGTTCGTTCAGTTGAAGAACTGACGAGTGAAGCTTCTGTGGGTGCAGTGGATGAACAGGAGCCAGGGGAAGATCGAAATGAACAACCGTACCAGCAAATATCGTCGGAGCGATGTCTTCAGGTGCATTTGCCGCGTACTTCGAACAACAAAAAGAGCAGAAGGCTGAGTACGATCATGAACCGAGTGGAGCACATGAATTTATTCTGGATATGGAGGAAAATGCCGAGCCCGATGAAGCCTGTGTTACGGATAATAAGAATGTGATTGATATGAGGAAGCTGGCGGATATGGTGAAAA
>CALODD010000014.1:0-6610 GCA_942491945.1 uncultured Gammaproteobacteria bacterium | reverse complement strand
TAACAAACTCTTTCAGGCTGGGTTTTTGTTCGTAATCTTTCAGCGTAATGCCGAAGCAGTAGTAGCAGAGCGTTGCAGAGAGTCATCTGACTGTTTACTGCCAATAGATGTTCTTAGCTGATTTGTTGTAATGACCGAATCATCCTGTCCGAAATACACAACGTCGCAGCTCAGGATCATCACAGTGTAATAGTTCTCTGTTTCTGGATGCAATGTCCAGGGATGGCTTATCTGATGATAGATGGTTTTTAACGAAATAGACTTATATCGCATGCCATTAACCGGGCAGCGGTGAGCGTTCACTTTGGCTGCCTTGTTCTGGCTGGTGCAACACTCCGACACGTCATATCTCTCTAGAATTTATAGCCGCGGTGCACGGCGTAGATACGGCCCGTCAGGTTATAAACCTGAGTGTTCTCAAAACCGGCGTCCCATCATGCCCTTGAGTGTTTCGTGATCAGGGTGCATACGAATCGATTCGGCGAGATAACGATAACTGTCTTCATCATCGGCGATGAACTTGCCCATCTTCGGTAATAGTGAAAATGAGTACATGTCGTAAATTTTATCCAGGCCTGGAACGACTGGTTTGGAAAACTCGAGTACCAGTAAACGACCACCGGGCTTCAGGCAGTGATACATCGAACGCAGGGCGTTTTGTTTTTCAGTGACATTACGTAAGCCAAAGCCAATCGTAATTACATCAAAATAGTTATCTGGGAATGGCAGTGTTTCAGCATTGGCCTGAACAAAATGGGCGTTGCCGCTAATGCCTTCATCAATAAGACGATCACGACCATTGCTAAGCATGGCGTTATTGATATCAGAGATAACAAGCTTGACTTTATCGCCAATTTTAGGCCAGATACGTTTGGCCAGATCACCGGTTCCACCAGCGAGATCAAGAACGCGATTACCGGGTCGTAACTGGCACAGATTGACAGTGAAGTGTTTCCATATGCGATGCATGCCGAATGACATTACATCATTCATCACATCGTAGTTATCCGCTACGGAGTCAAATACACCACGAACACGTTTTACCTTTTCGTCGTGTGGCACATCCTCGAAGCCGAAGTGAGTGTAGCCTTCTTTCTGCGTTGTATCGCTCATGGGCTGATTCTAAGTGCCACAGTTATGCGGCGCTAGTCCTGTGTCCAGGTAAACTAGTGTTGTTTGTGCGAGTGACCCGCCGCCTTCAACGCCGCCAGATACTCCTGCCAGTTACTGTTCTGGTTGGTGCCAAGCTGATACAGCCATTCCCAGGAGAAGATGCCAGAGTCATGGCCGTCATCAAAGAAAATGCTAACAGCATAGTGACCAACAGGTTCGATCTTGTCGATTTTCACGTTTTCTTTGCCCACCTGTAGCTTGTACGTATTGGGGCCGTGGCCCTGTACTTCTGCTGATGGGGAGTGGGTGCGTAGATATTCCGCACTGAGTTCAAACGTGCTGCCTTCATCAAAGCTGACAGTCAGAATGCGGGTAGAACCATCATAATTGAGTTCTGTAGGCGTTGGGTTGTTCGACATGGCGATGACCTCTATAAAATATACTGGCTGAGATCTTCATCCTCAGCGAATTCGGATAAATTCTTATCAACAAATGCATCGTTGATGGAGACATTGGCGCCCTGCATATCGGATGCCTCAAATGAAACATCTTCGAGCAAACGTTCCATGACCGTATGTAAACGGCGTGCGCCGATGTTTTCGGTCTTCTCGTTAACGGAATAGGCAATTTCGGCGATTTTTTGGATACCATCATCGGTGAACTGGATATCGACGCCTTCGGTGCCCATCAGTGCGACATATTGCTCGGTCAGGCTGGCATCGGGTTCTGTGAGGATGCGTACAAAGTCGTCGGCCTTTAGTGCATCGAGTTCGACGCGGATCGGCAAACGGCCCTGTAATTCTGGAATCAGGTCCGATGGCTTGGACAGGTGGAAGGCACCGGAGGCTATAAATAGTATATGGTCGGTTTTAACCATGCCGTATTTGGTATTCACCGAGCAGCCTTCAACCAATGGCAGTAAATCGCGCTGCACGCCTTCGCGTGATACGTCTGGGCCACCCTGCTCGCCGCGCTTGGCCACCTTGTCGATTTCGTCGACGAAGACGATGCCGTTTTGCTCGACGTTTTCCAGCGCATGTAGCTTGGTTTCTTCTTCGCTAATCAATTTTGCAGCCTCTTCGTCCTGTAACAGGTGGCGGGCATCGGAAACTTTCAGGCGTTGACTAGTTTTTTTCTTATTCGACAGATTCTGAAACATACCCTGTAGCTGGTTGGTCATCTCTTCCATGCCGGGAGGAGCCATGATCTCGACACCAACCGATGCACCTGAGACCTCGACTTCAATTTCTTTATCTTCCAGGTCGCCATTGCGTAGTTTCTGGCGAAATTTCTCGCGTGTGCCGTTATCAGCTGGCTTGTCGCCATCAATATTCTCAAAGCTGGGTTCGCGTGGTGCGGGGAGGAAGGCATCGAGGATGCGTTCTTCTGCGGCAGCAGCAGCTTGCTCTTTGACATTTTCCATCGCCTGTTCACGTGCCTGTTTGACCGCAACATCAGCAAGATCTCGGATGATCGTGTCAACTTCTTTACCAACATAGCCAACTTCGGTGAATTTAGTCGCTTCGACCTTAATAAAAGGGGCATTGGACAGTTTTGCCAGGCGACGAGAAATTTCGGTCTTGCCGACACCGGTCGGGCCGATCATGAGGATATTTTTCGGCGTGATCTCGTTGCGTAGCTCTTCGTTGAGTTGCTGGCGACGCCATCGATTCCGTAGCGCGATAGCAACGGCTCGCTTGGCGGCATTCTGACCAACAATGTGCTTGTTCAGCTCAGCAACGATTTGTTTGGGGTTTAATTCAGACATAGAGAGTACTCATTCCTTGAGTCGTCAGATGTGGTGGCTTATTCGAGTTCTTCAATCGTTAGATTGGAATTGGTGTAAACACAGATGCCAGCCGCAATGTTCAGGCCTTTTTCAACGATTTCACGAGCGCCGAGTTCGGTGTTTTCTAGCAGTGCGATCGCCGCAGACTGGGCAAACGCACCACCTGAGCCGATGGCCATGATGTCATTTTCTGGCTGGATGACATCACCGTTACCGGAAATCACCAATGAGGCTTCTTTGTCGGCAACGACCAGCATGGCTTCCAGACGGCGTAACATACGGTCGGTTCGCCAGTCTTTTGCGAGTTCAACGGCAGAGCGCATCAGGTTTCCACCGTGGCTTTCAAGCTTGCCTTCAAAGCGTTCAAACAGGGTGAAGGCATCGGCTGTACCGCCGGCAAATCCGGCCAATACCTTGCTGTGGTAGAGACGACGCACCTTGCGGGCATTGCCTTTCATGACGGTATTGCCCAGAGAAACCTGGCCATCACCACCGACGACGACTTTATCGCCTCGACGTACCGAAAGTATGGTTGTACCGCGAAATTGCTCCATTGTTAGACCAATCAAACCAAAAGGGGCGGGGATTTTACATGAATGCGAGGTGTTCTGCCGCCATATCACTCAGGTTGATTTTGCTCAGCTAGAGTATTTTTAACGGTCTCAAGAAATGATGCGACACGCAGGGGTTTGGTCAGGTAAGTCTTAAAGCCAGCCTTATTCCCCGTTTCTATGTCTTGTGAAGAGGCGTTAGCACTAACTGCGATGACCGGGATATCTTTGAGATCATCCGTTGCCTGCAGTTGCTCCATAGCTTCAAAGCCATTCATACCGGGCAGGTTGATGTCCATTAGTATGAGATCAGGCTTATAGTTACTGGCGTGTTGCAGGCCGGTTTCTGCATTTTCGGCAGAGAGAAAGCTATGTGGTGTGTGTTCATGCAGGATATCGGCCACCAGCTTCATATTTGCGGCGTTATCTTCAATGTACAGAATTCGTTTGCTTGCATCGTCATCCTGATCTAGCTTCATGATACGAATACGATCAGTATCTTCGAGTTTCTTCACAGGATTTGCGATTGGTAATGTTACCCAGAAGTTACTGCCAATGTCCGGTGTGCTTTCAACACCGATATCGCCGCCCATGTGCTTTATTAGGTGGCGACTAATGGTCAGGCCAATACCGGTACCTTCAATATTTGAATTACCGTCTATGCCAGCTCGGTCAAACGGTTTGAATATACGCTGTTGTTGTTGTGGGTTGAGTCCTTTACCCGTATCACTGACAGTAATGCTTAATAATTTTTCCGCCTGTTTGGTGATACCGATATCGACCTTGCCCTCGTCGCGATTATATTTAATGGCATTCGAGACGAGATTGATCAGGACTTGTTTTAGTCGCACTGGGTCGGCATGAACAAAGTAATCATCGTATTCATTGAGGTGAGTGTTGAGTGTGATATTTTTTGCTTCTGCAAGTGGCGTCATTAAGCTCATGACGTCGCTGAATACCTTCTGCAGATTGACGGTATCGATAGCAACTTCGAGTTGTCCCGATTCAATGCGGGACAGGTCTAGTATCTGATTGATCAGATCAAGCAAATGATCACTGGCTTTCAGGATATGCTTCGTATATTGCTTCGATGTATCGTCTTCCAGGCTAATTTCGACTAATTCAGTAAACCCAATAATGGCATTGAGTGGTGTTCGTAACTCATGACTCATACTCGATAGAAATTCCGATTTTGCCCGACTGGCTTTTTCAGCTTCTATCTTGGCCTGTAACAATTCGCGTTCATATTGTTCGCGTTCAGATACATCACGTACCAGGCAGGAGAAAATAATTTTCTGTTTCTGCCATAGGCGAGTAATGCTTATCTCAATCGGAAATTCATACCCATTACGATCCAGCCCCTGCAGATTGAATACATGATTTCTGGGAGCATCATCGTGAGTTGCCTGAAACAGGCGCAATAAATCGGTAAATGATTTTTCTCTATCTTTACTGACCATGCAGCGTGCGGACTTACCAATGATTTCTTCTGAGCGATAGCCGAAAATATCTTCGGCGGCCTGATTAAAAGAGAGCACAATACCGTCCTTATCCATAGTAACCAGAGCATCTACCATCTGAGAGATAAGGCTGGTTTGAAATGCGGTGGAGTCAGCAAGTTCCTTGCCTTTGGTTTCGGCATCAAGACGGCTGGCGATATTGTCTCGGGTCATATCATGAAAATGCAGTGCGCCTTTGGTGAGATAAACAATGGCGAATAGCATGATGAAGGTGAACACAATCTGTACCTGTTCTCCCTGAAACGCGAGTAAAACAGTATATGGCGCAATGGTAATAAAGATGAATGAAAGTGCTGGCGCTTTCATAATCGCATTTGTTGTATTAGAGCCGGCACTCATCATGACGACCGTAAATGCAATAGCGATTTGATATAGCGTCTCATCTGGGGTGAAAAACCACAGAGCGCCGCCGCTCCAGGCCAGGCCCGAACCAATGGCCCCAATAAGATAGATGTTTCCCCATCGGCGGCTATTTTTGGGAGAAAATCTGTTTTCCAGGCGGTGGTAGCGATAGCCGCTGATCCCGCGCGCGGCAGTAACCGCCAGTAATACCCCATACCAGATCAGGATCTCCGTGATGTCATGCGTTAACCACAGCAGCCCAACAAACATGGCACCGGAAACAATATTGCCGATGACAGTTGTTGGTATCCCCCGAAAAATCAGCGCTACTTGCTCGGCAAGTACCTGCTGTTCAAGGCGACTCTGGTTGTCTTGTAGACTAAAAAATGACATCAATAAAATCAGGGATATAAAGTAATGATAACCTATATGATGGGTTTCACTTTTACAATATTTGAATTGTTAACTTTGTTAACAGAGTGATCTGGGTTAGAAAACTATCTATTTTTTTCGTGCCCGAGGGTGGGCTTCGTCGTAAACGCTGGCGAGGTGGTCAAAATTCAGGTGGGTATAAATCTGCGTGGTTGAGATATCGGCATGGCCGAGCAATTCCTGCACAGCACGCAGGTCTCCGGAGGCCTCCAGCATATGGGAGGCGAAACTATGGCGCAGCATATGCGGGTGAATATGTTGTGGCAGGCCGAGCTTTTTGGCCCAGAAATCCATACGCTGCTGGATAGAGCGTACCGACAGGCGGCCACCGAGTTTAGAGAGAAAAACAGCGTTATCTTCATCTTTCAACAGCGTTAGTCGTGCTTTTAGCCAGTCAGACAATGCCTCTCTGGCTTTTGTACCAATCGGAACTTCGCGTTCCTTACTGCCTTTACCCACGACGCGAGCACTGCCATCGGCTAGATCAAGGTTATTGATATCCAGTCCCGCGAGTTCAGAAAGCCGTAAACCGGAGGAATAGAATAATTCCAGAATGGCTTTATCGCGTTTTTCCAGTGCGGTAGTAGCTTTGAAATTGAGTAGTTGGCTGATCTCATCGACGTCCAGCGTACGCGGGAGTTTTTTTGCGGATTTGGGGGCGCTAATGTCCTGTGCGGGATTGGTTTCAATCAGATCTTCACGGATCAGGTATTTAAAGAACGTCCGCACGCTGGATAGTAGACGTTGGATGCTGCTCGGAGATTTTCCCTGACGGAAGGCGTGAGCGGCAAAATCGCGCACATGACCGGTAGCGACTGATTGCCAGTTGTAATCGGTATCAATATCGAGCCAGTTTTCGAACT
>CALODD010000013.1:0-7739 GCA_942491945.1 uncultured Gammaproteobacteria bacterium | reverse complement strand
CACCATGGAATGGGTGGCATGGGCGGAATGGGCGGCATGATGTAAGTCATGGCGTAATCCGCTAAAGTAAAAAGCCCTGCTTCGGCGGGGCTTTTTTATGTGTAGGCAAAAAATATGAAAAAAACAAAACTGAGTGACGTTGTTTATGTGGGTGAATCGTCAGTTCATGGTAAAGGGTTGTTTGCAAAACGTGCTATTAAAAAAGGTGAATGCATCGGTGAGTTTAAGGGTCCTGAAACAACGGTAGATGGGGAGCATGTACTTTGGGTTTGGGGTGAGGGTCGCTGGATTGGTCGGCAGGGACGAAATTCATTGCGGTATTTGAATCATTCTAGACGTCCGAATTCAGCGTTTCATGGTTTTTCTCTGTACGCCTTACATCCTGTAACAAAGAGTGGTGAAATTCTGATTGATTACGGGTGGTGATTTATTTGCTGAAATTACAAAAATGTGTTGCGAAGGTGGTTTGTGATACGTATCCTACTGAGTCTTGAATTAGCTCGTTAATTGCCCGAAATTAAGTTTATGTGTTGGGGGAGTCAAAAATGAAAAAAAGAATGTTGGTGCTTGCTTGTGCCTTAGTCCTTACCCAGTCGGCGATTGCAGCTGATGCAAAAGGTAAGCGTATGGGGCCCTTTTTGGTATCTCCAAGTGTTGAAACAAGTCTTGAATTTACCGATAACGTATATCGATCTAAATCTCAGGAAAAAAGCAGCACAATTTTTCGTGTGGCGCCTTCGGTTAACTTGAGTGCTGGTAGCGATATAAAGTCAGTTGATATTAACCTCGGCGCTGAGCTTGCTCGCTATTCAGTGCACAGTGATGATAACGCTGTTACTGCCTTCGCTGATGCGAAATTTACTGTATCTCCTTCTGATAGATTGAGACTGGAATTTGGAGCTGGTGTAACCAAAGATCAGGAAGAGAGAGGTACGGGTAGATCCGAGACGTCTGTTTCAGCTGGCGCAAATAACGCCAAGCCAGATGAGTCGAGAACGACGAAATTGGAAGCCGCTTTGTCTTACGGTATCGGAAAAGGAATGTTGGATTTTGGCTTATCTAGGGATGATTATAGTGGTACTAATAATTCCTCTATAACTGCAGCAAAAGACCACGATACGACTACTTTTACCGGAATGTTTTCATGGCAAGTGGCGCCGAAAACTAGGTTGTTATTCGAAGGCCGTAGGGCGTCAATTGATTACGATCAGCGAGTGGGGTCGGGTGCGGCCTCGCCTCTTCCTGTTGGTGGTGCTTTTCTTGGTCCTGCTCTAGACTTTTCGAGAGTCAATAATTCCTTTCTAACTCTGGATAGTGTGAATACCACGTTCTACGTGGGTGCTGAGTGGAAGGCGACCGCAAAGACAACCGGTTCAATCCGTGTGGGTAATATCAAGAAAAACTTCGATGACGCTAAGTTGAAAGACATCTCTGAAACGGCGTGGGAGGCTGCGCTTCAGTGGGCGCCACGGACATATTCGACAGTTTCAGTATCGACTGGTCGCACAGCTGAGGAAACATATGGTGCTGGTAGTGCATCAGTTCAGGATTATATAGATGTGAACTGGGATCATGCGTGGAATACGAGATATTCAACCAAAATTGGTTTGTCTCGTGTAAAGAATGATTTTAATGATACGCCTACTACGAATAGAGAGGACGTTTTGACTGCGATTTCTTTTGGTGCTTCCTATCAGATGCGTCGTTGGTTAGACTTGGAAGCGGGCGTGCAGCATGAGTCCACTAATTCCACGCTTAATGCATTTGACTATGATAGGAATAGTGTTTTTGTTGGGCTGAACGCTACGTTCTAAGTCGTTCTTTGTTGTTAATCGTGTCTTGCTTAATGCCCTGGCTGTAGTCGGGGCGTTTTTATTATGTGTGCTGTAAATCACCTGGGCTGTATTCTGAGCGATGTTTATTAATTCTACGTTCAAATATATATATCTGTCGCTTGCTTTGTTGTGGGCGCCATATGTTTTTGCTCAAGAGTATGTGTTAGGCGTGGGTGATCAGGTGGCGATCAATGTCTATCAGGAAGATGATTTATCGATGGAAGTCATAATCGATAAGCGCGGGACTATTACGTATCCATTTCTAGGTGAATTGAGGATCCAGGGTCTTAGTGTTCGCCGATTAGAGGCGTTGCTGCATGAGGGGTTAGAGGGTGATTATCTGGTGCAGCCACGTGTCAATGTAACTATCAAGCAGTACCGCGATTTTTTTGTTGATGGTGAGGTTAATGCTATCCGGGGGGGTATCCATATAAGCCGGGTCTTACAGTTCAGAAAGCTATTGCACTAGCGGGCGGTTTTGCTGAGCGAGCTGATAAAGATAAGATACTTATTCAACATGAGGGTTCGGATGGTAAGAGAGCTGTGCGGGTGAAGCCATCTTATATAGTGAAGCCTGGGGACGTGATCATTGTAGAGGAAAGTTTTTTCTAATGAGAATTCCTTCGCAGTCAATTGAACCACCGTTTGATCGTGAGTTAGATGATAGTGAATCTTCATTCACTCGAGTTGCAGAACTAGCTTGGCACCATAAATGGGGCGTTGTATTTTTCGTGCTAGCTATAAGCTTGCTGTCCCTCCCAATAATTTATTCAATTACTCCACAATTCCGGGCGGCAGCAACGTTGATTATTGGTGATAGGTCTTCTGCAGGCTCTGTATCAATTGAGAGTATTCTAGCCAACGCAGTTCGACATAATAAGCATTACATGAATACCCAGCTTCAGGTCTTGAAATCCAGAGAGCTGGCTCGTCGTGTTGTTGCCAGACTGGATCTAGGAAAAAAGGAAAACTTTATTGTTCCTCAGAATACTCTGTTTCGTGATCTTAGTATTTTCATTGGCTTTGAAAGTGAAATCTCAGACACTGTTCTATCCATGAATCAGCTTGTATCGTATCTTTTATTAGGTTTGGCGGTTGAACATATACGCCAAACACAATTAGTGCAGATTAGCTACGTTTCAACTGATGCTCAGTTAGCCGCAGACATAGCAAATACCATTATGTTTGAATACATTGCTATGCAGAACGAGACTAAAGCTGCATCAACCCAGGAGACTACAGATTTTTTGAGAGAGCGACTGGGAGTGCTGAAGAATAATTTGGAAGCTTCGGAAGTCGCATTGCAGGCTTTTAGAGATAAGCATAATTTAGTTGATACTCAGGGGGTAAAAGGATTGTCCACCATGAAGTTGGATTCATTATCTTCTAAGTTATTGGATGCAAGGAATATAAGATCCGAGGCAGAAGTGGTCTATCGGCAGGTGCAGCGTGAGAAAGCAAAGGGGGTTAAATCGCTCCAGGCTCTGCCTGCAATAATGAATCATGCTTTAGTGCAGGATTATCAACGGTTGGCTGCTGAAGCAGAACGTAAGCTTGTAGAGTTAAGACAGAGATACGGCCCTAAGCACCCCAAAAGGATTCAGGCTGAGGCGGATGTTAAAGAGGCAAGGCGTGGTTTGGTGAGCAACATTGAAGCAGTTGTTGTTGCGCTACAGAAGAATTATGAGAATGCTCGTCAAAATGAAAATCGAATTCGTGCTCAGGTTGCTGAAGCGACGAAAGATGTTCGCAGCATTGATCAAGTGCAGTATAAGCTGAATTCATTGCATAGAGAGGTTGATGCAAATAAAAAGATTTATAGTGAATTTCTGGACAAAAACAAGATTACTGCTGAGGCTGCTGAAATTAAAAATTCAAGTATAAAGGTGCTTGATAAAGCTATACTTCCAGTCTCACCATTCAAGCCAAATGTAAAGCGATTGTTAATAATGGTGGTGTTTTTTTCTTTATTGGCCGCGTTCTTCATTATTTGGTTGTTGGAAAAGCTTGATAATACATTGTCTAGCAGGGAGGACATCGAAAGTAAATTACGACAGCCGATTCTGGGTTTGATACCAAAAGTTAAACCAAAAGAAATAGATGATACTCATGATTCAATCATGGCGTTTAGGGATGATAGTCATATTTTATTTGCTGAATCTGTTAGGACTATAAGAACTGGTTTATTGATGAGTAATCTCGATGGAACTAACAAAATAACGCTAGTAACATCGTCTATACCTGGTGAAGGGAAAAGTACAACGACCTTAAACCTTGCGCTGGCTATGTCAACGATGGCTAAGGTGCTTCTGATTGATGCTGATATGCGTCGGCCTACCATTGCAAAGGCGATTGGCTTGCCGCGAGATGCAAAAGGTTTGTCACAGTATACGGCTGGCACAGCAAAAATAAGTGAGGCAGTACATCAATTGGAAGATTCACAGCTAATGATCATGCCATCCGGGATTATTCCACCGAACCCGCTTGAGCTTATTTCATCTAGTAAGTTTAAGGAAGCGCTTGCTGTGCTAGGAGAGTCGTTTGATCATATTATGATTGATTCTCCACCTGTTATGGCTGTGAGTGATGCATTAGTATTATCGGGTTATGCTAATTCTATAGTCTATGTTGTTAGGGCAGATGATACCGATATTGGTATCGTAAAAAATGGATTGAAAAATCTATATCAAGTAAACGGTTCTATTTCAGGTATTGTGCTCAATATGTATGAGAATAGAGGGTTGAAGACCCACTATGGTGAGTACGACTATTACGCTGCTGATGCGTAGGTGTATTACGGTTTTCTAATATGCTGGGATATTTACAGTAAATTATGAGATAGTTGTTTTGTATATTGAATGAAGCGTATAGAATATGACTAATTGGCGTCCATTTGCGGAGATTAACAATGGTTATATCAAGGTCTAGTTTTTTTATTTCGATTTTAATGGTGTCGTATTTAATGTTCGGAGGTGTGCATGATGCCGCAGCTGCGAACTCAGCTATTACGGTAGATGGCGATACGAGTTTTGGTAATTTACAGTCACAGTATCCTGGAAAATTGATTGATGCAGAGACAGGGCAGCCTGCAAATGCAAATTCAACGGAAATTATTATCCAGCATGATGATGGTACTCAAACTAAAGTTTTCATGGGTAATTCTCAGCCACGGAAAGTCATTGGTATTCTGTTAGCGGGGGGGCATCTTGTTGTATTTGATCTGACTGCTATGACCACACAGTTTCCGGCAGTGGTTAACGCGAATAGTTCATTTACGACCATAGACTCGATTCCATCTGGTGGAGGTGACGGTAAGAGCAGTTTGCCTAGCACTTAAAATTGGGTATTCTGAGATTTATAAAAGCCTCGGGTAACCGGGGCTTTTTTTGTGGGATCTACAGCCCTACGCTCAAATTAGCTGTTATTTCTGTCGTATTGTATGTATCTGGTGATTTATTTATTATAGCGAAGTCTGATTTGCTTCATTATGAATCTCGGAAGGCAATAGAGCTGTGGGAGGAGAAGGGCGCAGGTGTATCTGCCGCTGAATGGGAAAAGTTAAATAGACAATCTATAAAGATTCGTAATACTAACCCTTATCACCCAGCTTATAGCTATAGTCGGTCTGTATTACAGCGTTGGTTGCGTCCTCAAAGTGCCTGGACTAATGTGCAACTCAGCAACGTAATGTTGAGTTCAAGAGATGACGTGCTAAGCGCGCTTAGTCGCCGACCTACATATAGTCAAGCCTGGTCTATTTTGTTGTTCCTGGAGACGAGTAATAAATCCGAGAATATACAGTTGATGTATAAGCAGGTAATGAAAATAGGTGGGTGGGAGTCATTGAATCTAGTAAGGATTGTAGGCCATGGTTTAAGTCGTTGGCTGACGCTCAATGAATCAACTAGAAATATCGTCGAGATCAATATGCAGAGAGCGCTAATTCGAAGGCAAAAGAAAATTAGACAGATAGCAATCGCAACAAAAAAAACATCCGTTTACTGTGACGTTGTGAATAGATCGAAAGTTAAAGATGAGCTTACTTGTCAGTAGAGTATATATCTAGTTTAAAAAAATGCGTGGATCTCTGTTTGATAAAAGCTGGGTTGTTTTTTACCTATATTGTCTGCTATTGATTCTTACACCTGTGCCTTTCGGTCTGGTACCAGACTGGTCATGGTCATGGTTAGGGATTTTGTGGTTGCTTTTATTTTGTATTGTTATCGTAATTTCTGAACCAATGCTGCTGAAGCGCCATTTTAGAACATCTTATTCACTCCATATAATTATGATCTTGTGGCTAGTATGGATTGCAGTGCAATTAGTGCCCTTACCCTCAGGGCTTATACAATTTATATCCCCTAATGCATTCGATGCATGGCTATCAATGCAAAATATTGTGGGCATGTATGACGAGAAGTTAGTTGATAATAAGTGGTACACACTATCCTTAGATCCGTTGTCCACGAAATATAGTCTGTATAAGAGTGTTGTTATGTATTCGATTATCGTATCGACGCTTTTGTTGGTCCGTAGTAAAAGAAAGATCGTCATAGTGGCCTGGGTTTTAGTTATTAGTGGCTTAATTCAGTCGCTCTATGGGATGTATATGGTCATGAGCGGAATAGAAAAAGTACTGCTGTATGATAAACAGGCTGGACGTGGCCTGGTGACGGGTACATTTATAAACAGAAATCATATGGCTGGTTATTTGGTGATATGTTTATCTATGGCATTTGGTTTGATGCTGGGTGCTATGAGGGATAAGCCCGCAGGGAAAATCAAAAACCATGTCGTTCATCTTCTTCAGGCGGCAATGAGTAAAAAAATCATCTTACGGATAATGCTGATTGTCATTGTAATTGGCCTGGTTATGACCCGTTCAAGAATGGGGAATATTTCCTTTGGGTTGTCCCTTACATTGATTGGTATTTTGGCCTGGTATGTGATGACAAATGCGAGAAGATCGATAGGAATTCTGGTTATTAGTATATTCATTATTGATATCTTAATTATTAGTGCATGGTTTGGTCTTGATCGACTCGCTACAAGGTTTACGGTGCAGCCCGTAATGGTAAGTGATTTGTCTGATGTTACAGACCAGGCTCCGCGAGGGCTTGTCAGCGATGTTACGGGTATGATGGGTGAGCGAACCGAGGTGAATAAGACGCTGGTTAGTTATCTTGGGGATTATTGGCTGACTGGTAGCGGTCTAGGGAGCTTCGAGGCGGTATATACAATATACCGATCCTCAAATATCGCGTGGACGTATCAGTATGCACACAATGATTACTTGCAGTTTTCTGTCGAGGTTGGACTAATTGGTATTGCGCTGCTGAGCATGTTGCTGGCTTTTATTATAAGGGCAGCATATATTGGTATCAGGCATAGTGATGACTCGTTGCTACTTGGCATTGCATTAGGCTGTGCAATGTCTATTGTTGCGATGTTGCTTCATGCGCTTGTAGATTTCAATCTGCAGATACCGGCCTACGCCTATACATTTATGGTCGTGATCGCATTGCTTCATCGCATAGAGGTGATTGCTAATTCTAAAAGCTAGACGCCTGACTATCAGCATGGCGCGTTCCTTGTCTTTACAGATACCTGATTTACTAAATCTGAATATTATGTGTTCAAACTTTGAACGCATTAGAGGATAATACGTTGTAGTGAATTTTGAGGGTGCTGTTTATAGCGGCAGGCGGTAGCGTGGCTGAAGCTTATAGTGAGCCTGCAGTGGAAAAATATTAGGAAGTCGGAGTATCAAATGCATGTAAGAAAAAGAATATTAGTGACAGGTGGAGCAGGTTTTGTTGGCTCACATCTGTGTGAGCGATTATTGGATGATGGTAATGATGTCCTCTGTGTAGATAATTTTTTTACCGGCGTTAAGAGCAATGT
>CALODD010000012.1:0-59383 GCA_942491945.1 uncultured Gammaproteobacteria bacterium | reverse complement strand
CTTATTTCGTATAAAACGGTTGATGACATCCTGGTCAAGCGTGACCTCAAATTAGCCTATCTGGATGATTTAATTAAAACACGTGAAATGGATCGTATAGATGCTGGGAAAGTACGATCAGTTGCTGGAGGAAGCGATTCTGGTAGAACGCCAGGGGCAAGGCGCCCAGTGAGGAAATGAAGGCAAACCTGCGTAGTGCGCAACGTGAATTCAAGGCAAGTAATGGTGAATTGGCCAAAGCACGTGCAGACCGTGAAAAAATCATGTCGGCCACTGAAGCTGATATTAAACGTTTCAAAGAGCTTAAAGGTATTAAGTAAATTTCAGCGAATTACTTAATGTTTAAATACATCGGTACAACCGCCGTAATTTCTAAGACCTTCATCCAGTGCGAGAACATCTGGTAATCTGCGCCAGCGTTCATGGAAAAAGACCATGGGGCATTGACGCCCATCAGGTAATTCATTGATCAGTGTTTCCCACTCTTTTACTGAGTCGTATGGTGGGTACTTCCTGATAACACCGTATGTTGGTCCATTAAGTCTTTTTAGTTCCAGTTCGAAGTAACGTTCTGGGCTAACCCAACGCTCGTTTTCGTTATACCAGACCTCCATCTGGTCAGCGGCAATTCGAATCTGTCCTTTGTCCGGGGAAATACGCTGAACACGTTGTTTGAGCGCCTTTTTAGGTGATGTTTCAGGTGTCTCCATGAAAGAAGCTCCGTCCGGAGTATCAGTTACTGGGCTAGCAGCCATGTCTGCTAAGGGATCAGATTTGGCCAGTTCTGAAGCCGACGACCTTGCAGCGGGCATTGCTAGTGACACTATTTTATCGATGGGTACTTCATCTTTTGAAATGCTTTGATCTTCGATGTTCGAAGCTGTGGTAAGTGCTGATGCTGCCAGCTGCTCTCTTTGTTTCCTCACTTCGCTTGCCCGCTTGTGTTTTACTTCCTGTTTAAGGCGGGCTATCTGTGCTTTTTCCAGGGCCTGTAATTCATGGTCAACTGCTTTGATTGGCTTACTTTTTACTATGTCACTGAAGGCTTCCTGCTCGACAGGCAGAGCTTGTTCTCTGGATAACATTGGTGGCGCTGGTGTTGCGGAAGTAGGCGCACTTTCAACCATTAGCGGTTCATCAAATGGATCAGACATTGGTGATTGTTCCAGATCCTGAGTCACTAATGTCACCAGGCCGATGGTTAATAGTAGTGTGGCCGCAATAGCTATGGGCGGATCGAAAAGATGTACTCTTTTACCACCCGAATTTTCTATCTTTAGCGGCTTTATGTGCTGCAGCCGTAATAGAGGCATCGAGTGATTCAGGGCTTTGCCCGGACTGACTCTCGGCATACAGTTCATTAATATCCTTCATGGAGTCGTGATCGCTCATTGAACATGCTCCGCTAATTCCAGACGAATTTTCTTAATAGCGTAGCGTATGCGACTTTTTATCGTTTCCTGTTTGCAGCCAGTCACCTCGGCGATTTGTGCGAGTGATAGCCCACCTTCCTGTTGCATCAAAAAAGCTTCTCGCTGTTCAATCGGGAGCTCTTCGATGGCTGATTGTAATATGTTGAGTGTTTCCTGACTGGTAGTCAGGTTTTGTGGTTGTGTGCTTTCGGCAGAAGCAGGTTCGTCAATGGCGATTTCTTCATCATCAAGCGAGATGTTAAAGACTCGTCCATTTCGTCGATAAAAGTCGACGAGCAAGTTATGGGCAATACGATATAACCAGGTTGTGAACTTTGCGGCAACACGATAGAAGCGTGATGCGTTAATGACGCGCATCCATAAATCCTGAAAAAGCTCTTCAGCAATTGAGCGTTCGCAATGACACTGGCGTAGCACAAAACGAAAGGTTGGATTTTTATGGCGCGCGTAGAGAATATCGAACGCACTGGCATCGCCTTGAGAGTATGCGCTCATGAGTTCTTCATCGTTTGCAGAGTCGTATTGCACAAATAGTAAGGGCCGTGATTTAACCGGCCCCTACCATAATGAGTGAATGCCCAAACATCAATTATGATTATTCAAGATGAGCGGTTTGTTGCGGCGTCGCCAATGTCTGTGCAAGATTAACCAGCTTGATAAATTCGCCGCGATAGCCAAACTGATCTTTTCCGCGTGCATGACGTGCTAGTTCAAGTACATCATCAAACTCAAAATTCTCAGTATAGGTTCCACCACGTAGTAGTTGCCCAAAACCAGCAACAGCAGTAGCAAAACGATGTCGGTCAGATGCATTCGAAAGTGACGTATCGATTTCAGATTGAACGAGAGCGCTTTCGATGAGCTGGCTTTTATCGGAATCAGGCTGTTTGTAGCGTAAGCGTAAGAATGCGAGTTCATTGGTCTGTTTTGTTTTGCTATTTTCTTTGGCTGAATAACGCAATGGATCGATACGATTACCTTTTGAATCTTTCAGAACGAGTTCATAGAGTGCAGTCACGGTATGGCCTGCACCAATCTCGCCAGCATCAACCTTATCGTTATTAAAATCTTCACGTTTGAGCTGGCGATTTTCATAACCAATCAAACGATACTCTTTCACGATAGCCGGATTAAACTCGATCTGGATCTTCACGTCTTTTGCAATGGTTTGCAGTGTCGATGACATTTCGTCAACCAGTACTTTCTGAGCTTCATTCAGTGTGTCGATGTAAGCATAGTTACCGTTACCGCTATCAGCGAGTTGCTCCATTAAATGATCGTTGTAATTGCCGGTACCAAAACCCAGTGTGGTCAGTGAAATGCCGCTTTTACGTTTTTCTTCTACCAGATCTTTGAGGGCTTCAAAATTAACGGTGCCGACATTAAAGTCACCATCGGTCGCAAGAATAATTCGATTGATGCCCTCTTTGATGAAATGCTGTTGTGCCAGGTTGTACGCCATACGTATACTGGAAGCACCATTGGTTGAACCACCCGCTCTCAGGTTATTAAGTGCATTGGTAATCTTAAATTTATCATTGCCACTCGTGGGCTCAAGCACAACACCGGATGCACCGGCATAAACAACGAGAGCGATCTTGTCCTGTGGTCGCATTTGTTTAGTGAGTAACCGGAGAGAAGATTTGAGTAAACCGAGTTTGTTTGCTGCCTGCATTGACCCGGAAACATCCACCAGAAAAACCAGATTGGCGGCAGGTAATTTGTCTGCTTTAATCTCTTTTCCCTTGATGCCGATATGCAGCAATTTTGCATGTTGGTTCCAGGGGGCTTCGCTTAATTCAGTGGACACAGAAAATGCCTGATTATTTTCAGGCTGCGGATAGTCATAACTGAAATAATTAATGAGTTCTTCTACGCGTACAGCATCTTCTCGTGGCAGATGTCCACTATTAATCATGCGACGAACGTTGGCGTAGGCGCCAGTATCCACGTCGATGCTAAAGGTTGAAACTGGATTTTCTGCAACGAGTTTGATGGAGTTGTCCTCAAAGTGCTGATAGTTTTCGCGATCAAGCGGTTCGTGGGGTGGCTGGATAATCAATGGTGATACAGGGTATCCAGATGCGATACGCGGTGCCATGGAGTCCATTGCTATCATCGATGATTCACGTTTACGTTTGTCCTGTTTGCGCACATGCAGTTTCTTTGTGGCTTTATGTCTTTTTTCCATTTCTTCATATATGACCTGCGGCTCAGGTTGAATTACAGGTTTTACGGGCTTGTTATTATTCGTATATTCTGGCGTGGTTGAGTTGCACCCGACTGTAGTTAGTACTGCAGTCAGAGATACAACAAGTAATCTGGATGTGAATTTCATGGTTTTCTCCTGTTGGATTCAGGATTTATAAACGTATGAAATGTGAGAACGGGGTTAAGAAAAAGGAAAAAAGTGGCGAAAGGCTGTTCAAATGTGAACCAGATCACAGGTTTTGAAGCGGAAAGTGGCTGAAAAAGAAAAGTGTGACGAAATACATGTTCCTATAGCTGGAAATATCCATAATTCCCACATTGCTTAAATAACAAGTTTGGAGAGACTTATGACAGCAACGATTTTGGGGGTTCTAGTTTTTGTATTTAGCCTGAATGTATCGGCTAATGATATTCATCCGTCTGAAGACGTGGTTCGTAGCACAACAGCTGATGTTGTTGATGTGCTAAAAGGAAAGAAATCAGCGGTAGAAGTTGAACAGCTGATTAGTACAATAATTTTACCAAATTTTGATTTCACTCAGATGTCACGTTGGACACTGGGTAAGACCTGGAGCGGCCTGCCAGAAGAAAAGCAGGCGCTGTTTACCGATCAATTCCAGAAATTGCTAGTCGGTACTTACACTACCGCATTGGTAGAGTTTGATAACCAGCAAGTTGAAGTCCAGCCCGCGATCCAGAGTAAAAACCCAAAGCTGGTCGTTGTACCAACCGTAATTACCCAGTCGAATGCTGATCCACTCAATATCAGCTACATGATGATGGATAGTGAGCACGGCTGGAAAGTTGTCGATATTTCAATTGGTGGAGTCAGTCTGATCAAAAATTACCGTGCATCGTATGCCGCACAAATACGTAAAGAAGGTGTCGATGCCTTGATTGAAAAGTTGGTCACCAAGAATCAGCTTGCAAGACTTTAAGTTTTCCTCCCAGATGCTTCTTTTGGCCGCCTACGGGCGGCTTTTTTATGCCCATAGGGATATTTGAGTCAGGGATGTAAGCGCCCATATTGAGAGTTCGGTTGTACAGGTGGTCAGGATGGAACAACAAAAATCTTATGGTACGGATGATGCGTCTTATCAGGCAGCAGGCGAAGAAGCGGGCATTCGTAAACTCGTGCATGACTTTTATCTGGTGATGGATACGGATCCAGATGCAAAAAGAATTCGGGGTATGCATCCCAATGATATTTCAACGTCCGAAGAAAAGCTGTGGCGTTTTCTCTGTGGCTGGATGAACGGGCCAAAACGCTACCATGAAAAATATGGGCAGGGTGTTGCTATCCCGATGGTCCATCAGTCGTTTCCAATCGAACAGGCGGATGGTAAAGCCTGGCTGAGTTGTATGCAGCAGGCGTTAGACATGCAACCTTATGATCAGGACTTTAAAGAATATTTGATGGAGCAGTTCCAGTTCCCGGTTAGTCGTATACTTCAGGTACAGGAAATGAAAAACCAAACTACATGAGAATACTTCTATTTGTTCTTTCATTATTTTACCTGCCTGTTGCTATTGCCAGTGACTGGCAAGTGCTCAGTCAGGATTTGCAGCTTTCTGATGGAGAAGCGCAGGTAGAAATACTGCTCGATCGTTCCTCGGCATCAGCTGCTGAGTTTGATTCTGATTATGACCTTGAAATTCGTTTTACTCGCGAAACAGGTCAACATTCAGTTGGTATCTTTTTCCCGACTCAAGTTGGCATGGCAAGCTTTGATATCGATGGGTGGGGCCAGGGGCTGAGTGGTATTCAGATGGTTGATGGCCAGGATATGCGTCAGTATCCTAATAGAGCTAGCAGATTGAAACTTGAAAACGGCAAACAGTATGTTGCTCGAGTTGAGGTAAGGAAAACATCTATATCGGCGTTTATTAATAACCGGCTTGTAATGCAGGTGCAGCTCGAAGGAAAACGATTAGATATACCCGAAATATGGCGTGTATCGAGAGAGACTTTGTTGGGTATTGGTGCGTGGCAAAGTCAGACGACTGTTCATCAAGTACGTTATCGAATATCACAGTCATCGGCTGTATTGGTGACTTCCAAACAGAACACCGTGGCGAAGAGCTTACCTGAAACAGACGATATTAGTTATCTATCGGATGAGTTTTCAGATTCCTCAACATTATCGAACTGGAAACGTGTCTATCAAACTGAGGGGACACAAGCAGACCAGCTTGAAAAAATTGATATCAGTAAAAGCCGAAGAGGCTGGCTTACACTAGTACCGTATAGCAGTAGCTGGTATCAGGATTGGCGCGGCGTATTGATGTATAAGGCGGCGCAGGGTGATTTTGTGGTCAGCACGCGGATACGAGCTAGTTCACGTCGTGGTTCAGGAGCGCCAAAATCACTGTATTCACTGGCTGGGATCATGATTAGAACACCTCGGAATATTACGCCTGCGAACTGGTCTCCTGGAAAAGAAAACTATATTTTTCTTTCCTATGGAACAGCGAATAAGCCTGGACAATATCAGTACGAGGTAAAAACAACCCTGAATAGTGATTCACAGCTGGAAATTACTAATACCGCTGGAGATACAGCCGAGATTCGCGTCGCTCGCATAGGCGATGTTTTCATCTTGTTAAACAAAGTGAATGGTCGATGGTCTGTGCATCGTAGATACCATCGGTCAGATATGCCTGATGAGCTACAAGTCGGTCTTACCGTCTATACCGACTGGAATAGTGTCGAACGTCTTTCTCCGCCGCAACATAATACAACTGTAATTCGTAGCGGAAGCCCCGATTTGATTGCTGAGGTAGATTATATGCGTTTTAAACGCCTGCATGATTTAGGAAACTTGAAGCGGACTGATTTGATGACGGCGTCAGACCAGGAATTATTGCAGTTATTGAGTTTTGAATAATGACTATGCAAGTTGACTCATCGACAATTAGAAAAGTTATAGTCGATGCTGCTAATGAAGAATTGATGCCTCGATTCACGAAAGTGAAACGAGGGGAAAAAGCCGATGGTAGCGTCATTACAGAGGCTGATTTGCTTACCCAGCAACGTATTCAGCGAGAACTGGCTCATCTGTACCCTGACATCGCTTTTCTTGGTGAGGAAATGCCAACAGAGCAACAGGAGAAACTTCTAGCTTCTGATCAGGCGTTATGGGTTCTTGACCCTCTGGATGGCACCAGTAACTTTGCTGGTGGTATTCCGCATTTTGGAATTTCTTTGGCTTTGCTTGCCGAAGGCCGGGTTCAGCTAGGGATTGTTTATGATCCAAATCGTAACGAATGTTTTTCGGCCATGTCAGGTAAGGGTGCTCACCTGAATGATGAAAAGATAATTAAAAAACCGGTCGATATTGAGTTAAAGCAATCAACTGCACTGGTCGACTTTAAACGGTTGCCAGTCGAGCTCTCGACAAAGATAGTCACTGACAAACCCTATGCGTCACAACGTAGTTTTGGTTCTGTGGCACTGGATTGGTGCTGGTTGGCTACAGGGCGCTGCCATGTGTATTTACACGGGCGCTCCAACATCTGGGACTATGCTGCCGGTCATCTGGTGTTTCAGGAAACTGGAGGGTATTCGACGACACTCGATGGGAGTGATGTTTTTGTAAATGGACTTAAACCAAGGGCTGCGATTGGTGCATTAGACGAGAAACTGTTCAACAATTGGGTCGATTATCTACAAGCATGACTGATTGTGAATATAGAGTCTGGATGTTAGATTGCCCGTCATGACGCAGGTAGTTAACAGAATGTTATCCAGGGGCCATCTGATGTGGCTTCTTGCGCTTGTGGTCATGATTTCACAGACTCTTGCTGCAACTCATTTCCATGCCGCTCAGAGTAATGATTCCACTACCGAAGTCAAAATAGACTTTTCAAATGGTCTGTATGTTCAACAATTGCAGAAATTTTTACATGAGTATGATTCTTCTTCCCCTCAACCAGAAGAACATGCGGTCGACTGTGAGCTTTGTGTGTTCACAGCGACATCTCAATTATTATCTGTGTCGGCTCTGATAACTGAAATTGATATTCATGAGTCACCTGCTGAATTACGTGCTAGCGTAATAACTTTCCCTTCCACGCTTACCTCACTTCCTCGTGCGCCACCCTTGAAGTTGTCGATTGTTTAAGAACCGTCCCGCCAGGGATAACACATAGCAGCCAAATGCTGTGGATAACACAAGGATCAATAATGAATAAGTTATTACTCGCTGGTTTAAGTGCTGGCATATTTATATCAATGAACATCCATGCAGAAAAAGGACATGACGAGCATCGTGAACATGGGTCGCATACCCATGGCGTTACGCAACTTAATATCGCGCTTGAAGGTAAGCAGCTGTTAATAGAAATCGAAAGCCCGGCGGCAAATATTGTTGGGTTTGAACATATGCCTAAAACATCGGCAGATAAATCCACTTTGGAAGCAGCAATATCGAACCTGGAAAAGCCATCAGAGTTGTTTGTAACTGATTCCAGGGCCGGCTGTAAAAGTGTCGACTATGAAGTCGAGAGCAGTATGCTAATAGATAGCCATGATAAACATAAAGATCATCACGATGAACACCACGGCGATAAGCACGACAAGGCAGCTCATAGCGACTTCGAGGCTCAATACGGGTTTGTCTGTGCTGATCCAGATAAACTAAAAGAGATCGATATTCGACTGTTCAATGTATTTCCCAAAACTCATCAGATCAATGTGCAGTACATTGGCGATGGTGGACAAAAGGCAGCACGCCTTGATGAACATCACCATGTGTTTCACCTGCCTAAGCGGTAGTCATCTTGTCTGACACCACGCCCATTCTGCAGGTTAATAATTTACAGTTCGCCTGGCCTTCGAGTCAGGCGTTAACGCTGGATATTGATGACCTGCAACTCAAGCAAACAGAGCGACTGTTTGTAGCGGGTAATAGTGGTTGTGGAAAAAGTACCTTATTAAGCTTGCTGGCCGGCGTTTTATTGCCGAAACAGGGAACAATCAATTTTCTGGGTAAAGAACTACCGCAGATGAGTGGGTCCCAACGTGATCATTTTAGAGCTGATCATATCGGTTTTATTTTTCAGCAATTTAATCTCATCCCTTATCTTTCGGTCATAGAAAATGTGACTTTGCCCTGTCAGTTTTCCAAAGTACGGCGAGATCGAGTATTGCTGGTAGCTGATAGCCTGGAACACGAGGCGAAGCGTCTACTATCTCATTTGAATTTATCCGGGGAATTGCTCACTCGCCCAGTTACACAGTTAAGTGTTGGCCAGCAACAACGCGTTGCCGCAGCACGGGCATTAATGGGCGCACCTGAAATTATTATTGCAGACGAACCGACCTCATCGCTGGATGCCAATCGCCGACTGGCCTTTGTTGATTTACTGTTTCGTGAATGCGAGTCGCAGGGTAGTAGTCTGATCTTTGTGAGTCATGATGGATCGCTGAAAGATAAATTTGATCGCTACGTAGATATGCAGGACATCAATCGTGCACCTTTGCAGGAGGAGCTATGACACCTATCTTGCAACTAGCGATCAAGAGTCTGATCAATCGTAAGGTAACGGTCACACTAACGGTGATGTCGATTGCATTTTCAGTGTTGATGTTGCTCGGTGTGGAACGCATGCGCAATGAGGCGCGTACTGGTTTTACCAATACCATCTCTGGAACAGATCTAATCGTCGGTGCTCGTAGCGGGTCGGTACAGCTGTTACTGTATTCGGTGTTTCGTATTGGCAATGCCACCAATAATATCGACTGGCGAAGTTATCAGGAAATCGCAGCAAATAAGCGAATTGACTGGACGGTGCCGATAGCACTGGGTGACTCACATCGTGGTTATCGGGTGATGGGTACAACAGCCGATTATTTTGAGCACTATAAGTATGCAAATAAGCGCTCACTACAAGTGCAATCAGGAGAAGTGTTCAGTGATTTATATGATGCAGTGGTCGGTGCTGAAGTTGCTGACAAGCTTGGGTATAAGGTAGGTCAAAAGATCACATTGGCGCACGGTGCCAGCGATGTTGAGTTTACCCGACATGACAACAAGCCATTTACAATTTCCGGGATTCTTGAACGGACAGGCACGCCAACGGATCGAACAGTTATTGTTAGCTTGCAGGCCATCGAAGCAATTCATGTGGATTGGCAGGCCGGTGCACCGTTGCCGGGTTTAAACCTTACAGCGGATCAGGCGCGCCATCGCGATCTGACGCCTAAATCGATTACGGCGTTTATGGTTGGACTGAAATCGAAAATAAGTACCTTCAAGGTACAACGCCAGATTAATGAATATAAGAAAGAACCTTTGCTAGCCATCCTGCCCGGTATTGCATTGCAGGAATTATGGGACTTAATGGCAGTCGCTGAAAATGCATTACTGGTAATTGCCATATTTGTGGTGATTGTCGGCCTGATTGGTATGCTGACCGCATTATTAACGAGTTTGAATGAACGAAGACGCGAAATGGCGATCTTACGTTCGATTGGTGCTCGCCCCTTGCATATCTTTGCCTTGCTGGTGGGTGAATCATTTTTTGTCATCGTTAGTGGTGTCATTCTCGGTGTGTTAGCTCTGTATGGATTACAGTTTGCTATACAACCATTGCTCGAAACCTGGTATGGCCTGTACCTGTCCATGAGCCTACCGGGGCAGAATGAACTACTGATCATGGCAGGTGTTATTGTTATCGGAACAGTAGTCGGTTGTGTGCCAGCATGGCGCGCATATCGTTATTCATTAGCCGACGGAATGTCGATTAGGATTTAATTATGAAAATGGTTTATCGGTTTATATTTGTTACCGCGTTGCTAGTGTTTATACAGGGCTGCAGTGAAGAACCCGCAGCAACTCAAAGTACAGACTCAATGCCAAAGGAAAATCCTTCGGTAGCTACAGGTGAAGAACAACTGGCAATGCCGTTGAACACGCCCATCAGTGCCGTCAAGAATGATTCGAAAGAAGAACAGACAGAAACAAGAAAAGAAAGTGATGGTGAATACAAAGAGCTTGAATGGGATGATCTGATGCCAAAAGATTATCGAATCGAAGAACTGCTGGCGGAGATCAATGCCGGCAACATCGCAGACGATGATCCGCGTATCGACGAAGCCATGGCAAAGGTAAAAGAAATGTTCGCCAAAGCCCCTGTGGTTGACGACCTCAATAACAAGATGGTGAAGTTACCCGGGTTTGTTGTACCGCTTGATGCAGACAATGAAAAGATGAACGACTTTCTTTTAGTGCCTTACTTTGGCGCCTGTATTCATGTGCCACCGCCACCTGCCAATCAAACTGTCTTTGTGACGGGCAAGCAAAGTAAGTTTCAGCTTTACGATACAGTTTGGGTGAAAGGTAAAATGATTATCGAACGCCTTGAAAATGAACTTGGTGATACGGGGTATTCGATTCAGGCGACGGCCGTAGAGCCCTACGAATAATTTAGCTGCAATCTGCAGTCGTACTCAATCTCAAACGCTTCCGTATACCACGTGAAATCATATCAACGCATATATTCAACATCGCTGTAATCAGAATCAGCACCATTGCTCGATCCAGGCGTATGTCCTGTATTGCGCTGTCGATGTAGAAACCCAGTGTGGCAATGCCGAGTATGCCTAGGATGGCGGTTTCCCTCAGAATGATTTCCCAACGGTAAAAGATAAATGCTAAGAACTGGCCGTAGACGCGTGGGATGACTTCGTAACCATAGCGATTCAGAAAACCGGTATTACTGTCCTGCCTGAGTGACAGGTGGTCTGTGTAACGCCCCATGAGATGGCCGATAATAGCGCCGTTGTGTAAAGCCAGTGCCAGTATCGCTGGCAGCATGGACGGGCCCCAGAGTAACAACAACATAAACGCCAGGATGTATTCGGGAGTGGAGCGCATGATGACGAGCACGAAATGACCGATACGTTGTGTTGGTCGATTGAAAAACTGTTTAGAAATTAGCGGGAAAAGTAGTAGTGCGAATACACCAGTGACGATGAGCGCGATCTGGCTGAGCAGTAAGGTATTAATAATTCCGGGCATGGCCTGTGTCGTCCACAGGTCGCTAAACCACTGCCAGATCGAATCCCATGAACCGTTATTCAATATCGGCGAAGGGATAATGTCCTGTGTGAAAAAACGCTGTACGTTATCGAACGATATCTCACTGTCGTTGGCAATGATGAATGGTGATGCAATCAGATAAATGGGTAATAGCCCTGGACGTACCCAGTAGCGAATGCTTGCGATCAATAAGTAAAAAATAATCAGTAATGCCCAGACCTGGGAATACTGTCCTTCCATAAACGCGGTGCTCAGGGTGTAGCCTAATGTTGGCAGGCCGACAAAGCCGAGCACGGTACTGGAACGTAATCCGCATTCGAGTCGATAAGACGTATATGTTTTGAAATGCACCCAGACATCCGGCAGGCGTGCGTAAAAGAATGCGGCGACGTGGCCGCTTTGTTGACGTATCAGGTCGTAGGCACTGTGGTCACTTTCTTCCAGAATCTCGGAATAGATTTTGGCGAATGTCCCGGCATAAGGAATTGCGAGGGCGAGCAGGCCGGTGAGTGGGTGGAGTCCGAATATCTGTAAAAAGATCAGTGCCCAGAACAGTTCGTGTATGGCTCTTACGAAAGCACAAGCGACACGAACGATACGCCAGTGAAAGATGAGAGCCAGCAAAAAGCCAACGGCGCTGCCCATTGCCACACCGAGGAATGCGAAGGCAACGGTCTGTAATAGTGCATCAAAAGGCTCATCGATGTTTTCGAATGAAGGTGAAAACAGGCCTTTGAAAAACAGGCCGACTTCATGCCAGGGATCGTGTGTTGAAATCGAAAGATCAGCGAAGGGTAGGCAAACAACAGCAATGGCAATTAACAACCCACTGACGTACCAACGGGCAGAATGCCGGAAGCGTGGGATCAATTGAGTTCGCCGCGGTAGAGCGGCATTAAGTCGTTAGTGGTGAGATCGCCGGCTGGTTCATCAAAAACAATGCGACCATCCTGTAATCCAATAATACGGTCGCTGTACTGTAGAGCCAGATCGATATCGTGTAATGCCAGAACCACAGTAGAAAAATCTTCGCACAGGGCATCGAGAATCAAACGTGCCTGATGTTCATCGACCGCTGAAACAGGCTCATCAGCCAGCAATAAGTTGCCGCCCTGATAAAGACTGCGAGCAACCGCCGTACGCTGACGTTGCCCACCGGACAATTGACCAACCGGTTCGAACAACTTGGCTTCGAGTTGTAAGCGCTCCAGTACTTGATTGATTTCGCTGACGCGTTGTTTGAAAGGCTTAATCAGATTGAACAGGTTGTACCAGACGGGGTGAGCGGCCAGCTGGCCCATGTAGACGTTGTGATAGACCGATAGCGTCTGTACCAGTCCTTCATCTTGCGGCACCAGCGCGGTGCCATTGGAGTGTTGTTCGTAGATCAGTCGCAGCAGGGTAGATTTTCCTGCCCCGCTGCGACCTACTAACGAAAGCCTTTCACCTTCATGTACCTGCAGATCAATATCATGCAGGGCGAGCTCGCCCTGATAATGAGCCTGGGCGGACTCTAACTGAATCAGGGCTGCAGAGGTCATGCGTCGATTTATTTATCGATGACGCCAATCTCTCTCGCGGTATCCAGAATAGGCTGGAAGTCCGCATTGGTTGCCGGGATGAATTTGCTGCGCGGGAAAGTCGCCAGTAATTCAGGGTCAGTCATATTCAGCAACGCTTTCTGAACCTTGTCTTTAAAACCTTTACCCCAGGTCTTGTCGACATCACCACGAATCGTCCACTGGTAGTCAGGGTAGCCTGGTGTCTTCCAGATCACAGAGACTTTCTTCGGATCAATCTTGCCGGCCTTCAGGTCACGGTCCCAGACTTTATAGTTGGTTGCGCCAACGGCATATGCACCACTTTGGACCAGTGCGATGGTGCGAGAATGATTGCCGCTAAAGCCAACCTTGGAGAAAACCTCGTCAGGGGTTTTCTTCATATGCTCACGAATAAAGTATTCAGGCATCAGTCGACCAGACGTTGATCCCTTGGAACCAAAGGTAAATGTCTTACCCGCGATGTCTTTCGGGAATTCTTTGGATTCTTTTAGACCAGTGCTGTTATGCGCGATCAGGTAACTTGTGAAATTCGGATCTTCAGCACCCTGGGCGATGGCTTCAGAACCGGGAACCAGCAGGCGGGCGCGAACACCAGAAAGACCACCAAACCAGCCAAGCTGTACCTGATTGTTGCGGAAGGCCGTAACCGTCGCAGAATAGGATTTCACGGGTACGTAGCGCACAGGGATACCTAATTCATTGCTGAGATAAGTCGCTACCTTGTTAAAGCGCTTCTTGAGTTGAGTTTCATCCTGATCCGGAATGGCAGAAAACACCAGTTCCTTGGCAGCATGGGCGGGTGATAGAAGCAGCGAGCCAGCCATGGCTGCCGCAAGTAGAGCGGTCTTACGGAATATCATGAATTGATCCTTATTTGTTATAGGTTATTAACTAAGATGCAATGCAAAATGTCGGTTCAACATGCTTCACTCGATCTTGTTGCATGATGATGTGACAACCACAGCTTTCTTTGGTTCCCGACGAAAAACCAAATTGCAGCTTGTCCGAGGATAGTTCCTGTAGTGCGGTGTTATTAGAACGAGCGTATGTAACAAGCTCATTAAAATGTGTGTCTGGCTTGATTGCGGCGCAAATATCATCGGCTGCATTATAGATTTGCATGGTTTGATAGGTTTGCCAGATCATGGTTGCAGAAACGATAAAAATGACAACGGTGACGCCGAGCAGAATTTTCCGCTCTTTACTGAGTAATTCCCACATAATTATATTCTACAGGTTCTGAAGCCGGCATAAACGTCATTACGGTCTGGGCCGTAATAATTACGCCAGGTGTTACGTAACATACGTGAACGGGTTGTCCATGCGCCGCCGCGTAATACCTTGGTGATGTTAAACAGCGGCTGAGAATAGTCGCCGTACATATCTGGCGTGAAGTCAGCAAAGGGTGCGAAGGTGGTATCTGTCCATTCCCAGACATTGCCCATCATTTGACGGCAACCGTAAGGGCTATCACCCTCCGGCAATGCAGCTACGTCGATACAACCGATAACACGACTGTCCATATTCACCGTTGATTCCGTTGGCGGCTCATCGCCCCAGGGAAAGGTTTTCTTATCTGGGCCCGACGCTGCCAGCTCCCATTCAGCCTCAGTCGGCAGACGACGACCTGCCCAGCGACACCAGGCCTGCGCTTCATGCCAGCAGACATGGATCACGGGTTGATGTGCTGGCAGCGAACGCCATTGATCAAACAGACGGTCTTGCCATTCGCCATTATCTTTCCGCCAGTAAACCGGATGGCCGAGCTGTCGTTGCTGTAACCATTGCCAGCCGTCATCGTCCCAGTAATCCTGGTTGTTGTAGCCGCCGGCTTCTACAAACTCCAGATATTGTTCGTTGGTAACGGGAGCGCGAGCAATATCAAAGCTGTCGACATGAACCGTATGTCCCCATTTTTCATTATCAAAACAAAAGCCGGAATCAGGTAATGCGCCGAGCGTATAGTCGCAGGCCGGTACGGTTACATCGCCCGGTAATGCGCCAGCTTCAATAGTCGGTTTTGGCGCAGGCTGAACGGGCGGTGCCGGATGCTGCATGGTCTGGCGTGTATAGGTGAACGCCTCGGTATGCATGTCTTCGTGGAACAGGGCGTAACGGTAGAGGTATAACGCCTCTTCGGTTTCGTCTTCGGCCTGTAGCAGTTGTAGCTCACGTACCTGAACCTGGTTCATATAGTCATGGATGTCGTTTAGTTCCGGAAGCGGTAAATCCCAACGGGTTGCATGCGCGATGTTGATGGAATCATAAAGTTCGTCGGCATCGGGCAGTGCGCTTTGCAGGCCATGGCGTTGGCGAATACACCAGTACTCATGGAAGTAGGCGGTATGACCAATCTCCCAGGGCAGAGGGTTAATCGTCGCCAGACCTTTTTTGCCCATCATCTGTTCTAGTGACAGGCCATCCATGAGCTGGAAGGTACGATTACGTGCATCACGTAATTGTTCGGCGAGTTCAGATTTAGTAATTGGTGTCATTTACTGATAACTTAGGAACAACTTTCGAAACAATAACATAATGAAACCCTCGAAATGAAAATCTTCATGGTCACCCCCGCAGGCAAACGTTCCCTGTCCGGTAATCGGGCAACAGCGGTGCGGTGGTGGCGAATCCTGAAGCGGCTGGGTCATACAGTAGAAGTAGACACCGACTGGGACGGAAGTTCCGCAGATATGATGATCGCGCTACACGCCTGGCGCAGCGCAGGGGCGATCAAAGCATTTAAAGCACGCTATCCTGATCGACCACTGATACTGGCTCTAACAGGCACCGACCTGTACCGGTTCATCCATTCAGATCGTGATGTGACATTGCATTCGATTGAAGTGGCAGACCATCTGGTGGCACTACATGATCTGGCGCACAAAGCGATCCCCGAAAAATATGCCAGAAAACTCACAGTGATCAAACAGTCGGCGATACCGATCAAACGACAGCCACCGAGAAAACGCACCTTTGATTTATGCGTGTCCGGACATCTGAGAGAAGAAAAAGACTCTATGCGTCCGGCTTATGCTGCACGTCTGTTGCCGAAAGAAAGCAGCATACGCATCCTGCATTTCGGTAAAGCACATAACGATGAATGGGCCGCTAAGGCTGAAAATGAAATGCCGATTAATCCGCGTTACCACTGGTACGGTGAAGTACCGCACTGGAAGATACGTCAGGTCTATGCACGATCGCGCGCATTGATATTGCCCTCGAATATGGAAGGCGGGGCAAATGTAGTTTCCGAAGCCGTAATGGCAGACCTACCGGTACTGGCTTCCGATATCGATGGCAGTATTGGTTTGTTGGGAAAAGACTATGGTGGGTATTACCCAGTTGGGGATGAGCAGGCATTGGCGGAATTGATGTTGAAAGCGGAACAGAATGAAGGATTTTTAGCTTCGTTACTTGCACAGCAGCAACCACTGAAAACTAGCTTTACAGAAGAAGCTGAGTTTGAAGGTTGGGAGTTGATGCTTAAGAAAATCATTACTTAACGCCTAGTTAATTCGCGCTGTCTTTTGGCGTCGAACTGAATGCCTTATTAGGCATTTTATCACGCCGAGCGAAATGCCCCCACAGACCTGCCAGCGAGCTGCTTAAAAAAGATAGAAGGAAGATAGAAACATACCCTATAAAGTCAACTAGGTCATAAGCCCCTGAATCCTTCGCTTCTCTAAGTTCTTTACATTCTTGAGCGTCATAATCAATTTCTTTGCAATATTCGAATGCGACATCAGTCCCTCCTAAAAATGGTGAAACCAATAGTGTCACCACTACTGCAATCAGCAATGAACGCAAAAGTACTTTTGTCATTTTTAAGCCTAACGCCGCAAATCACTGGATGCCAAAAGCTGCATAGCGAGGAACGAACGGCGCAGCTTTTGGCGGTCTGCGTGAATTTGCCTTGTTAGGTTCATATTTTTCCGTTCTTGGCTTCATCAAAACAATAGAGCTGCTCATCTATCTCCTTCAATGGCCTTTTCAGCTTGCTGGATAGCGAATGCAATGCTTCAGCATACTCAATGTATTTATCGTAGGTGTAGGTGCTGTAATAAGGCTTTTTTCCAGTTAATGCCCTATATGCTCTTACATCGATTATTGGAAAGACGCTTGGGTTGATGAATTTCAAGATAGCACTAGCCATAGGGAAGCCAATGCCCTGGGGTAAAACAAGCAGCTCGATTGTTTCCTTTACAAGTGGATCTCGCAAAGTGACTGATTTTTTCTGCGACAGCTTTTGGAGCTTTTCTAAGGTTTCCTCAGAGACAGATAGTACTCTGTCCAACTTCCAAAGAGACACGCGCCGCAAATCATCCTCGGTAATTGCTGCTGCACCATTCAACTTCTTATGAAGTTCTGCGGTCTCTACGTCGTTGTACGAGAACGCATAGTCCAATTTGTCATTTCCAGAATCGAACTTCGTATAGATTCGTTTTTCTTTTGCCATTGCAGGCTTCCTCTACCTTTTGAAACCTAACTTGTTAATAAGCGGCGCAGTTTTGCGCTGTATTACGGTATTAAGGGTAAAAGGGATAAATGCGTATTCAAAACATAGTTTCTTGTCAGGTAATCGTTTGTTCCGGGTAATGTCTTCTACATAGTTGGCGATGTTAGCCAAATTAGCCATCAAAGTCTGCATGTAAACTATAAGGAAAACTGGTTGTTAATCACTACCTCGTCAAGACTAAGCTGCCCACCCCGAGGCCATGCTTCCTTAGTGCCTTTACCAATCGCAACAAACATGGCGATCACATGATCTGAAGGAAGGTTAATCAACTCACCAACTTGTTCAAAATCAAAACCGTCCATCGGGCAAGTATCGTAGCCCATTGATTTAGCCGCGAGCATCAGGGTTTGCGCCGCGATACCGCATGATCGCATGGCTTCGTCGCGCTGTACCTGATCTTTATCGCGGTAGTAGCCGTCAATTGCGGGTACGATGAAGTCCTGTACTTCCTGTGGTGCGTTGACCCAGTAGCGGCCCGGTTCTTTTTCCCATGCTTTTAAATCCGCACAGAGCACAACCAGCAGGGAGGAATCGGTGATTTGTGCCTGATCCCAGGCGACGGCTCTGATTTTCTGTCGTAGTTCATCATCTGATATGGCAACAAAGCGCCAGTTCTGGATATTGAATGCAGTGGGTGACAACACGGCAAGCGAGAATAGTTCGTTAATTTCATCATCTGTCATGCGGTGTTCTGCATCGTAATGTTTAACTGCACGGCGAGTTTCGATTGCCTGTTTTGTATCCATCGTTTGTATTCCTTTGGGTATGTTCTGCTAATTTGTTATGTATTATTTAGAAGGTAAATGATTTGGCTTTAAACGCCAAAATCCGTTCTGGCGTCCATAATCGGATCGTAGTTTTGCTTATCTTTTCGGTGTCTGGCCAGTATCTTGAATCTTAGTTTTCCGAACTGTTTTTCTTCTTCGCTGTGTGCACGCTCGATTTCCTGTACTGCGATACGTTTCACTTGCGCGGTGTGGAAGGGGAATGTGATTTTAGAGTTCAATCCCAGATTAACGACAATGCCCTTGATGTAATTCTCCATCACAGGGGATTTTAGATAGCGATGTTTTTTATTGCTTAAGACCGTGATGTACCAGTCGAGGAAATACAGATTTAATAACCGTGGTGTCGATGGCAGGTAGATGCGTTTTTCCAGTGGCCAGTCGGAGCGAGCCCAGATATTTTTCACGGGTGTGATTTCTTTGTCAGCCATCTGGATCGGATGTGTCAGGCCATACACCGTGGTCATTTGTTTGTTTTTACGATGTTCTTCGTCGTGCGATAACGTGCCGAGCCTTGATGCGGCGAGCCCCTGCTGAAACTGTGCTTCGTAAAGCTGACGTATGCTGGTGTTTGTCAGCATATAGCCAGTTTCACTGAGCATACTGATAATGATTTCGCGGAGTGGTCGATCAACCGATGGTGGTAATGTATCTGGTGGCAGGGCTTTATGGCGACCGGAATGTAGTGGATTTCGATCGACCGGGTGATTCATCCGATGCAATTCGTCATTAATTTCCCGTAGGCGTCGCTCAAGTGCAGATTTTTCATCAAGCAGTGATTTTTTGCGGGATGCAGGCATCGGAGGATTATAGGGTAGGTTATCGAATTACTATAGTTTCTAAATCGATCGTTTAAATATTTCAGAAAAGTTACCAATCCTGTCTATACTGTAAGTGCATGTATTTTATGAAAATGATGTACTTGTTATTCGGTTTGTCTCTGGTGATGGTTACCGGGAATACGCAGGCCAATTTCTATAAAGGCATTCTCTGGGAGGTGCAGCGTGATGGCGCCGCACCGAGTTATGTCTTCGGTACGTTTCATTCAGACGACGAAGCCATTCTGGATTTACCTGTTCGTGTCAGGAAGGCATTGCATCGTAGTCGGCTGCTTATTGTTGAGATGCAGACTGATCGTTCTTCGTCAGAAAAAATGCAGCGTGCCATGGTGCTGGATCAGGATGAAAATCTACGGGAGATTCTGAACGATAACCTGATTCATGCCGAGGCCGTATCTGGCATGGCTAAACGTGGCATTCCTCGTCAGTACACCAATCTACTCAAGCCGTGGGCTATTTATATGCAGCTCAATGCCCCAGAAAAAGTACAGGGCGTCTTTCAGGACGCACTGTTACAAATATTGGCGACGATGCAAAACAAACCGGTGGCGGGCCTGGAAACGCCCTACGAGCAGGCTGAGGTCTATGATGGTTTAAGTGATCAGGAGCAGATTGCGTTATTGTCTTCTCTGCTGGATGAAGCGGAAAGTCAGGCGGATGACGAGTTTGAACGGGTAAAACGTTATTACCTACAACGTGATTTGAATAAGCTAGCAGATGAGGTATCGACTGCACATATGTCAGTTGATGATGCCTTGAAGGATAAAATTCAGCGGCGTTTAGTCGATAGCCGTAATCAGGTTATGGTAGATCGTATGCTGCCACATATAGAGCAAGGCAACGCCTTTATTGCGATAGGCGCGTTGCATCTGCCCGGTGAAAAGGGTGTGCTAGAGCAACTCAAGGGTAGTGGTTACCAGGTCACGGCGGTTTATTAGAAAACGTGGCGGCAATGCCGCCACGTCATTTAGTTAAGCAGCAACCTTATCGCCTAACCAGTTTTCGAGATCGTCGGAACCACCAATCAATGTGCCATCGATAAAAATCTGTGGCACGCTCTCAGCGCCTGCAACTGCACGCAGTGTTTGATCTGTGTAGTCACGATTCAGCAGCAGTTCTTCGTACTCAATGCCGGCATCGTTCAGCATACCTTTGGCGCGAGCGCAGAATGGGCATCCTGGACGGGTGAATAGAGTTGCGTCAACGGGCTTATCTGCATCTGGCGCGATGTATCCCAGCATGGTGTCGGCATCAGATACTTCAAAGGGATCACCGGGAACATCTGGTTCGATGAACATCTTTTCGATGACACCATCTTTCACCAGCATGGAGTAGCGCCATGAGCGTTTGCCAAAACCCAGATCATCCTTATCGACCAGCATGCCCATGCCGTCAGTGAAATCACCGTTGCCGTCAGGGATGAAGGTAATGCGTTCAGCATTTTGGTCAGCCTTCCATTCATTCATAACAAATGTATCGTTTACTGAAACACAGATGATTTCATCAACGCCGTGTTGTTTGAACGCCGGTTGCAGCTTGTTATAACGCGGTACATGCGTGGATGAGCAAGTCGGGGTGAATGCGCCCGGTAGCGAAAAAACAATCACAGTCTTGCCAGCAAACAGATCTTTGCTCGGAACGTCGACCCAGTCATGATCCTGACGGGTATGGAAGGTGACTTCGGGGATACGTTGGCCTTCGCGGTTTTCTAACATGGGTTTCTCCTGAGGAAGATTAAAAACAGTGAGTGCATCTTAGAGAGAAATATATAATTAATAAAATAGTAAATAAATATCGTAATATCCTAAAAATACGATCGATAGTGTTTTATTCCTACTGTGCTCTGGATCAATATTTAACTCCATCTTTCAACTAGACTTTAAAGAGGTGATTGCACAGGAGATAAACAATGACTCTGACTGAACTACGCGATGTATTGATGTGGTGTACGGTGATTAACTTCGGGGTACTGCTCTGGTGGTTATTCTTTATCACGCTGGCGCATGACTGGACTTATCGTGTACATAGCCAGTTTTTTGAAATCAGCCGGCATCGATTCGATTCCATGCACTATGCAGGCATGATGGCTTATAAGCTCACAATTGTTCTCTTCAACCTTGTTCCATGGATTGCTATAACAATAATTCAGTCACAATAGTTTCATTTGTACTATATGTAGCCAATATGTACAAATATGTTAACAATTGTGAATGCTGTTGTTCTCTATATGCATAAAATCAATAATGGTATTTCGTACACAAATCTATGGGGTTAGTTCAATAGCAGACTCGGTTCTAGCTATCTGGATTAATAATATAAATGAAAATAGTCGGTATTCTTGCGCTCGTTTTCTCGCTCGTGATCCTAATTGTGATTGCAATGCAAAGTTGGGGGGCTAACGAAAAGCTGCATAACGAATACCAGCAGAGAATTTACAATGAGTTTGAGAAAATAGCTCTTATCAACGAGCAGATATTGGTGATGCACCAACGGCAGCGGTTGATTCAGCAAATGGCTATTACTAAAGACCTGTTTCTTCGAGATGAATTATTTCTGGAACATTCCCAGTTGGCCGTCGACTTCAATAGCCTTCGGAGTAGGCTGCGCGCACTTGATATTTCCGATCAGGAAAGACGAATGCTGGATCAGCAACAATCAATCATGTCTTCCTCATATCCGATGCAGCTAGAACTCTCTGAAAAATTGAGAATAGATGAAGATTATGATGCGGACGATATTATTAATAATAAGTTACCTCCTTTGCTAGATAATGTTAATTCATCAATGGCCAGACAGCGTGATTTAATTACTGAATTATCAATGCGCTCTATTGAGAAAGATCATAAGGAAATGAATAAAGAACGAAGTTTTATGTTGTTTTCTTATGGGGCTGTATTTTTATTTTTACTGTTGGCCGTTGTGTTTTGGTACCTCTGGCAGCGTCGATACAATAATAAACTAAAAGTTGCCTTGTCCGAAATGAAGGCTGCTCATGGGGAAAAGGATCGTTTTCTATCGAGCATGAGTCATGAATTACGTACCCCTTTAAATGCAATAATTGGCTTTACGGATCTAATGTTGGTATCACCAAAGATTGACTCTACACAAGAGCAAAGTTTACGACACGTGATGAATGCAGGTGAGCACTTACTGGAGCTGGTAGATGATGTGCTTGATCTGGCAAAAATCGAAAGTGGTGAAATCGAGCTCAACATACGTCGTGTGCCCTTGCGTCCATTGGTCGAAGACTGTTTTATGCTGCTTGCATCACTAGCTGAAAAAAACAATATTGATATGAGTTTTGATTGTGAATGTGGATGCGAATTTTTTGTAAAGGCCGACTATAGGCGTTTAAAGCAAAGTTTAATTAATCTTCTTAGTAACGCTTGTAAATATAGCGATGCGGGTAGTTCGGTGGTTTTGAGTTGTGGAAGACATGGTGAAGACCAACTGAAGATTAAAGTGAGTGATTCAGGTCCAGGTATAGAAAAACACCGGATGAAGGAGTTGTTTGAACCATTTAAAAGGCTCGGAGCTGAAAATAGCAAGGTACAAGGAACGGGTATCGGTCTATCAATCACAAAGAAGCTTGTAGAAGGCATGTCAGGAAAAATTGGCGTGGAAAGTAAGGTGGGGCGAGGAAGTCAGTTCTGGATTACTTTGCCTATAACAAGTTCTGTGATGATTGATGATGCTAGTGAGCTGGAAAATTGTGAAACCACTGGATCAGACGATAGTTGAGTTGTCTATATAAAAGACATCAAACTAATCGAAATTCAACGACAGAGGTTATTGATACAAAGATAAACTTCTGTTGTTTGTGGCCGAAAACGGCATAGATCGCAGTGACTACTGATGCGATACCATCTCTGCATGAAGGGCAAGATCATTCTTTTTTGATGCCAATATTACAATGCCAATTTGGCCAAATAAATTGCTTGAGACAGTCCAATCGTTGCTGGCGAACCAGGTAATAGTTGTTAAGTTAATGTGATACTTTCCAGTTGATGATTTTCCTCATGAATGGTGCCAATCATCGCGGCCTGTGTATAGCCTTGCTGTTGTAATTTTTCGATACAGTCATCTGCCTTTCCTAGTGGTACCGTGGCCAGTAAACCGCCGGCAGTTTGCGGATCGAATAACAGGCTGTAAATAGCAGACTCACGATCAAAGCCGTTATCTACAACCGCTCTACGAAGTCGTACGTTCTGTGGTTGTAGCGAGCTGAAGACGCCCATTTCAATACACTCGGTTGCACCATCGAGTAATGGTATGGCTGAGGTTTTAATGGTGGCGTGGACTTCAGAGGCACGTGTCATTTCAATGAGATGTCCTAGCAGGCCAAAGCCCGTCACATCCGTACAGGCAGTGGCGTTATATTGAATTAAGGTTTGTGCTGCAATCAGGTTGGATTGTTGCATGTGATCAATGGCGTTATGCACCCAACGGCCTTTGGCTTTGGAGCGCATGTCGGCGGCGAGTAAGGTGCCTGTACCAATCGGTTTGGTCAGGATGATAGCCTGTCCTGCCTGCATACCACCTTTACGCAACATGTTCTCGGTCTTACCAATGCCATTCACTGTCAGGCCGAATGACAGTTCCGCGCCTTCACTGGAATGTCCTCCGACCAGGGCGCAGTTGGATTCATTGAGGATGGACAGTGCGCCGGACATGACCTGATACAACTGGTCTTCGACGATTTCTTCCCGCCCATAGGGCAGGGTGGCAATCGCCAGTGCCGACTGCGCTTCGGCACCCATGGCAAACACATCGCCAAGTGCATGATTCGCAGCAATGCGTCCGAAGGTGTAGGCATCGTCAATAAACGCTCGGAAGTAATCGACCGACTGCACCATGACGTGACCTTCAGGGACAGAGAGTATGGCGGCGTCGTCCGGTGAATCGAGCCCAACGACGACGTCGTCACGTTGTGTAGGATTTTCGTCGGTGAGTCTATTGACGACGCGACTTAATACGGTGCTACCAACCTTGGCGCCGCAGCCGCCACAGCGCATGGCAATGACCGAGAGTTCTTTGATGGCATCCGCATCTGCAAGTTGTGTGTCAAAGGCTGCTTCATTGTCTGTTGTCATTTCAGGCAGGTCGCTGAAATTTTCCATGAAACGACGATCGATCCAGTCCTTTATTGCCCATAGCCATTTTCCTTCCATTGACCATCCGCCGCGTGAAGCAACGGCATACTGGTCGCCGGTGCTGATTAAGCCAAGGAAGTTCTTTTGCGGGGTAAATGCTTTGAGTGGTTGACCACGCAGATAGCGTCGCAGGTTTTCAGTGAGTGGTGGCCCCTGTCGTACGGCAAACACGCCCGATTTTTCGCGTGGGTGGTTAACTACTGCTGCAATATCGCCAACGGCAAAGACATCGGGATGGCTGGTGGATTGCAGATAGTCGTTGACCTGAATAAAGCCGCGCTCATCGGTGTCGAGTCCTGAATTATTGGGCCAGGGTTGTGCCGACGCATTAGTGACCCAGAGCGTTGCATCGGAAGCAATGGCGTTATTCTTGATATGAACACTGTCCGATGTGACTTTGGAAACTGTGCTGTTGGTATAGAGGTTGATGCCGCGTTCTTTGAGTACGCGCATAAATTTACTGCGTACGTGTTTATTGTGCGTGGGTAGTATCTCGGCGTTTGAGCCGATCAGGTTGATACTTAATAAAGCCGGGTCTTTGCCTCGCTTGCGTAGCGTATTCTGTAATCTAAACTGACTGGCAAGCGCCATTTCAACGCCGCCTGCACCAGTACCAACAACGGATAAGTTGAACGGTTTTCTTGTTTCGGTGACCTGATCAACAATGGTTTCCCAGCCTTGCAGGAATCGGTCTATGGGCTTAACTGGCAGGGCGTGTTCATCAACGCCCTCAATGTCACTGGCATTGGGACGAGAGCCGATATTAATTGATAGAGTATCGTATTTGACAGGCGGCCTGCCTGTGCAGTGAATTAGCTTGTTTTCAAAATCGATTTTTTCTGCGGTGGTGTGAAATAATCGTGCGCCCGAGAAAATGGATAATGGCCGAAGGTCAATATGGGCTTCATCATAGTCGTAGTGTCCAGCAATATAGCCGGGTAACATGCCGGAATAAGGTGTGTGTACATCGCGGGTGATGAGTGTGATGCGGACGCCCGGCACCGGTTTCATGCCAAACATTTTAAGTACGGCAATGTGCGAGTGACCGCCACCAATCAGGACGAGATCTTTTACAACAGGTGCGCTATCCGACTTCATGCGGGTGCATTATGCATGGTCTTATGACAATATGCTTGCCCTTTGCAAGCCGTCCGATATTTTTTCTGACCATTCATGAATTTTAATCCTGACGACAAGGAAAGCCTGGTCAAACTCGCGCAAATGGAAATGCCATTTGGCAAGTACAAGGGCAGAGTGTTAATCGATCTTCCCGAAGCATACCTGCTATGGTTTGCTGAGAAGGGCTTTCCGGAAGGTAAGTTAGGTGAATTGATGGCGTTATGTCTGGAAATTAAAATTAATGGGCTTGAATCACTCATAGATCCATTACGAAAAATTACGAGATTACAATAACCATGACGATACAAACGTTCTTGAGTCAGCTTTACGACAAGCATGAAGCAGTTGAGTTCAATGATTTAATGCAGTTGATAGCCGATCATTACGAATATACCCCGACTCGTTTTACTAACGGCGATGTGGTGAATGAGGCGGGGAGTAATGAAGGGTCCTGTAAGCTGTTTGCCTTTGCTCGTTTACATAAGCTGAATGAAGCCCAAACGCTGGCCTGCTTTGGTCAGTATTATCGTGAAGATGTATTGCAGCACCCTGATGCAAGTGATCATGCCAATATTCGGCAGTTTATGCAGATGGGCTGGGCAGGAATTAACTTTGATGAAGAACCGCTAAAGGCGTTATGACGCAATAATGAACTGGTTTTTCCCGTTACGTTTGGCTTCGTACATGGTGTCATCGGCCAGTCGTATCGCCTGATCCAGTGTGGTGATATTTGAGGTAAGACGTACGACTCCGATACTCATCGAGATATTTGTTTTGCATAAATCAATAACTAAAGATATCTGGCTTAGAGCTAGCATGCGTTCCGCAATCTCCGCGGGATTTTGATCGGAATTAGTCAGAGCAATGAATTCGTCGCCGCCATAACGAGCTATTTGGCCATGTTGGTCAATAATGTTACTCAATAGCTCCGCTATTTTGATGATGTATTTATCGCCAGTTGAGTGACCATATTGGTCGTTAATTGCTTTGAAGTTATCCAGGTCGATGCTAAAAATATAGCCATTGTACTGCTTGTCATCCAGTCGTTGCTGAATGAGCTGATTCATATGACGTCGGTTGTAAATATGGGTGAGGGCATCATGGCTGGCATCGTGAGTTAACTGCGTATTGGATTCTACTAAATCATCGGCGAGTGTGATGACCTTACGATACATCGAGATAGCGATGTAGATACAGATACTGGTGACTACGATGAGTAATATTCCAAAGCCAACCAGAGTGTCCTTGAGCTGCAGGCGAGCCTGTTTGATCGACTGATCGGTTGCCTCGTACTGTAGTTGACGAATCACTTCAAAGTTATGATTCACGCGGTTCTGAATTTCAACCGTTGTCTGCTGCATATGCTGTTGGGCTTGCTGGGTTTCATCTCGTTGGAGTAAATCAACAATGTTTTCCTGGTCAATCTCGGTTTGCTGAATGTTGACACGTTGATTACTCAGGGCCTGCTTTTCGCCTTCATGTAAGGCGAAGTCGTCAAAGCGCCGCCGTGCGTCCGCGACACCCTGACCTGATTTTTCGAATTTAAGATAAAGGCTGTCTCGTACAAAGGGATCTTGTTCAATCAGCATGGCATATAACAGATCCGAACGTTCATAGGCTCGGACCTGCATGTCGGTTGCAGCCTGGGTTTTGCTTGCTTGCTGCATAAATTCATCGATTAGCTGCTCCTGAATGTAGAAGCTTTCTCTGAGTTGGTAAATGGCATAGAGAGCGAGTAAAACAAAGACTCCAATCAGGCCAATAAGCAATGTGCGGTGCAGGGTGTAGTGTTGCTGTTCCAATGCTATGCCTGTTTTAAGCTGACAGGGTAAGGTTCAAGATAAGTCTGGCTGAGCGCCCATTCATTAGGATGATGGAGGAAATGGTGCCGCATTAAAGTCACCGGGGCGATGAGTGGGATTAGCCCCGTTCGATAATCATCAATTAGTTGCGTCATTTCCTGTCGATCAACCGTACTAAGGGACTTGCTGAAATATCCTTGCAGGTGTTGCAGCACATTGGTGTTTGATTTACGTGTTGCCTGCTTTTTTAAGGCGGTCATGAGTTCAGTTTCATATTCGTTGGCCAGTTCTTTCATTGTCCGGTTACCGGCATCGGCAACCAGCTGGCCTAAGCGTCGATAGGCTGCCTGGTTATGTGCCATTACGGAAAGTTTCTGGCGGCTATGAAAGTCAACGAGTCTTGCAGGTGTGAGTCGTGAAGAACATAGTTCTTTCCATCGGTAGTAGGTAAAAACCCGTTCAATGAAATTTTCTCTTAGCCCTGGGTCATTAAGTCGGCCTTCTTCTTCCACAGGCATGTTTGGTTGAGCCAACATGATCTGTTGCGCAAAACCCCCGGTACCATCTGATTTTAGTGGTAGCCCTTTAGTGTTGTATGTCTTCACTCTCTCCATACCGCAGCTGGGGGAGCCGGCTTTAAAAATATAGCCGCACAGTTGATTAGATTGTGTGCCGATTTTTTTGCCATAACGGTGTAATTTCTCTGTAACGTCCAGTGATGGGTCTTTGGTGCCCTGAACACGAATTTCGCCTTTATCTTTCACCAGACGTATTGGTGCGCGCGGCACGCCAAGTCCTATGGCAACTTCTGGGCAATAGGGCAGGAACTCCATGTATTCACCCAGCTGATGGTTAATGAATGCATTGAATTTATGTCCGCCATTAAAACGAACTTCCTGACCAATCAGGCAACTACTGATGCCGACCTGTATTTTTTGTGAGTTATTTTTAACCATATTTAGTATGTCGACTTATATCGATGAAGGACTACTGTACTCATTCTAAGGTTAGTTATTTGTAAATTAACGCAAAGTACCCAGATATGCAGCGTTTAACTCGTGTAATTATAATTTTTAGTGATTAAAATGATCGGTTCTAAGAGATGTAAAGTATAACTATCATAATAATCAGATGGCTCAAAAGATTCTCATAATCGATGATTCCAAATTGTTCCGGAAGATGGTGTCGCGGATGATTCAGAAGCATTGTCCTGAATATGAGCTGGACATGTATGACCCCAACGATGGTGGCCGCCCGGGTAAATCCTTTAACTGGTCTGATTACGACTTATTGATCCTCGATTATTTTCTGGGTGAAGGTCAGGACTCAGGTGTTGACTGGTTGACCGGCTTTCGAAAAATGCCGGGTTTCCCTCCGACGATCCTGGTTACTGGGGAAGGGACTGAAAAAGTTGCCGTTGAGGCGATGAAAGCTGGCGCCGATGATTATCTGCCCAAAGAGGGGCTGGAAGCGGACGCATTGGTAGCGATGATTCGTTCCAATATTCGAACCAGCGAAAACCTGGGCGTGCTTGAAAGTAATACCGCAGTAAAGCAGTTTCTACACAAGCTGCAGGAATCCATTCGAATGGCAGACCAGGAACATGTGGCACTGTTCTATCTGGAAATGGATAACGTCGAAGAAATTCGTGAGTCCGGCGGCATTATCACTGTAGGTAGTGTCATGCAGGGGATTGAAGAGGTGACCTATCACCTGGCGAGTAATATGTTTCCTTTCTATGAGTGGGTACGCTGGAATGATTCGACGATTGCTTTTTTCGTGCGTGGCAAAGTAACAGATCAATCCTGTCTGACGGCTGGCAAGGCTTTGTGTGATCAGGCACTTAAGAAGCAGATGGAAACGACCAATGGTTTCGTCAGTAGTACGGTCAGCATTGGTGTGGTGATCATTGAAGAGTCTTCGACCGAGCTGAAAGTCGCACTGAAGCGTGCAGAAGCTGCGGTTAAAGCGGCCAAGATAAAAGGTGGCCACACGGCGCAATTATTCCCTCGTGAGACCAACGAGGACAAGTTGAGCAAGACCAGTGTCTATCGTATCCAGATCAAGGAAAAAAGTGTTGCACTGGGTGGCATGCCGAATGAAGGTGTTGAGCCGATTGATGTCGAAAAAGCCATTAAAGGTGATCGCTTTGATATGCAGTACCACCCATTATTGTTGCTGAATAACGAGGATCAAAGTAAAGAATATTTTTATGATTTATTGCCGCGCTATCACGACTATGCGGGTAATACCCTGACCGCTAATGATGTGGTTGCCGGAGTCTATGGTTCAGAAGCAGTTGCGAGCTATGACTTTTTTATATGTCGGACGGCGATGAAGCTGGCAACCGATTTTAGTAAGGCGAATGGCGCGGCTCAGGCGGGTTTTATGATTACACCTGTTTCACGTTCTATCCAGCGGCGTCATTTCTTTGAGCGACTGCATGAGTTGGTAAAGAAATTCGAAGGTCGTAAGGTTGGTCAGTCAATGATCTTTCGAGTTGATATCAATGACTATATTGAACAGCCTCAGCATTTGACGAAATACTTCTTCGAATTGAAGAAACATGGCGGAGTTCGTTTTTGCCTTACCGATGTCGACCGGGCTGATATCTTTCAACAGGTGCAAAAGCATAAAATCTTTGATTTTGTGGAACTGTCTGGCGTGGCCGAAGCGGAGCTTATGAACGGTACGTCTGAAGATGGCGCATTAAAGTCGATGTTAGACGCGATGCAAGGGTGTGGTGGCCAGCTGGTCGCACGAGGTATTGATGATTCACAGCAATTAATGAATGTGCTGGTGAATAGTACCTATCTGGCGCAGGGTTCTATGTTAACGAATGTCATGGACGATATGAGTACCGAGGCAAACGCTATGACCGACATCGAGTTATAGGCTGTTTATGTCAAAACAGGAATTCAAAATTATTCTCTGTGGCTCTGCTGGTGCGGGGAAGACGGCAGCGATAAAAACCGTCAATCAGTTGCAGCCCATGACGGCGACAGATGACCGTGGTTTATTGACGACGGTGGGTATGGACTACGGCGAGATGACACTCGATGAAACGCTGGTGCTGCGTCTGTATGGTACATCTGGTGAAGAACCATCCAGTCTCTGGAAATTAATGGAACGTGATGCGGCTGGTTTTATTATGTTGGTGGATAATCGCCAGAAACAACCCATGTCGGGCCTCGGCAAGCTACTGGATTATTTTAATTTCAGAATCAGAAAAACACCGGTTGTTATCGGAGTGACTCATACTGATAAATCAGCAACACCGGAAATCAGTGATTATGAAAAATTTCTTAAATCGCGCAAGGAAGAATTTCCGGTATTCCCCGTCGATGCTCGCAGTCGCGAAGACGTATTGATGTTGATTAATAATCTGTTCTCGCTAATCGGGGATAAAACCTAAAAATAGCCCGCTTCCACTTACCCTTTGCGTTTACCGGGCTGTTTATACACGCGGATAACCTGTTATTTATTGGACTGTTTAGCTGGCAGCTGAATAAACTTAATCTAAGTTATGAAACGTTGTTTTTCTGATATGTCGTTTCATATGAGTGTGTGCGATATTCCCGCCCGGAAAAACTAACTATAACTATATTATCCGGAGGGACACTTGAAGTTATTACCATTACTTCTTGTCGCGATATTTCTGTCATTCTCATCATTGGGATTGGCAGCAAAAGACGCCAAGAAGAAACAAGAGCCATATTACGAGTGGAAAGTCGAAAATTTTGCAATCAATGATCCTATTGGTGGCAAGGTTGGAGACCCTGAAAACGGCGCGAAACTGGTCGTTGATCGTAAGAAAGGTAACTGTATCGCATGTCATTTAATGCCAAATGTTGATGCCGCTTTTCCTGGGCAAATTGGGCCTCCACTTATCGGCCTGGCTGCTCGATACACCGAAGGCATGATTCGCCTGCGTGTTGCCGACGAAAAGAAGGTGAACCCCGTCACGATCATGCCGGGATATTATCGTCACTGGAAACACTACAACAACGTGAAGAAGAAATTCAGAGGCAAAACTATCTTGACGGCTCAGGAAGTCGAAGATGTTGTCGCATTTCTGATGACGTTCAAGTAGGCGGAGGATAACAATGAAAATTAATAATATTGCATTATTAGCTGCTGGTGTATTGGCAGTTTCGACGTCGCTTTACGCTTTTGAGAAAAAGTCAGGCTTTGAATTTATCAGTCCAGAATCTCAGGAAATGCAAGACGATGAATTTCTAAATGGTGGTTATGAGCTGGTTGAAAAAGGCCACGAGCTGTTCAATAAGCCAGGTAAGAACGGTAAGTCGTGTGCAAGCTGTCACGGTGAAGATGCCGAGAAGTTAAGCGTAAAGAATATTGCGGCTTACCCGGTCTACGACGAAAAGGTTAAGAAGCCTGTCTCACTACAAGGTCGTATTCATATGTGCTCAGAGAATCAGCTGGGTAATAAAAAGATGAAGTACGACAAAAAAGGTGGCCCAGCAATCGCACTGGAGACCTTTGTACGTAATCTTGCGAAAGGTGAAAAGGTCAACGTCAGTATCGACGGCCCAATCAAGCCTTTTTATGAAAAAGGTAAAGAAGCCTTTTACAGCCGTTCCGGTCAGATGGACATGCAGTGTTCTCACTGTCATGAGACTTACACTGGTATAAACCTGCGTGCGCAAAAACTATCGCAGGGCCAGCCGAATGGTTATCCAGCGTTTCGTTTAAAGAACCAGCGTGTGAATGGACTGCATGAGCGTTTTCGTCAGTGTGAAAATCTGCTGCGTGCGCAATTCTCAAAGCCAGGTGCCGATCGCTACGTAAACCTTGAACTGTTTATGTACCATCGAAGCAATGGTTTGACGATTGAAACACCAGGAATTCGTTTCTAGGTTGATTAGATTCTCTCTCCCGCAACGGGAGAGATGATTTTCATCGTCTTGATGAAGCACTAAGCCCTATAGTTTTAATTAAGTGAGTTTTCGGTAGGTATCCAGGGCTCGTTGACGAGTTTCTTTCAGATCAACTATTGGGGCAGGATAATCAGCACCATGTTCATACTTCCAGGGTTCATGAATCTGTTTGTTATCGAGTCCGGATAACTCTGGAATCCACTGTCTGATGTAATTACCGTGCGGATCGAATTTCTGGCTTTGTAATACGGGGTTGAATATACGAAAGTAGGGGGCTGCATCGGTGCCGCAACCAGCAACCCATTGCCAGCCTAAAGAATTGCTGGCCAGATCAGCATCGACTAGCGTGTCCCAGAACCATTGCGCGCCTTCATGCCAGTGGATGAGCAAATTTTTAGTTAGAAAGGATGCGACGATCATGCGTACGCGGTTGTGCATCCAGCCGATCTGCCAGAGTTGGCGCATACCGGCGTCGACAATGGGGAAGCCAGTTTGTCCATGCTGCCAACGATGCAAAGCCTCACCATTTTCTTGCCAGGGGAAGTGCGCAAATTTTGAATTCATTGATTCTGTAGCTGTGTCAGGGAAATGGTAAAGCACATGGCAGGCAAATTCTCGCCAGCCAATTTCACTCATAAGCCGATGGATTGATTGCTGTGCCCCAGGATATCGTTCGGCGAGCATCTGATCCGCATGATTAATAATCGTGCGAGGGCTGATTTCGCCGAAATGCAAATGCGGTGATAACTGTGATGTTCCGGCTTTATCAGGGCGATCTCGCATAGTGTCGTACTCGTTAATAGCTGAGTCCATGAATCTGTGTAACTGTTCAGCGGCGCGGGATTCTCCGGGCTGCCAGTGTTGATAGAATTGACCGTCCCACCCCAGTTTGTCATCGGGGAGTAAATTCAGGGATTCGATATTTATTCCAGAGGTGATTTCTGGCGATGGAATAAGTATGGGGTACGGATATTCGGCCTGATGAATACCGTGCGCACGGCATTGTTTCCAGTAGGCCGTAAATACTCTGTAGGGTTCGCCATTGGACTTCGTTACCTGATGTGGTTCCAGTAACAGGCTGGCATTGAAGCTCTTCACTTCGGTGCCTCGTTCTATGAGTGCTTGCTTGATATTGCGGTCGCGCTCGACTGCCCAGGGTGTATAAAGTCGATTCCAGTAAATAGCATCGATACCGTGTTCATTCAGAAGCTTCTCTATTGCCACCATGGCGGAATGCTCCTGTTTGATGATCAGTTCGCTTCCGAGCTGACGCAAATCCTGCTGTAGGGCATTCAGGCTGTGATGTAGCCACCATTGACTGGCTTCGCCTTCTTGCCATTGGCCTGCATCATCAGGGGTATGCAGGTAAAGAGGGATAATCTGATCATGCTTTTCAAGCGCATAGCTGAGTGCGGGGTTGTCACCCAGGCGTAAATCGCGTCTAAACCATACGATTGCTGTGGATTGGCTCATGCGTTACTGCCCGAATCGGGGTCTGTGATGCAGTGATAACACGAGATATACTCAGCTAATTGACGGAGAAGGTTTATGAAGCTGAGAGAGCAAACAATTATTGGGATCATTCTGGCTGCTGTTGTGGCGCGTTTGATGATGGCGGGAATTCCTAACGTATCGCCAATCGCTGCATTGGCATTGTTCTCTGGTGCCTATCTGGCTGATCGCAAGCTGGCCTTGATCATTCCTCTGGTTGCGATGCTGATTGGTGACATGGTGCTGGGTTTCCATAACACGATGATATTCGTTTATGGCGCGTTTGCACTGATTGCAGGCATCGGAATCTGGATGTCTCGGTATTTATGTGGACACATTATCATTAGTGCGTCACTCATCTCATCAGTGTTGTTCTTCCTGGTAACCAATTTTGGTATCTGGTTGGTCGGTGGTTATTACCCACTGACTATTGATGGGCTGCTGACCTGCTACATAGCCGCTATCCCGTTCTTTCAGATGACTCTGATGGGAGACCTGTTTTTTGTGGGTTTGATGTTTGGTGGCTTTATGGCGCTTGAGCACTGGTTGCCTGGGTTGCGTAAATCTTCTGAGGGTGCTGCAGCCTGATCTGTAAAATGCCTTTTTTACGTTTATTTCTCGCTGCGTTCATCGTAGCAGTCATTTCAGTTAGTAATGTTTTTGCTAATCCTGAAGCCGATGTGGCTTCGCTACGCGCAAAAGCAGAGACAGGCGATCGAGCGGCACAATTTAGCCTGGGCACAGCTTACGATAGTGGCCATGGCGTAAAAGCCGATCAATTGCAGGCCGCAATCTGGTTTGAGAAAGCTGCTAAGCAGGGGCATCAGGATGCCCAGTTTAATCTGGCTGTTTTATATGATGAAGGTTTGGGTGTTCGACAGGATGCCCGGCAGGCTTTGTACTGGTATCAGCAAGCAGCAGACAAAGGCATGGCCGAAGCCAGTAATAACCTGGGTTTACTCTACGCGCAGGGTGGTGATGTGCCACAGGATCTACCGCTGGCACTAAAATATTTTCAACAGGCTGCAAATGATAAGTTTGCCGATGGTTTATATAACCTGGGTCTGATGTATCAACAGGGGTTTGGAGTTCAGAAAAACCTGCTTCAGGCCTTTGCACTGTTTGCTCAGGCGCGCGCATTTCATGACGCTGCTGCTGATGCCTATCATAAGCTTTCACAGCAGCTGACACCGCAGGAACAGCAGTCTGCGCTGGCGAGTTTGAAGTAAGCCTTGAATTGAACCAAACGACCCTGATTATCTTCTAACTGTTTTATCCCGGAATTTTATCCTTATGAGTCACGACGCCTTTACACTGGTGAAATCAGATTTTGTCCCCGCATTAAATTTGCGAGTGGAAGATTACGAACACAAAATCACGGGAGCACGCCACCTACACCTGGGCTGTGAAGATGATAATAATGTGTTTATGGTCGCTTTTATGACTGAGCCACAGGACTCAACAGGTGTGGCGCATATCCTGGAACATACCTCATTGTGTGGTAGTGAAAGATTTCCGGTGCGAGATCCCTTCTTCATGATGATTCGCCGTTCTTTGAACAACTTCATGAATGCATTTACCAGCAGTGACTGGACGGCTTATCCGTTTGCCTCTCAGAATCGAAAGGATTTCGATAACCTGTTGCAGGTATATATGGATGCAACATTCTTCCCGAACCTGAATCAGCTGGATTTTCTACAGGAAGGTCACCGAGTCGAGTTTGAAGATCCGGCTAATGCTGAGTCTGACCTTGTATTTAAAGGTGTAGTATTTAACGAAATGAAAGGCGCGATGAGTTCACCTACCAGTGTCTTAAGTCATGCACTGCAATCGGCTTTGTTTCCTACTACAACCTATCACCATAATTCAGGTGGTGAGCCTGTCGATATTCCTGATCTGACTTGGGAACAACTGAAAGCTTTCCATGCCCACCATTATCATCCGTCTAATGCGACGTTTCTAACGTATGGTGACATGGAAGCGGTTGAACATCAGGAAAAATTTGAATCTTTGGCGCTGAATCGCTTTAAGGAAAAGAGCGAACGTTTGATGGTTGATGAAGAGATTCGTTTACAGGCCCCGGTAAAGAGTGAAACACAATATTCATTTGATAGTGATGAAGACCCGAGTGAACGTTCGCATGTGGTGATGGGCTGGTTACTTGGAGAGACAGCGAAGCTGGATGAGTTGATGAATGCGCACTTATTATCCGGAGTGTTGTTGAACAATAGTGCATCACCACTTCGTCAGGCACTGGAAACCACGGATCTCGCTTCAGCGCCTTCTGATTTATGTGGTCTTGATGATCATGCGAAAGAATTTACTTTTTGCGCAGGTGTAGAAGGCGCAAAGGCTGAAAATGCCGATGCGATCGAAAACATGATGATGCATGTCGTACAGGAAGTTGCAGAAAATGGCGTGCCTCGTGAACAGATTGAGTCAATCTTGCACCAACTGGAACTCTCTCAACGTGAAATAGGTGGTGATGGTTATCCATTTGGTTTGAAACTAATGTTAAATGCCCTGCCAGCAGCATTGCATGGTGGTGAACCTGCAGCAGTACTTAACCTTGATTCTGTTCTGGAACGCTTACGTCAGGATATTCAGAATGAAGACTTTATAAAATCATTAGTGAAGAAACACCTTATAGATAACCCACATCGCGTGCGCATGGTTATGACGCCGGATAAAACCTTAAGTCAGAAAAAACTTGATGCAGAACGTGAACGTCTGGTGAAGCTAAAAGCTCAACTGGATGAACAGCAAAAGAAAGACATTATTGATATGACGCAAAAGCTGGAAGCGCGTCAGTCAGAAAAGGATGACCCTGAGATGTTGCCGAAGGTAACACTGGACGACATTAATCCGGATATCCGTATTACACCGTGTGAAAAAGAAACTGTCGATGGAGTATCGTTTGCTCGATATAACGCGGCAACGAATGGTCTGGTTTATGCACATGTGGTTGCTGATGTGCCAGAGATGGATCAGGAATTACTCGATGTTTTTCCACTCTTCTGTGAATGCATGGTTGAAGTAGGTGTAGGTGATCGCGATTATCTGCAAACATCGGCATGGCATGCTGCAGTGACGGGAGGTGTGAGCGCACGCCATTCCATCCGTAGTGATATACGGGATATGGGTAAGGCGAATGTCAGCTTTATTCTATCTGGTAAAGCATTAAACCGTAATGCTTCATCGCTAGCGGATATACTGGTAACGACACTTGACCAGGCTCGTTTTGATGAGCTGCCGCGTTTAAGAGAATTGATTGCTCAGGAGCGTTCGCATCACGAGTCGTCAATAACAGGTCATGGTCACAGTTTGGCAATGATGGCAGCAAGTGCATCAATATCACCAAATGCAGCGTTAAATCATCGTTGGGATGGTCTGGAAGCAGTACGTCAGATTAAGCAGCTTGATGACGCGCTGAAGTCGGATGACGCATTACAGGCATTTGCTGATAAGCTGTCTCGTATACGAGTAATTATGGCGCAAGCTAATCGTGAGATATTGATAGTTGGAGAGGCAGAGCAGTTATCTGGATTTCAAAATGCATTCGTTGAGCAGATACGACAGCATGATGGTCTTGCTATTGATACAACGCAAACACCTTTTGTACCGTTAGTTGATGCAAGCGATATACAACAGGGCTGGTTGACCAGTACTCAGGTAAATTTTTGTTCTCACGCTTACCCAGCGGTATCCGCAGATCATGAAGACTCTGCAGCATTTACGGTGCTCGGCGGTTATTTGCGAAACAGCTTCCTGCATACAGCAATTCGTGAAAAGGGTGGTGCTTATGGTGGCGGTGCAAGTTATGACAATGAAGCAGCAGCATTCCGGTTTTATTCTTATCGTGACCCTCGTCTTGGCGAAACATTAGATGATTACCGTGCATCGCTGGACTGGTTATTAGAAGATAGTGATGATCATGAACCACGTTTACTTGAAGAAGCCATCCTGGGTGTGATCGGCGCACTGGATCGACCACGTTCACCGGCAGGTGAAGCGGTGGCTGCATTTTATGCTGAACGTCATGGTCGTACGCCAGAACAACGTCGACGCTTCCGTTCAAGGTTACTGAAAGTGACACTGGATGACTTACGTCGAATTACTCGTGAGTATCTGGTGGCAGATAAGATCCATACGGCCGTTATTACCGACCCGGGTAAATCAGAAACAATTAAGCAGCTTGGTCTTCAGGAAGAGCAAGTATAGTGGGTGCAGTTATACAGTCTGTCGACAGTGATACATTCGAAGAACTTGTATTAGTTAACTCATCTGATACGCCAGTACTGGTTAATTACTGCGCCGCAGAACAAGCTGATTGTGAACAGCATGATCAGCTATTGGCGAACCTGGCTGAGCAGTTTCAGGATGATATGGCACTTGTTAAGGTTGATACATCACATCAGAGTAAGCTGGCAAAAAACTATGGTGTCACTAGCCTGCCAACCTTAAAGCTGTTTCATAAAGGCGTTGTTATTGAAACGTTACAGGGACCGCAGGATGAACGTCATCTACAGTCTTTTATTAAACGTTATCTTCCTCGTGCGTCTGATGAAATTCTAAATAAAGCGTTTACGCTATATCAGCAGGGTAATATCGAAGAGGCTTTATCCGAACTGGATGACGCGATTACTGATGACCCGGAAAATATACGTTTGCCGATTACTAAAGCACGGCTTTTACTCAGTGTAGGGCAAACTGATATTGCAGCCGAGACTTTGCAGAGTATCTCGGAAGAACAGCAAGCAGATATAGAAGTAAAAACCTTGCTTGGTCAGATCGGTTTTATTCTTGAGGTTGGCGATAATCCGGATGCTTCAGCATGGCGGGCCGCGATTGAAGCTGATACCGATGATTGTGAAAGTCGCTATCGATTAGCTGCTTTTAATGCATTGAATGATGACTATCCAAATGCGTTAGCGGGCTTCTTTTCAATTTTGAAGATCAATGCCGAATATAGAAATGCTGCCGCGGTGGATGCATTACAGTTAATATTTGCTATTCTTGGGGAACAGCACGAGTTGGTGCTTGATTATCGTGCTCAAATGAAAAAACTGTAAATGGTGTCTTAATGACAGAAACGACTTTATCGAGTGTATTTAGATCGGTAGATCTGGAGGTCATACAGGCAGAAGCCTTGTTAAACCTTGTAGAGGGATTCGACGGTGATGCGCAGGATGCAGTTGATATTATTAATGACTGGCTGGAAGAAATACCGCCAATGATTAATGACACCAAAGTCGCTTTTGATGATGGAAATGCAGATAAAGTGAAACATAGCGCACATGCCGTGAAATCAGCGGCGAGATCTGTCGGTGCGATGGATCTTGCTGATATGGCTGAAATACTGCAGAAAAAAGGTGCTGAAGCATCACTTACAATCGACGATGAGCAACTGCTGAAAGATTACGTTGATAATGCCGCTTTAGTTGTTAAAGACCTTCATAACCTTAAAACTCATTTACTGGACTGATCTATGAAATTAGTAATTTCATCACTATTCTTTCTCGTTTTGTTCACGAGCCTGAATACTCAAGCCGGCAAGGACACACGCGAACTGGTTGAAATGCCGCCAATGATGCAAAACCATATGATGTCGAATATGCGCGACCACCTGGCGGCCATAAATGAGATATTGATAGCGATGGGTGCAGGCGAAAACGATAAAGCGGCAGATATTGCAGAGCAACGATTAGGTATGAGTTCGCTGGATGATCATGGTGCAAGCCATATGGGTAAGGTTATGCCAAAAGAAATGGGGCAGATCGGTACATCCATGCATAAAGCCGCCAGTCGCTTTGCACGCAAGGCACAGGAGGGAGATGCTGCTGAGGCATATCGTTCTTTAGCTAATGTCACAAGTGCCTGTGTGGCTTGTCATGCGGGATATAAAATTCGGTAACTATTTAGTATTTAGATTGCTGATTGTAGTTTATCTATGCTTCCGGTTTTTGTTTCATCAGGTCAATCCATTTATGCTGTGTTTCGATAGCATCGAGTAGCTCTTCACGGCTAAAAGGTTTATTGATATATCCATCTTCAGGTCGCCGGCTGCGCATGGTGCGCTCATAAAGTGTTTGAGAGTCAGTCATTATAAGTATAGGTATACTATTTCCATCACCATCTCTAAGCAGTCCAAGTAGAGAGTTATCCTGAACCTCAGCAAGTGTCATATCAAGCAGGATAGTGTTGGGTGATTTATCTCTCGCAAGAACGACGGCCTCAAACTTGTCTGTTGTTGAATAAAGTTTATAGGTTGTATCGGCTAGTAGTGTTTCAACAAGCTGGATGATGCTCGGGTCTTCATCTATTAGTAAAAGCTTTTTTTCTACCACTGCCAAGACAAGATCCCTGAGTTAAGCCAGGCTGAATGTATAACATGCCGCAAGTCTCGGCAAGCAAGCTCAATCGCGCAATGAAATCACCGGCCATTTATTCTGTTTGGCATAATCTTTCAAAGTATCATCTGGGTCAACTGCACAGGGATTGTCCACCACTTTAAGTAATGGCAGATCATTGTTTGAGTCACTGTAAAACCATGCATCCTCCAAAGATTCATTAGTCTCTTTGAGCCATAAATTGAGTCGTTCAATTTTACCGTCCTGAAAACAGGGAATGCCGGCAACTTGTCCGGTGTAACCGCTGTCATCCATTTCTGGATCGGTAGCAAGCAGGTTTGGAATATCAAACTGTTTAACAATTGGTTCAGTGACGAAGCGATTAGTTGCGGTGATGACCAGCAGGGTATCGCCTTGTGCGCGATGTTTTTCAACCAGTTCTCGGGCCTTGTCGGTAATCATCGGTAGCACGTAATCGCGGACGAACTCTTCCCGCCAGGCATAGAGTTGATCAAGTGAATGCTCGGTCAGCGGCTTCTGTGAGAAAGCCTGAAATTCGTAGATATCCAGCTTGCCCTCTTTGTACTGCTGATAGAAACGTTCGTTTTCAGCTGCGTAATACTCGGCATCAACGATCTGGTGGTCGACCAGAAACTGGCCCCAACTATAATCGCTGTCGCCCGCAAGCAGTGTATTGTCGAGATCAAAAATTGCGAGAGTCATGGTCTTGATGCCTGTGAACGGATGAGAAAGTTAACGGGTTTGGACAAATTCGACAAGCTAATTTCCGAATCAGGTCGATACAACGTTTTTCTTACTCCCAAAGTATGAAAAAATATCAGGATGATTGATCGACACGGATATCGCGCCAATGTGGGCATTATTCTCAGCAACTGTAATGGGCAGTTGTTCTGGGGTAAGCGTGTGGGTCAGGATGCCTGGCAATTCCCGCAGGGCGGTATTAACAAGAATGAGTCACACCGTGCAGCGATGTTTCGAGAGCTTTATGAGGAAGTCGGGCTTAAGCCGAAAGATGTCGAAATTGTCGGTTCAACGGAAGACTGGCTGCGTTACAAAATCCCTAAACGTTTTATCCGCTGGAATTCAAAACCTCTTTGTATTGGTCAGAAGCAACACTGGTTTGTCTTGCGTCTAAGGTGCGGCGATGATCGAGTTTGTCTGGATCGTGATGTAACGCCAGAATTTGAAGAATGGCGGTGGGTCGATTACTGGCATGCACCGCAGCATGTCGTTGATTTTAAGCGCAAAGTTTACTGTCAGGCGCTTGCCGAACTTTCGCCGTTACTTTGCAGTAAAAATAACCAGCCACCTGAGTGGGTTCATGAATATCTGTAAACCGCATTATTCCTGAGTTGAGAGCTCTTCAACCTCGGGTGAGAAGTTGTAAGGTTTCGATGATAGCGCCTGTCTTATAAAATACAGCATACTCGTTAGCCCCCAGATCAGACCTGCAACAACACCCGCGTCGATAATGCCGCGCCAGGGCTGATCAATCTGCCTGACAATGATGACGAGTGTAATGATCATGGTCGTCAGGGCATATGTCACCAGCATACGTTTACGGGTACTGTCGAAATAACCCATGATGAATAGTGGCGCTAAAATGACACGTTTCGTGGTTGGGTTGTCGTGAATATATAGGGTGCGGGCGGCGACACGAGGGGCGAAGGCTTGCTGGAAGCCCTTATAACCTTCGGCATGCAGCATATAAATGATGTTGGCGATTAATGCCGTCCACTGTAACGTCGTCAAAGGATAGGTTAGCGACTCGATCGCAACAGGCGTCAGTCGCCAAACAGCGAAGGCAATCAGCGCGAAGGCCCCACCAAAGCCCCAGACTGCTGCAAATTTTCCTCGGAAATTATTATCCATATCCAGTTAATGGGCTCCCTGCCCATAGAGTTTTTCATACAGGCCATTGGCCTGTATCAGTTCGTCGTGTGAACCCTGTTCGATGATGTGTCCGTCCTCGAACACGAAAACACGATCGGCCTGTTTTACCGCACTTAGGCGATGAGCGATGATAATCGTTGTGCGGCCCGCAAGAAAGTCCTGCATGGCGCTGTGTAACTTATTTTCCGTCTCGATATCCAGTGCTGAAGTCGCTTCATCCAGAATAACGACTTTGGGGTTGCTGAGAATCATGCGTGCAATCGCCAGTCGCTGACGTTGACCACCGGAAAGTCTCATGCCGTTTCGGCCAACGACGGTATCCAGCCCATCGCGTTGTTCGCGGATAGTCCGGTCAAGCTGGGCTATGTCCAGCGCTTGCCAGAGCTGCTCGTCGTCACGTTCCAGACCCAGCGTCAGGTTATTCCGAACCGTATCGTTGAGAAGTGCCGGATGTTGCAAGACGGTCGCGACATTTTCACGGACTATATCCAGACCAACGGATTCGACCGGACACTGATCAAATCTAAGCTGACCGGATTTTAGCGGGTAAAGACCGAGAATGACTTGTACCAGTGTCGACTTACCACCGCCACTGGCGCCCACCAGGGCGACTTTCTCACCAGCCTGAATATCTAGCGACACGCCATTCAGAATATCGTCCCCATCACCGTAGGCAAACACTGCATTGTCAATTTGCACACTGACGGTGGTTTTGTTTTCAAATGGGTTGTGTAAGGTTTGATGATGCGGCTCACGATCTGCGGCAAGTAATTTGTTCACACGTCCCAGGGCAGCTTTGGCAGCAAACAGCGCATAGTGAATATTTAGCAGCTCCTGAACCGGAGCCATCATGAACCAGAGATAGCCAAATACTGCCATCATCTGACCGATGCTGAGATCCGAGAACACCACCATCAGCATGGCGATAGCGCGAAAGGTATCGAAGCCAAACAGAAAAACGGTAAATGACAGCCGGCTGGCTGCATCACTCTTCCAGGAAAAGCTGGAGGAATGCTGTTTAACTTCACCGGCATGTGAGATCACGCGATTGATGTAATGACGTTCACGGTTATTGGCACGGATTTGCTGAATAGCATCGAGTGTTTCGGCAAGTGATTCCTGAAACAATTCAAACGCACTGTTTTCACGTTGTTTAAGTGTTTTGACCTTCTTGCCAAACTGTAGCGTGACCCAGATAACAATAGGGTTCATAAAGATAATGAACAGGGCCAGTTGCCAGTGCATCAACAGCAACACAGCGGCCGTACCGGTTACCATTAAAACAGCGACGATGAACTTCGAAACCGTTTCGCCAATAAACTGATCAATGGCATTTACATCGGTGACGAAGTGCGAAGTCACGCTACCACTTCCCATGGTCTCGTAGGCGGACATGGCAATACACTGCAGATGCTGCAACATGCGTTTACGCATTTTGTAGGTGATATCTTTTGCAATGACGGTGAACTGGCGGTTCTGCCAGACACCAGCGATAAGCGCCAGCAGTCGGAGAACGAGCGTCGCGACTAGTGTCATTAATATATACGTCGTAGGGCCGTGCCAGTCGTCCGATGTAATCGACTGGATGAAGCCCACAATCTGCGCGGGTTGTTCTAGCAGAACCTCGTCAACAATCAACGGCATGAGCAACGGGATTGGCAAGGCAGCCAGTGCCCCCAGTAATGCGATGATATTGGCTAACAGTAATTCACGTTTATGAGAAAAAGCGATGGATTTGATCCATGTCCACGTGATGGCATTTTCGGTCTTTATACTCATGAGGACATTATCCGCGAATATCGTGTTCGAGTGCGTCATGGATTGGTGATAACGGCATAACCTGGGTTGATTCCATTAGAAATCCTGGAAAAAGCTATTGCAAATGATAACGATTCTCACTAAGATTTGTTTCCCCACATGGAAGTGGTCAAGATATTTACGGTTTTCTGATGGAGTAATCATGAAAAATAATCGAACATTCAAACAGTTAGCTTCTATTTTTCTTGGAGCTGGCCTGGCTTTATCTTCTTTTGCAGTACTCGCTGCTCCAGAGTTGGTGGTTTATACCGCGCGAAAAGAGCACCTCGTAAAACCATTATTCGATGCTTATACAAAAAAGACCGGTGTCGAGATTAATTACATTACTGACAAGGCCGCACCACTACTAGCGCGGTTAGCCGCAGAGGGTAAAAATTCTCCGGCCGATCTTCTGATCACGGTTGATGCAGGTAACCTGTGGCAGGCGGCCAACAAAGGTGTGCTGGCATCGATGCCATCTAAAGCATTAGAAACCAATATTCCGGCGCATCTTCGTGATGCTGAGAATCGCTGGTTTGGTTTATCAGTTCGCGCTCGTACCATTGTGTATGCAACAGATCGCGTAAAGCCGGACGAGCTTTCAACGTATGAAGACCTGGCTGATGCCAAATGGAAAGACCGTTTGTGTCTGCGTACATCGAAGAAGGTATATAACCAGTCACTGGTTGCAATGATGATTGCACAACAGGGCGAGAAAGAAGCAGAACAGGTTGTGAAAGGCTGGGTTGATAATCTGGCGACGGCACCATTTTCCAACGATACAAAGACTATGAAAGCAGTCGCTGCGGGTCAGTGTGATGTCGCAATTGTGAATACCTACTACTTTGGTCGTTTGCAAAAGAAAGATCCGAACATCAATCTGGCACTGTTCTGGCCAAACCAGAATGATCGTGGTGTTCATGTAAACATTTCGGGTGCAGGTGTCACCAGGAATTCGAAAAATAAGGCAGAAGCAATAAAGCTGATTGAATGGCTATCCAGTGCCGAAGCGCAGAAAATATTCGGTAGCCTGAATATGGAATACCCAGCTAATGCCAGCGTGTCTTCAGATGCTGTTGTGACTGCCTGGGGTTCGTTCAAGCAGGATCAGTTAAATGTTGCGAAAGCGGGTGAGTTGCAGACAACGGCAGTTAAGTTAATGGATCGAGCCGCATATAAATAACCACTTTTACACTCGATCTTTTTCATCATGGCGTTGTCAGTGTCGTACTCAAATCCTCATGTATTACTTATACACTGCGGTTTTCCGTGCGCCACTTCCTAGCCATGATAAAAAATCTCTTCGCGTAAAAGCGGTTATTCAGTCATGAAGATATGAATGACAAATAAGCTAAACATTTCGATCTGGAAAATAACCACGATCATGCTTGCCATGGTTGTGGTTTTTCCGTTATTGGTGGTTTTTTCAGGCTGGATGCAGACTGAGAGCGATGTGTGGGAGCACCTTGCGCAAACGGTACTGGGTGACTTGCTAGCAAATACATTCTGGCTTGTGCTGGGTGTTGGTGTTCTTGTTACGATACTGGGTGTAGGGCTGGCCTGGCTAACGACCATGTGCGAATTCCCTGGTCGTAAACATTTTGACTGGGCATTGATGCTGCCATTAGCGGTACCGGCTTATGTCATGGCTTTTGTTGTTCTAGGTTTGTTTGATTTTACCGGGCCAGTACAAACGCAATTACGCGACTGGTTTGGACGCGGTAATTACTGGTTTCCAGAGGTGCGCTCAACTGGCGGCGTTATCACTGTGATGGCAATTGTTTTATACCCCTATGTTTATATGCTCGCGCGATCATCTTTTCTGACACAGGGTAATAGCACAGTAGAAGCAGCACGCTCATTGGGATTAAGTGCATGGGGCGCGTTCTTTCGTGTCAGTATTCCAACCGCACGACCCGCTATTATTGCAGGCTTATCTTTGGCGCTAATGGAAACACTGGCTGACTTTGGTACCGTGGCTATTTTTAATTACGATACATTTACCACAGCGATTTATAAAGCCTGGTTTGGTTTGTTTAATCTGCAGGCGGCGTCACAGTTGGCGTCGATTCTACTGGTGCTGGTTGTTATCGCGTTAACCTTTGAACGTCAGTTACGTGGGCGGGCGAAATATCACGAGGCAACACGTACAACGCGTGTGCACCGGTTTCGTTTAACTGGCTGGCAACGTTGGGGTGCATTTTTTGTCTCTGCAACCGTGTTGTTTTTTGCGTTTATCCTGCCTTTGATTCAACTGGGTATCTGGGCCTGGGAAGTCTTTGAAGAAGATTTTAATGCACGATACTGGGGGTTGTTGTGGCACACCGTTATGTTGGGTGCGATGGCGGCTGTCTTAACCGTATTGGGTGCAATGGTGCTGGCATTCACCAAGCGTTATCGCAATGATGTCGTCGTTAAGAGTTCGGTGAATATTGCAACACTGGGTTATGCCTTACCAGGATCGGTACTAGCCGTTGGGGTGATGCTGACCTTTACCAGTATCGATAATATCCTGACGACAATGGCGACAGTTGTCGGAATTGAAGTGTCGGGACAGATAATAACGGGAACCGTATTTGCATTGGTTATCGCCTACATGGTTCGTTTTCTGGCAGTGGCGTTTGGGCCGATTGATAGTGGTCTGGGCCGTATACGAAATAGCCTGGCAGAAGCAGCACGCGGCCTGGGTGCATCGGCGACAATGACAATGTTAAAAGTCTATTTGCCATTACTTCGCCCGGGTTTGTTTACTGCGGGTTTACTGGTATTAGTTGATGTAATGAAAGAAATGCCAGCAACCATGTTATTACGTCCCTTTGGTTGGGATACTCTGGCGGTCAGGATCTATGAACTGACATCGGAAGGTGAATGGGAGCGTGCTGCATTACCCGCAATCACATTGATTCTGGTTGGTTTGTTGCCTGTTATCATTCTGGTCAGGCGTTCGGCTCGACATTAGGAATTCATATGGCTGGTAGTCTCGAAATTAAAGACATTCGTTGTGGTTATGATGGTGAAACTATCGTCGATAGTTTCTCGCTGAATTTTCGTGACACGACATTGAATTGCCTGCTTGGGCCAAGTGGTTGTGGCAAGACAACCGTGTTGCGTGCGATTGCCGGATTTCAGCCGGTCACTAAAGGTGAGATCGTGCTAGATGGTCGAGTGATTTCATCCAAAGGAATGACTGTGCCGCCAGAGCAACGCAGTATTGGTATGGTATTTCAGGACTATGCGTTGTTCCCGCATTTAACGGTCGCCGATAACGTTACCTTTGGATTGCGCAAGCAAAGTAAAAAGCAGCAACGCATAACAGCAGAAGAAATGCTGGAACTGGTTGGTCTGGATGGTTATCTTGATCGCTATCCTCATGAGTTATCTGGTGGGCAACAACAGCGTGTTGCTGTCGCGCGGGCGCTTGCCCCCGAACCACCGCTAATTCTTATGGATGAACCATTTTCCAACCTCGATGTAGATCTGCGCGAACGTCTGGTGCTGGATGTTCGTGAAATCTTGCGTCAACGGCAAACGACCACATTGTTTGTTACACATGATCAGGATGAGGCCTTTGTTATGGGTGAGCATGTCGCAGTAATGAATGAAGGTCGTATTATGCAGTGGGACATGCCATACAACCTTTATCATGAACCGGCCAATCGATTTGTCGCTGATTTTATAGGCCAGGGGCGTTTAATCGATGGAGTATTATCAAGTCACGAATCGGTTGATACATCTCTAGGTATCTTATCTGGTAATCGAGCTTATGACTGGCCACCTGGTACGAAAGTAGATGTCCTGTTTCGACCAGATGATGTGTTGCTCGACGTAGATGATGGTGTTGATTGTTTAATCACGGATCGTCATTTCAAAGGTGCGCAGATCATGTATACCTTACGCACGCCGGGCGGTGATGAGTTGCTCTCTCTGGTTCCGAGTCATCTGGATATCAATATCGGTCAGAAAGTTAAAGTAGGTGTCGATGCAGAACATCTGATTGTCTTTCGAACGCTGGACTTAATAAATTAACTTCGTGCTCAGCTCAGGAGCGCTATTCAATTTATCGTACTGTGTTAGGCTGTTTCAATGTATTTTGAAGTAGCCGATATCACAGCGTCTGTTCCACTATTGCTCGTATGGGGTTTAGTCATTGGCCTTGTCTATTCGACGGTAGGTGCGGCTGGCGGTATTCTAGCTTCTGTTGGTCTCATTACATTGTTTGGCTTACAAGACGCTAATTTAGTTAAACCGATGGCTCAGTCTCTAACACTGGTAACTCCGTTGATCGCAGTGCCACTTTATATGAAGCAATGTCGAGTTGTTTACTCGCTAGCGGTATTGTTGGGTGTTGGTGGTGTGCTCGGCGCAATTATTGGCAGCAGCCTGTCATCCATATGGCTTTCTGATATGAGTATTTTCAAGCCAGTCTTTGCAGTGTTGGTGTTTTTTATAGCAGGCCAGATGGGGTGGCAGTTATGGTTATCCAGGAATAAATCAACAGATCTCTCAAATGCCATGCGTGCTGCGGAATGCTTCGAACGCCATGTGCAGGAAGATAAGTCAGTCTGCGAGATTGGTGTTAAACAACGCCTGCTATCAATACAAAGAATTACGTTTGAATTCGGCAAACAAGACTTTAGTTTTAACCCGCTGTTACCTTTCTTCATCGGTATGGGTATTGCTGTTCTGTCGTCTGCGCTCGGTGTTGGTGGTGGATTCTTACTGGTACCGTTCATGAGTATAATCATGAAGTTGCCCATGTATGTGATTGCAGGTACTACGGCACTAGCGATAACACTGCATTCCCTTACATCGATAGCGAATTATGTCAGGCTGGGCGTTGAGCTTGATTACTTGATGCTTGGCTTGTTGATGATTGGAGTGGTTGTTGGATCAGCAATAGGACCATACCTGAGTCGGGTTGTTCCAGAGAAGGGTCTTCGAATTTTATTGATGATTGTGTTAGTTCTAATTGGTTTCAGATATACGGGATTATATTAATACTATTTATCCAGCACCTTTAGCATTGCCTGGCAAAGCGTCGCTAAGTCTTCAGGCTCAATAACGTAAGGCGGCATGATATATATGAATCGATTAAAAGGGCGTATCCATACACCCTGATCGACAAATTGAGAACATAGCTTTGCCTGGTCAATTGGGTCGTAAGTTTCAATCACACCGATCGCACCTATTACACGAACATCAAGCACGCTATTGTGTTGTCGAGCTGGTTCGAGTTCTTTTATTAGCGTTGCTTCAATATTTTGTACTTTTGTTTGCCAGTCGCTGTTCTTCAATAATTTTAAGCTAGCGTTTGCTGCTGCGCAGGCTAGAGGGTTAGCCATAAATGTTGGACCATGCATAAAGACCCCTGCGGCAGATTGGTTAATTGTCTGAGCAACATCATTTGTTGTCATCAATGCTGCCATGGTCATGGTGCCGCCAGTTAGTGCTTTACCTATGCAGAGGATGTCAGGGACGACATCCGCATGTTCCATTGCGAATAATTTACCGGTACGACCAAAGCCTGTGGCAATTTCATCGAAGATAAGTAACAGGCCAAACTGGTTACACATCTGACGAAGACGTCTCAGATATTCAGGGTGATAAAACCACATCCCGCCAGCACCCTGGACGATTGGCTCGATAATGATTGCGGCGACTTCATGCTCATGTGTTTCGATTAGATCTTCCATGGCATTGAAGTCGTTTTGATCCCAATTGTCGTGAAAGCGGCATACCGGACGTGGAGCATAAATTTGTTTATTGAGCATGCCTTTAAACATGCTATGCATCCCGTTCTCTGGATCACTTACCGACATGGCTCCACTGGTATCACCATGATAGCCACCGCGAACAGTAATGAAACGGTTGCGAGTTTTATGTCCGCTGGCCTGTTGATATTGAACAGCCATCTTGAGTGATGCTTCAATCGATACGGAGCCGGAGTCGGCATAAAAGATAGCCTGTAGTGGTTTGGGCGTTATGTCGATGAGTGTCTGTCCGAGTTGTACTGCGGGCTCATGAGTTAAGCCGCCGAACATGACATGCGACATGGAATCGATTTGATCCTTCAGTGCCTGATTCAGTACCGGATGGTTATAACCATGTATTGCACACCACCAGGATGCCATACCATCGATGAGCTCACGTCCATCTTTGAGAGTGATGCGGCAACCTTCTGCTGATGCTACCGGAAATACTGGATCATTACTTCCAAGCGCTGTGTAGGGATGCCACAGGTGTTCGCGGTCGAAATCGAGAAGTTCCTGTTCATTCATTGTTATAAAGACATTGGGGTTCTGGGTGATGGGCCTTCAATGATTTCAAAGTCATGAGTAACGTCTGCTGTCTTGCCTAACATGATAGATGCAGAACAATACTTTGTTGCAGATAGTTCAACAGCGCGCGCTACCTGTTTTTCAGAAAGTTCTTCACCATACACACTAAAATGAATGTGAATTTTTGTATAGACTTTGGGTTCGGTCTCAGCACGTTCGGCATCAATGTCCACAATACAGTCCGCTATCTTCTGGCGAGACTTCTGTAACATCATGACAACATCAAACGCCGTGCAGCCACCAAGACCTAATAGCAGCATTTCCATAGGACGGGGGCCGAGGTTTTTACCACCGAAGTCTGGTGGCCCGTCCATCACTATGGCGTGACCACTTTCGGTTTCGCCGACGAAGCTGGCGCCATCTCGCCATTTAACCTGCGTTTTCATGGTATTCCTTTATTAAATGAGTGCTAGAATAGCGCGCAGAGAGTAGCACATCCGATAATAAATGATGAATGCGGGTGATACAGGGGACTAACGAGAGACATGTCTGAAGACCATATAAAAACTGTTGCGATGGATCCATATCATATCGGTGATCCACTAAAGCAGCCGCGCCCGGTTAAAAAACCAGATGAATATGTGGTGCGTTTTCTGTCGCATTGTCATAAACATCATTACCCCAAGAAAACTACCATCATTGAGGCTGGCCAAAAACCAGATGTTTTGTATCACATACTTGAAGGTTCGGTGAGTGTTCTCATGGAAAACCCGGATGGCCACGAGATCGTGCTGGCCTATTTAAACCCCGGTGACTTTTTTGGTGAGATGGGATTGTTCGATGAAAAAGAACAGCGCAGTGCCTGGGTTAGAACAAAAACTGAATGTGAACTGGCAGAAATTAGTTACAGTAAATTTCGTCAGGTCGCGAAAGACGATGCGGATGTTCTATTCGCATTAGTTGGCCAGATGGCATCGCGTTTACGTAAAACTTCACGCAAGGTTGCAGATTTAGCATTTTTAGATGTGGCGGGACGTGTTGCTCGTACGCTACTGGATCTGTGTCAGGAGCCCGATGCCATGACACACCCCGACGGTATGCAGATCAAAATTACTCGCCTCGAGATCGGTAATATTGTCGGCTGTTCCCGTGAGATGGCAGGGCGCGTCCTAAAAGAACTGGAAGAACAAGGCCTTATCGCTGTGAAGGGTAAGACCATTGTTGTTCACGGCTGGCGCTCAACCTTTTAATAGTCTGTTAGCCTGCTGCTTCCAGCTGTAAGAATGTCTGATGAATATTGCGACGGTGCCAGCTGTCGAAATGAATCATATGTTTGAACTGTGGTGTATCAGATAATTCACTTATCGTTTCATCAATCTCTTTCCAGTCTTCCTGTGCAGCGCGCACATTTTTTATTAACCAGTCCAGATAATCCCCCGTATCGCGTTTCGCGCCGGCGATGTCTGTCGGCATGCCATGGCCGGGAACAATATGTTCAGGTTTGTAAGCCATGATCTTATGAAAACTCTTTTGCCATTCGCTGGCATCAGATGTTGGATGGATACCAAGCATACGGTCCATATAGATAAAATCGCCGGTGAACATGACTTTTTCCTTAGGCAGCCATAGCACTGCATCGCCGTGATAGTGACCGCGGCCAGGCCATAACAGTTCGATATCAACACCATCTATGTTCGCGCTGTATTTTTCCTGTTGAACAACATGATTTGCGTGCACTGGTTTGACGGTTTTCATTTGTTGTTTGATACCCATTTCTAGTCGCGAGAGCTGGGATTCAAGATTCTCTTTTTGTGAAGCGGCTGTCTTTGCTAAAGCAATGACTTTAGCGCCATCTTTAATGAAGTGATGGTTACCCATCCAGTGGTGATCCTGTGTGCCGGTGTTGATGACATGTTTAATAGGCTTATCAGAGACCGCTTTAATTGCTTTGCGAATCACAGCGACAGACTCGGCACTAGTACCCGAACTGACTAGAATCACACTTTGTTTGGCAATAATGAAACCCAGGGTGTTATTGAGTCCCAGGTTTTCTTCAGTACGCGCTTCGGTACTGCCGACCAGAGCGTAAACGTTATCAGTCACCTGAACCGTTTTTAGCTCGAAGGCGTTAGCGAACTGACAGGAAAGAACGAGCGCAATGCCCAATAGGTATTTGTACATAGTTTGAGTCCTTTATTAGCAGCAAGAGCTGGTTTGAGTGGTGACGGGTATACAGCAACCTGAACCAGTGTCCTCTTCTGCCTCGGCTTCGTTGAACGTCGGTACCGTATCTAACGTATGGAATGCTTCCCATGCGATACCTTGTGGGTCGGTAGACCAGTACTTGTCAGAACGGGCATAGCAGCATGCCGTACTGTCCTGCGCAACGCCTTTAATATCCGCTTCTTCAAGTCGTGCCTGTAAATCAGATAACTCAGTTTCGTTCTCAGCCTGTAAGCCGACATGATCGAGTCCTGTTTGCGTGCCTCGATTTGATATGGCGAAGTTAATTGACGGATTCTCAAGCTCCCATTTGGCGTAATCAGATTTACTAACCGTTGGTTCGGTACCGAACATGGCTGAATAGAAGTTAATGTTCTGCTCAAGATTGTCGACAGAGATATGCAGGTGGAAACGAGACATGATGGTTCTCCAGTAAAATATGAATTAGGCGCAACAGGCTTTCGGTGGGCGATCAGACATCGTTTGAAGCTGATCGTTATGCTTGATGAAGTCTGGGTTCGTCGAAATACCTTCCAGGGCATTGGCTAATGCACCATGACACCAGCTGGGTAAATCAGGATTGATGCGATAGTGAATCCACAAACCTTCTCGGCGAGACAGTACGAGTTCAGATTCACGCAATTGCGCCAGATGTCGCGAGATCTTCGGTTGAGATATTCCTAGCGCATGCGTGAGTTCGCAGACACAGAGTTCGCCGTCCTGTTGCATGAGCATCAGTGCTCGCAGACGGGTTGGGTCTGAAAGCATCTTGAAAAATAGCTCGGGGTTAATGTGCATGGATAAAATATACGCCTATCCATATATATGGTCAAGCATATATATTGATTCGTAATAGAGCTCATCCATCTTAGTAGATATACAGGTTTAAATTGGGAGGTTGACCGGGAGGCGGGGAGTGGAGTCGCTCGCTTTTGTACTGCAGGAATGTAAGAGGCCGGTTGAAACCGGCCTCTGATAATTGCTAGTGAGTGATTTGAGCCAGTGCCATATGATTGGCAATAACATTGATTGGTTGGTGGCTGATGTAACGTGGCATACGGTTAATCGTCTGTAACGCCTGTTGTTGCGTAGCGAATTTTCCGCCATAAATTAAATGATACTGTTGCTTATCATCGATGTAGTACGCCAGCTCTTCTACGAAATAGCGGTTATAGCGTTGCGCGATTTTGTACATTTCCTGCTTGTCGGTTACAGCTGCAATATGAATAGAAAATTGTTCAGGCTGTAACTGTTGTAGCCAGTGAGAGCCATGGATGGTGTTGTTGCCACCAAAGCTGTTCAGAGGCGCGAGATACTGTACCCGCCCATCCAGGCTCTCGACCTGATCATTCATGCCCTGAATCTGGTCTTCCATCGTGGCGATATTCTGCTGCAGTCCGACAACTTCCTGCTGAAGATGAGTCTTTGCAGCCTGCTCAGCACTGAGCTGGTTCTGCAAGACAGTAACCTGCTCGTTCACAACATTGTCGTGTGCAGACTGAGCGATTAAATCGAGCTCACGTTGATGTTGATTGACGTAATAGACGCCGACAATTGTCAGAATAATCAGCAGACTGATTACGCTCATAATGTGGAAGTGTTTTCTTTCAATGCGTGCCTGAGCAAGTAATGAATCGCCGAGAATAGTTGTGCGTTCCAGGAGAGAGTTAATAAAACCCTGTTGCTCTGTGTTTTGCTCTGCAAGCTGCTGTGTATGTGTTTGCAGTGCCTCAACATCGGTACCCAGTTTAGCGGTAATGAGATTGAGGTCTTTTGTCGATTTTTTCAGGCGCGTAGTGTCTTTTGAGAGCTTGTTACTAATGTCCTCGAGCGAAGTGGCGCGTTTCTCTAATGCGGCATCGACATCCTGCATTAACAGCATTTTGGCTTTCTGAGAACTGACCTCTTTATTGATAATCTCGACCTGGTTGCTCAGGTCGGCATCACGCTGTTCAGAGGCCTGCGCCACAGACTCGAGTTCATTAACGATACGTGCTTCCAGCTCGGCTAGAGCTTTACTGTTCTGATTAATGCTCTTCGTGAGTTTACTGCTTAGCGCAGTTGCCTTCTTCGCCAGTTTATCGGCACGTTCAACAATCGCCTCGTGATTGGCGTGGAAGGTTTCATTGACTTCGGACTGATTCTCAACGGCATCTTTCAGGGCTGCGGTGGCTTCCTGCTCGATGACGCGGATATTGGTGTTGACCTGATCCAGCTCGGTATTAAGCCTGCCTGAGTCGTCACTGAGTTCCTGTAGCGAGGCTTCAATGATGCCGAGTTGCTTGTAAGTGGTCGCAAATTTCTCGGTGATGTCTGCATCTGAGTCGGTTAGACGCTCGACATCGGATTGAATCTGCTGATTGGTTGAGACGAGTTTCCCATCAAGCGCTTCGATAGAATCTTCCAGCATAGACATCTGCTGATTAATTTCGAGTACTTTCTGCTCGCGCTGATTGTTTCTGCTCTGTGCGTCTGTGTCTGCAGCAGGGTTGATTTCGATAACAGAATTATCGGTCGCTAGCTTGTTTGTTTCCTGGGCCATGGGAGCACTCGAGTTTTCCAATATTCAATATTAGTAAATTAGCATTATCTAATTCATATAGCAAGTCTATATTCTCATAACATGGTTTAATGGAGTTGAGGTGAGTATTCCTTCGATAGCGGTGTGACCGTCACAAGAAGACATATATTCTGAATAAATGCATGAGGAGTCGCGATCGATGAATAATCCGGGTGAATCGTTTGACGAGGTCGAAGAAGTATTCAAACGTGAGATAGAGATGGCGCTATCGACAACGTTTGCAAAGACATTGCAGGAGCTTTTGCCCGGATATTTACCGCTGCGAAATCCAATGGAATTTTCTTCAGAGGAAATAAAGTTGTACCGACTCGCGTATAACATCATTGCTGAAATGATCGAGGAAGAAGTTGTCGATGTGGTATTTGTCACTGTAAAGGACACCATTGATGATGTTGGTGTAGGCGAGATGGCGGAGAGACAAAGTGAGCGTCGGTACAAACTATCGCCAGATGGCGGTAAAAAATATAAGATAACGGACAGGGTGCCAGATACTTCGATTGAACTTGTGACAACGGCGTAGCTTCTGAGAACAATCTTATAATTGAGAATATACTGAAGCCGCCGGTTTAACTGCTTGCTAAAGAATCATTCGTTATGAATAAGTCTGCTCTACGTTAATCGAACAAAAGCCAGTAATCTATAAAATCGATATTTATGAAATATTACCTACTACCATTGCTTAGCGTGCTGATCTTGTCTCTGTCGGCACCCCTACAGGCGCAACAAGAAATGCCACCCGCCAATGTCGTTGTAGCGGATCTATCAGAAGGCAATAGCAGTCCATCCAGTAAAATGGTTGGCGTACTTCGTTTTGACCACATGTCCGAAGTGGCAGCAGAACGAGAAGGTCTGATTACCAAACACTATTTCGACACGGGCCAAACGGTTAAACAGGGTGAGCTATTACTTGAACTGGATTCGGCGTTGATTGAAAAAGATATCTCAATAGCCCGTTCGCGTATTGCGGAAGTCGATGCGCAGGTTCAAAAGTTAAGTAAGGCATTAAAGAGACAGGAATCACTGAAGGGAAAAAGCCTTGCCAGCCAGAGCGCTTATGAAAATACGCTATATGATCTGCAAGCAACTAGAAGCCAGAGAGTGACATTGCAGCGCCAGCTGGAGCGGCTGCAGGTTCAATTACAGCAAAGCAAAGTAAAAGCCCCTTTTGATGGACTCGTGCTGGAAAAAACCAAAGAGCAAGGCGATTGGCTGGGGCATGGTGACAGCCTTGCCAGATTGGGATCAACATCAGGAGTTAGAGCGATTATCCCTGTGGCTGAACGACTGATTCCATTCCAGAAAGTAGGCAAGCAGTATGAGGTGACGTTACCAGCAATAAACAGAACGATAACAGGTACGTTTCAGGGTTGGGTACCATTTGTCGAAGTACGTTCTAAATCGGCTTACATGAAAATCATGCTGCCCTATGAAAAAGGCATGCTGGAACATATGTCGACCGAGGTGGATATCGCCACAGCTCAACCCCAGAAGCTGCTGATGATCCCAAGGGCAGCGTTGCTACAAAATTCGCAGGCGTCAGCTGTTTATACCATCGATAATGACAAAGCCGTCACGACCGAGATTGAAATCATTTCGCGAGACGCTGAATTTATAGCGGCAAAGAGCTCAGCATTGAAAGCGGGCATGCAAGTGATCGTCGATGGCAACGACCGACTCAAGCCTGGTCAGGCCGTTAATGTTATTAACAAATAGAACATGAACTTAATCCAGCTTTCCATACGGCAGCCGGTATCTACATTTGCCGGAGTCATACTGATCGTGCTGTTTGGTGCGCTTGGTTTGTATCAATTACCCGTTCAGCTCACGCCTGATGTTGAGGCGCCAACAATTTCAGTCAACACCAACTGGTTTGGCGCAACACCTTACGAAATAGAAAAAGAAATCGTTGAACGTCAGGAGGAAGTACTTAAGTCAATTGCTGGGCTGCAGAAACTGGAGAGCACTTCTTATAACGGCCTTGCTGAAGTCTCACTGACATTCAAGGTCGGCACCAATCTGGATTCGGCCATGACGCGTGTGGCTAATAAGCTAAATGAGGTTAAGCGTTATCCGGAAAATGCTGACAAGCCGATTATCAATGCGTCGGGTAGTGAAAGCGCCCCGGTCATCTGGTCGATGCTTAAGATCAAAGACGGCGATGCCAAAGACATCGTGCAATACCGAACGTTTTTTGAAAATGATGTTCGTCACATACTGGAGCGCGTGCAGGGTGTTGGTTCTCTATTCGTATTTGGCGGTACCGAGAAACGTCTGGAAGTCGCTGTCGATCCCTTACGATTAGCCAGCAATGACATCACCATGACACAGGTGGCGGAGCGGCTGAATAATTCGAATGCCAATGTCTCTGCAGGTGTGCTGGGTGTGGATCGGCGTAGTTACCGAGTTCGTACCGTCAGCCAGTTTGAATCTGTTGATGATCCGAGAGATGTCGTGCTTAAAGATGATGGTGTGCATCGCGTATATATCAAAGACATCGCCGAAACACGTTTTGGTTATTACCCAAACCCGGAACCAGTCATTCATAACGGTACACCCATGATTATTTGTCGGCGTGCGTAAAGAAGCCGGTGCTAATGTACTGGACTTAACCGGCGAATGCGACGACGGTGAGTGAGCTCAATGAAGGACTGTTAAAAGATAACAACGTCTGGATTGACTGGGTATACGATCAGACGCCCTACATTAATCATGCGATTAATAACGTTCGATTTAATCTCTTCCTTGGCGGCATTCTTGCCATCATCGTGCTGTATAGCTTTCTACGTTCCGTTAGCTCGACGCTAACCGTCGCAATTGCTATTCCAATTTCAGCGATCGGTACGTTTATCTTTATGTACTTCCTTGATCGCAATATCAACGTGGTGTCATTGGCGGGAATTTCATTCGCTGTTGGAATGCTGGTGGATAACGCCATCGTGGTTCTGGAAAATATTGATCGCCACAGGCGTATGGGAAAAAATGCGTATCAAGCCAGCTATGATGGTGCGAGTGAAGTCTGGGGTGCTGTACTGGCATCGACCGCAACCACCGTCGCTGTATTCCTGCCGGTGATATTTATCGAAGAAGAAGCCGGTCAACTATTTCGTGATATCGCTATCGCCATTACGTTCTCTATCATCCTGTCGTTACTGGTATCAATCTCTGTCATCCCGGCAATCACTCGCCAGTTTTACGGCATAGCCGGTCAATCCGATAAGACAGCAAATGATGAGCAGAGTGAAGGCAATCGTTTTGTACAAATGATTATGAAAGGCTCACGTTATAGTCTGCGAGATTATAAAAGCCGGCTATTAACCGTTGGCCTGTTTACTCTGGCTTCGGTCCTGCTGGTTTCTTTATTAATCCCCAAGGCAGAGTATCTGCCACAAGGTAACCGTAACCTGATCCTGAATATACTGATCCCGCCACCGGGCTTATCCACCGAAAAGCGCAACGAGATGGGTCGCTATGTCATGGATGAACTAAAACCTTATCGGCTTGAAGATGGTAAGGATGGTTATCCACAAATCAGAGATTTGTTCTTTGTGGCATCTGATCAGGTCACGTTGTTTGGTGGCTTGAGTGAACACGAAACGCGTGCGCGAGAATTGATGCCACTATTTACCCGTGTCATGAACGATATACCGGATGTCTTCGGTGTGTCGTTACAGTTTGGTATCTTTGATAATGATATCGGCCAGGGGCGTTCGGTTGATGTCAACATATCAGGAGAAGACTACCCAACCATCGTTGCCACCGCAGGCATGCTTTATGGCGCAATATCACAAGCCATACCCGGTGCACAGATACGTCCCGTTCCTTCACTTGAAATTGGTTATCCAGAAATCAATCTGATACCCGATCGGGATCGTATTCTCGCCAATGGCCTTTCAGAAGAAACGCTGGGTATTTATGCCGATGTCTTAATGGATGGGCGCAAGGTCGGTGAGTACAAGCCGTCCGGCAGTAAAGTCATGGATTTAATCCTGACTTCAAGTGGTGACCGTATCAAGGCTCCTGAGGACTTATTGGATCAACTCATCGCTACTCCTCATGGCGAGCTATTACGTTTTGGTGATCTGGCAAAGATTGAGTATACGCAGGGCATGACACAGGTAGATCACCTTGAGCGTAAACGAAATGTGCGTTTAGAAGTGACACCGCCGGAAGACCTTGCACTCCAGCAAGCTCTCGAAACCATAGAGAACGAATTGATCGCGGGTCTACGTACGGGTGGTCAGATCGATAATGTCGACGTTAAAGTTGGTGGCAATGCAGACAAGTTAACGCAGACTCGTGAAGCACTACAATGGAACTTTCCTGTTGGCCATCGTGATTACCTATTTATTACTTAGCGTGTTGAAGCCTATCCCATGTGCAACT
>CALODD010000011.1:0-29181 GCA_942491945.1 uncultured Gammaproteobacteria bacterium | reverse complement strand
CAACGCCGTTGGAACATTATTGCTCTTGGCATGTAAGCCAGGTAGTCCGCATCCAGCAGATCGTTAATACCAACAACCTGGATGTCTGAGAAATCTTTTGCGATAGCGCGGAACGCCATGCGACCAATACGGCCAAAGCCATTAATACCGACTTTAATTGTCATAGTTATCTCCTAAAAGATAGAGGTTTCAAAAACAGTGGGGCTCGCAAATTTCAATGAAATCTGGAGCCCCTAATAAATAATTAAGCGCTTACTTCGTCAATCGCTTTACCAACATTCTCTGCGGTAAAACCGAAGTGTTTGAAGAGTTCGCCAGCTGGTGCTGATTCACCGAAAGTATCGATACCAACAACCTTGCCGTTACTACCAACATACTTCCACCAGCCGTCAGTCACGGCAGCTTCAACCGCAACACGAGCCGTCACGGCTGCAGGTAGTACAGATTCTTTATAAGCGGCATCTTGTGCATCAAATACTGTTGTAGAAGGCATTGATACAACACGAACATTCTTACCGCTCGCTTCTGCTGCTTCAACTGCAATACCGATTTCAGAACCCGTCGCGATCACAATCACGTCTGGCGTACCGTCACAGTCTTTCAACACGTAACCACCTTTAGCGATATCTGCGATTTGTGCATCTGTACGTGTTTGATGAGGTAAACCCTGTCGAGAGAAGATCAAGCAACTTGGGCCTGTTGTGTTATCAACAGCCGCTTTCCATGCCACAGCACTTTCAACTGTGTCACATGGACGCCATACCGCCATATTCGGAATCATACGCATGGTAGGAATTTGCTCGACGGCCTGATGCGTCGGACCATCTTCACCCAGACCGATTGAGTCATGTGTGTAAACGAAGATGGACTGAATCTTCATTAATGCCGCCATACGCAGTGCGTTTCGTGCGTACTCAGAAAACATCAAGAACGTTGCGCCGAATGGGATAAAACCACCGTGTAGTACGACGCCATTCATGATTGCAGACATTGCGAATTCACGCACGCCATAATTAATGTAATTAGACGCCGGAGTATCCGCACGCATTGGCTTGTAACCAGACCATTCTGTCAGGTTAGAGCAACCCAGGTCAGCAGAACCGCCAAATAACTCCGGCAGTGCCTGTGAATAAGCTTCGATAGATGCTAATGATGCCTGGCGAGTCGCTTTAGTTTCGCCTTTCTCGTTACACTCAGCGATAAATGCCGCTGATTTCGCTTCCCAGTCAGCAGGACGCTCGCCAGCCATACGACGCTCATATTCCGCAGCCAATTCTGGATGCGCTGCTTTGTACGCTGCGAACTTATCGTTCCATGCAGCTTCCTTAGCTGCGCCCGCTTCTTTAGCATCCCAACCTGCAGCAATATCTTCAGGCAATTCAAAAGGAGCCGCAGTCCAGCCTAACTCTTTCTTGGTTAATGCATTTTCATCATCACCGAGTGGTGCACCGTGACAGGCGTGAGAGCCGGCTTTATTCGGAGAGCCAAAACCGATGGTTGTCTTGCAGCAAATCATTGAAGGCTTGTCTGTGACTGCTTTCGCTTCTTCAATTGCCTTGTTGATAGCATCTGAGTCATGACCATCACAAGAAACCACGTGCCAGCCATACGCTTCAAAACGCTTCGGCGTATCGTCAGCAAACCAGCCTTCTACATGACCGTCGATAGAGATACCGTTGTCATCCCAGAAAGCGATTAATTTATTAAGACCTAATGTACCCGCCAGAGAACACGCCTCGTGCGAAATACCTTCCATCAAACAACCGTCACCTAAAAATACGTAAGTATTGTGGTCAACGATGTCATGCCCATCACGGTTGAACTCTGCAGCTAGTGCACGTTCCGCAATTGCCATACCAACACCATTAGTGATGCCCTGACCTAATGGGCCAGTGGTTGTTTCAACGCCTGGGGCATAACCGTATTCAGGGTGACCGGGTGTCTTAGAACCCATTTGACGAAAATTTGCCAGATCATCCATGCTCAGGTCGTAACCAGTTAAATGTAGCAATGAGTAGATCAGCATAGAGCCATGACCGTTAGACAGAATGAAACGGTCACGGTCTGACCAGTCAGGGTTAGATGGATTGTGGTTCATGTGGTCATTCCACAGAACTTCGGCGATGTCCGCCATGCCCATAGGGGCGCCCGGATGACCTGAATTGGCTTTCTGTACAGCGTCCATGCTCAGAGCACGGATAGCGTTTGCTAGTTCAAAACGCGATGGCATAGCGTTCTCCTCAAGAAATTTATGAATTCTGTTTAAACCCGACGAAACCTGATGACGCTCAAGTCCGTTAACCTATTTTCTGTTCCCTGGCTCCCATTGGAGGCCTCGAAAATTGGCGGTTTCCCCTACTAGTCGGATGAAAGGCCGCGTATTCTCCACGAATCAAATCTCTCGGGCAACACACCCAATGGGGGATAACGCTTATACGCACAAAAATTTTCAACCGCCTATAATCGAGCCGATCTCAGCCAATTATCTATTTTTTCAATAAAAACAATTTCATAAATAAAGTCAGCCGTTACGCCTCTTCATCGTTCCATTTTATGGAACACCCCATGCTGGGTATCTGATCAGCTGGACCTGGCCCGTCTTAGCAACTTGCTCCATTGCTTCAAATAAATCGCGGCGCACATTTGGCTCGGCGGCCTGCTTTCGACTTTCATCCAGACGACCCCGGTACTGCAGTTTCAGATCACCGTTATAGCCGAAAAAATCTGGCGTACAGACCGCACCATAGGCTTTTGCGACTTGTTGCGTTTCATCGAGCAGATATGGAAAGCTGAAGCCGAATTCCTGAGAAACCTTCTGCATATTCTCAAAAGAGTCTTCTTCATACTGTGTTGGATCATTCGACATGATGGCAACGCTATTTAACCCCATGTCTTTTAGCTCGTTCGTATCACGCACAATACGATCCCGAACCGCTTTCACATAAGGACAATGATTGCAGATAAACATCACTAACAAACCGTTTTCGCCGGCACAGTCCTGTAATGTCCAGGTATTTCCATCTACTCCGGGCAATGAGAAATCAAGTGCCGGTTTATCAAATTCGCATACGGGTGTTTCTAGACTAACCATTTTAATCCTCCTGATCTGCTGTGGCGGCAGTGTAACCACAGCCCAAAGCCCTTCAAACACAACCTTGGAGATATATCAGTGGAATAAGATGTTTCCACATAGTTATTGATGCTATTCGTGTATGTACTATAATCCTCTGGAAATAATGAAAAAAACGATCAATATCCAAGAGATAGATTGATCCCATAAGAATGAATCGAGGATGAGAGACATATGACTTATAGGCCAGCATATCGGCTGCTTCTAGCGGCAGCATTATTATTCGGGGGTACGGCCAATTCTGTCGCTGATACTTTTTCTGTTGCGGTGCAACCAATTCTACCGCCCAAGGCAACAAAAGCGGCCTATACACCGCTTATGAACTACCTCGGCAAAAAAACTGGCCATAAATTCGAACTAGTGACTTCACCTAACTTCCTCTCTTACTGGCAAGAAATGAAAAAAGGTAAGTACCACATGATTCTGGACGCTGCTCACCTGGCAGACTACCGAGCGCAAAAAATGGGCTACAAGGTCCTCGCCAAGGTACTCGATGTAGTGAGTTTTACGCTGGTAACCGGCGAAGACGTGTTTGCCTTTGAACCTGAAGAGCTTGTTGGCAAACGTATCGCCAGCCTGGCCTCGCCAAGCCGTGGCGCACTCACTCTAGACGAATTCTTTAAAAACCCGATCCGCCAACCCATCCTGGTCGAAGTAACCAATGCCCAGGATGCAGTACAGAAAGTGCTCGATAAAAAGGCCGATGGCGCCATTATTCCGACACCACTACTAGGCGGTTTCCCAGATCTCAATGTTGTTGCCACACAGGATCAGTGGCCTCATATGGCCATATCGGTTTCGCAAGACATTCCAGCTGATGCGGCCACCTCTATACAGACTGCCCTGATTGAAGCCGCGAACGACCCCCAGGGTCAAAAAATGCTAGAAGCGGTCAATTTCCCGGGCTTCGAAAAAGCCGATGCAACTGTTTATGCCGGTTATTCCGATATTCTAAAGGGTTTCTGGGGCTTCTAGCCCTTCACAAATCCCCCAACGGGGGGTAGTATTCCGCGCCTGTTCCGAGGAGCGTTGCGTCAGCTATAGCTGTCAGGCTCGGATATTTCAAAACGGCGCTCATTTGACCTTTCCGACTCCGATTAACGGAGCCAATTGTTCACGGAGAAGCAAATGAACGCTGAATTAAACTCTATGATTGTTGATCAATCTATTCTCGACGAAGCCGACTTTAAAGTCGCTGACCTGTCACTGGCTGAATACGGCCGCCGCGAAATCACAATCGCTGAATCTGAAATGCCGGCTCTAATGGCACTACGCCGCAAATACAAAGACAGCCAGCCGCTTGCCAACGCGAAGATCATTGGCAGCATCCACATGACGATTCAGACCGCTGTACTGATTGAAACCCTGGTTGAGCTCGGCGCAGAAGTTCGCTGGTCATCCTGTAATATATTCTCAACTCAGGATCATGCAGCTGCGGCAATTGCCGCTCGCGGCATAGCAGTTTACGCATGGAAGGGACAAACGGTTGAAGAAGGTGAATGGGCACTGGAACAGACCATTCTTAAAGGCGGTCAGCCATGGGTAGAATGCAATATGCTACTGGATGACGGTGGCGACCTGACCAATATGACCCATGACAAGTACCCAGAAACCCTGGTCAACGTACATGGCATAACCGAAGAAACAACAACTGGCGTACATCGTCTACTCGAACGCCTGGAAGAAGGCACTCTCAAGGTCCCAGCAATCAACGTTAATGACTCGGTTACTAAATCCAAGAACGACAATAAATACGGCTGCCGCCACAGTCTAAATGATGGCATCAAGCGTGGCACTGACCACTTACTTGCTGGTAAGAAGGCCTTGTGTATTGGCTATGGCGATGTCGGTAAAGGCTCCGCGCAAAGCCTGCGTCAGGAAGGCATGATTGTTCGCGTTTCTGAAATCGACCCTATTTGTGCCATGCAAGCCTGCATGGATGGTTTCGAAGTTGTCTCTCCATACAATGACGGCGTAAACACTGGCAAGGTCGAGGACATCAACACTGGTCTGCTGCAAAACACAGACGTACTGGTAACAACGACAGGTAATATCAATGTATGTGACCAGGCCATGCTGAAATCACTCAAGTCTGGCGCCGTTGTTTGTAATATCGGCCATTTCGACAATGAAATCGACACTCAGTTTATGCGCGACAACTGGCGTTTTGAGGAAGTCAAAGAGCAGGTACATAAAATCTATCGCTCTGATGACCCTGCAGATCATTTAATCCTGCTGTCTGAAGGACGCCTTATCAATCTGGGTAACGCAACTGGCCACCCTTCGCGCATCATGGACGGCTCATTTGCCAACCAGGTGCTTGCTCAAATTCACTTATACGATAAGAAGTATGCTGACATGAGTGACGCTGACAAAGCAGCAAACCTGACAGTTGAAGTCTTACCTAAAAAGCTCGACGAAGAAGTCGCTGCAGACATGGTTGCAGGCTTTGGCGGTGTTATTACCCAAATGACACCAGATCAGGCTGACTATATTAATGTTCCTCTAGAAGGACCGTTCAAATCGGATAGCTATAAATACTAAGCAACATGTAGCATGGGTATGCTTCATCAGAAGCATACCCTGTGACTTAATCATTCTATTGCTATCACCCGACAACGAAAACATGACTACGATTAGCTTTGAATTTTTTCCACCGAAGACCGACAAAGGCCGGGAAAAATTACGCCAGACACGCACAGCACTTGAAACACTTAATCCGGAGTTTTTTTCCGTGACCTTTGGTGCCGGCGGCTCTACACGTGACCATACTTACGATACGGTAGTCGATATACAGAACAACTCATCCGTTCCAGCCGCACCTCACCTTTCCTGCGTTGGATCTACTCGTGAGAATATCAAGGAGCTGCTAGATGGATACCTGGAAGCAGGCATTAAACGCATTGTAACGCTTCGGGGGGACTTACCTTCAGGTACTGTCGATAGCGGTGAGTTTCACTACGCCAATCAACTTGTTGAATATATACGCGAAACAACGGGCGATGTTTTTCACCTCGAAGTTGCAGCCTACCCAGAAATGCATCCTGAGAGTAAGAGCGCAGAAAAAGATTTAATGTACTTCAAACAGAAAATCGATGCGGGTGCAGACAGTGCCATTACTCAATACTTTTTTAATGCCGACGCTTACTTTGATTTTTGTGAACGCACGAGCAAGGCAGGAATTAACGCCCCAATCATTCCAGGAATTATGCCCATCACCAATTACGAGCAGCTGGCACGATTCTCAAATATCTGTGGTGCAGAGATTCCTCGATGGTTACATCATCGACTGCAGGGTTTCGAAGATGATATCGATTCAATTAAATCCTTTGGATTAGATTTTATTACTGATCTTTGCCAACGACTACTTGATCAGGGTGCGCCCGGATTACATTTCTACACGCTAAATCAATCTCATTCGAGCCTGGAAATTCTCACGCGCCTGGGACATGAAGGCTAACGAAACATTCCAGAATGCGCATTCCTCGAATATTCGTTGATGCCAACCTGACAACAGGTCAGGAATACATAATAGTAGGTCAGGCTGCCCACCATATCGCACGAGTGCTACGACTAACTAAGCACGATGCACTGATTTTATTTAACAATACCAACTCCGAGTTCTCGACAACAATCAATTCTATTAGTAAATCTTCCGTCACCGTTTTGATTGAAGATCAGCACAATGTAGCAATGACATCACCCATCAACATTACCCTTATTCAGTCTCTGGCAAAGGGTGAAAAAATGGATTTCATCATACAGAAAGCAACTGAGCTCGGTGTTTCACGGATTATCCCAGTCTCCACCTCACGTTCTGTTGTTAAAATATCAAAGGAAAAAGTTGCCCGGAAAGTACAACACTGGCAAAAAGTGATGACATCAGCCTGTGAACAAAGCGGAAGAACTCAGCTGGTTGAAATCATGTCGCCCCGCTCGCTGACTGACACTATGGGAATGGTTAAGGGAACCTGCTCGATGTATTTTGATCCACTAGCGTCAAAAACACTTTCTGATTTACCCGCTCAGTCAAATGTCACTATTTGCATCGGACCAGAAGGCGGCTTTAGTGATGATGAAGTGGATATGTTTAAAGCCAATGGTATTGAAGGTATAAAGTTTGGCTCGCGGATTTTACGCACCGAAACAGCCGCGATTGCCACATTAACTGCGGCCGGTGTTCTATGGGGGGACTTAGGCTAAACCTGAAACAGGCTAGGCAACAACGGTTTCTGAAGTCTGAAATAGACCGTACTGACTCATTAGCATCTCTTCCAGAGCATCCAGATTTGGAATACTCGCTGGCTCACCCTCAACTAATATCTGATTCAAGATCAGCGGCGATGAAGCACCTGCACTCGCAACTTCCTGCAAATTTGCATCATTTAAAACAGCTGGATGCGGAATACCGGACAACGTGATTGCGTAAAACGGCACGCGATCTATGTAATTCATAGATTTCAGAATCAGTACACGATTAGTTTCAACCGAACGATCACTATAACTACTGGCTACTTCATAAGACAATAAGGGCAAGCGACGCTTCTGCCACTCTAGCGACCCCAGCAACCAGTTCGGCGCATTATCAAAAGACTCCAGATCCACGGACGTTAAAACCTGAAGAACAATGCTATCTGGCAAAACCAGACGCATACCTTCTAGAGGTACGATCAATCCACGAACTTCTTTAACAGTCTCGGACATTAATGACTCCGACGTGATTCGAGCACGTCATTGATGTGCCCCATTAATTCCATTTCCTGATACGGCTTTCCGAGATATCGATCGACACCAATAGCTTCAGCGCGCTCACGGTGTTTAGCACCAGTACGGGACGTAATCATAAGTATAGGCACATTACGATAACGGTCGTCATTGCGCATTTGTGTTGCCAACTCATAACCATCCATGCGTGGCATTTCCACATCCAGCAACATCACGTCTGGAATCACTTCTTCCAGTAATGCAGTTGCCTCAACGCCGTCTTTGGCTGTTACCACATCCATATCATGGCGCTCGAGCAGACGAGTAGTTACTCGACGCACTGTAATCGAATCATCAACCACCATAACCTTAATATTAACGCTATCAGGCTGTTCCATAATTTCGACTTGCTCGGTACGACTCAAGCCATGCTCTGCTGCGACCATACGCACCAATGCTGGTGCATCAAGAATTAATGCCACCTGGCCGTCACCGAGGATCGTGCCACCAGCTACGCCCTGTACAGAACTTACCTGAGCACCGAGTGATTTCACTACGATCTCGTTATGACCAATAATCCTGTCAACATAAAACGCTACGCGATGTCCACCTGCACGAACAAGTATCAGCGCTGGTCGATCTGTTTCATCTACAGTTCCCACACCTTCGGTTCGCCCAAGCACACTACCTAAAGCAGTCATCTGGTAATCATCCCCGCCGTACTGATAACTACAATCTTCATCACTCAACATTTCCTCAGCATCATTACTGGCAATACGCGATATACCTTCGATACTGCTCAGTGGTATCGCGTAGAGGTCATGACCAACACCTACAAGCAGTGCCTGGTTAATCGCCAGCGTAAAAGGCAGGCGAATGGTAATCGAAGCGCCTCTTTCATAAACTGATTCAATATGCAGCGAACCACCGAGCTGTTTAATCTCGTTATTCACCACATCCATACCAACGCCACGGCCCGAAATTTGACTTACGGACTCAGCGGTACTGAAACCCGGCGCTAGAATCAATTGCATCAGATCATCGTCGGTCATGTCAGCATTTTCTACGATAAGGCCTTTGCTCTCCGCTTTTTCGCGAATGACCTTAGTATTTAAACCCGCCCCATCATCAGAAACCTGTACAACAATTTCACCACCTTCTCTGCCAACAGTTACCGTGATCGTTCCAGTTTCCGACTTACCACGAGCAGCTCTAATTTCTGGCGGCTCAATACCATGTGCAATTGAATTACGTAGCATATGTTCGAGAGGTGCCACCATCCGGTCGAGCACATGGCGATCCATTTCTTCATTTGCACCCACCAGCTTCAACTCAGCTTTCTTATCCAGCTGCTGACAGGTCTGGCGAATAATCCGGCGCATACGGGAAGCCATGGTTGCAGCAAAAGGCACTACACGTGCCTGCATGAGACGATCCTGTAGTTCAGTATTTACACGACCTTGCTGCACGAGTAGTAATTCACTATCACGCGTTAGTCCACCTAACATGTCCTGTAAACTTGTTAAGTCGCTGACACTCTCAACCAGACTCTTGGATAACTGTTGTAGCTGTGAATACTGATCCATTTCGAGTGGATCAAAATTTTCATCCATCTGCACTTCGTGCTCACGCTCGTGACGAGAAAGAATCTGTGTTTCTGTTTCAATCTCCATCTTTCTGAGCTGATCTTTTAAACGGGTTACCGTTTGATCCAGTTCACTAAGGCTAAAACGGAAACTATTACTTTGCTGCTCCAGACGAGAACGAAAAATATTTGATTCACCTGCCAGGTTCACAAGATTATCAATGAGATCAGATCGCACGCGAATGGTTTCGCCTTCTGCTCGGGACTGTGTTCGTTTATTTGTCGCCTTTTGTTTTGTATCCGTTTTTGCTTCTGCTGAGGCAACAATTTTTGTCAGTGTAGTATCTTCTGAAGCTAATGCCTGCGAAGCCTCTGAAGGTGTCTGATCATAACTTTCTGTTGATACTGAAATGCTATCCTCATCTTCCAGTGCTGTATTTGATGAAGATGGCGTCATATCAAATTGATCAGAGGCTTCATTTTCAGTATTAACAAGCTGACTATCATCAACACTTAAGACAGGGATTTTATATACCGAAGTTTCACCGTCCTCATCCGTTTCTAGTAATGCCTCACTGAGATGCTCAACATCACCCTGACGAATGCGCTCAAGCGCATCAAGACTTGACCGTGTCGGCTTCAAATCACCTTTGCTAGACTTTGCATGCTCATACATCATTTGAAGCTCATCTTTAACTTCAAACATGACACCAAACATAGGAGAAACTATCTCCGTATGACCATCAACGATTGATGTCAGTAGGGTCTCGGTCGCATGACCTAGGTCTCCCAGGCCTGACAGATTGACCATACGAGCCCCGCCCTTCAGCGTATGGATATCACGTTGCAACTGAATAACATGATTTAAGTCCTGTGGATTACCTTCCCATTGGTTTAGAGTTTCATCGATAGCCTGCAGTAGATCACCGGCCTCATCCATAAAGATTTCGATCAGATCCAGACCAACACTTTCCTCGTCATCAGAATCGAACGATGAATCTTCGAAGGTGGTCTCTTCATTTACCGGCTGAGCTGCCACAGGCTCTACAGCCTGTGAACCCGTGAACGTTTGCAAACGATCGATCGTAGCGGTATCGGTTAACGTATCCGGCTCACCTTCACGCAGGGATTCAAAATGCCCCTGCAATCGGTCTCTGGCTTCATGCAGGATTCCAAATAGCCCCGCGTCAACATCCACCTGCCCATCGACGACTTTTTCCAGCAATGTTTCCATCGCATGACCTACTTCAGACATTGGCTTGTAATTCACCATACGCGCACCACCCTTCAGGGTGTGAATATCGCGCTGTACGCCAATCATCAATTCGCGGTTACCAGGTTGCGACTGCCATTGATCAAGTTGGTGTTCGATTGATGCGAGTAATTCAGTGGATTCCTCAATAAAAATATCTCTGATCTCAGGGTCGATTTCTTCGTCATCATCCGGAGTAAAAGAAACACCGCTTGCATCCTCATCCACATCTGACTCATCCAGGTCGTCCTGCGACATAATTTGGTGCAAATCTTCTAACGAGGAACTAATTTCTTCCAGTGCAGCTGAGTTTTCAATTTCTTCAGACCCATCGAGATTGTCATTATCGATATCACTCGCAATTTCAATGTCGCCAGTACTTTCTAATTCGAACAGTTCTTTATATTGTGCGTATGCCCCTTCCAGATCAGATAATAATGATTCATCAAATTCAAAAGGCTCATCACCGCCATTTATCTCATCCAGATAAAGTTGTATTTGTGCGAGTAATCGATCAATCAAAGCCAACATTTCCGAATCGACCGCTTTGCGATGATCTTTCAGTGCAACAGCTAATGGTTCCATGACTGCCAGCAAACGATTTAAATCAAACGCTCCAACAGTTGCTGATCCACCATGAAGGGTATGGATCACTCGAATATGTTCATCCTGTAACAGACAGCTGCCACTACCAGCGCGACACTGCTCGGCAAAGCTCCTCAGTGTATTGAGATACTGATTGGTTTCATCGCTATAAATACTGCGAAGTTCATCAGATTTTAAGGGCGAGGAAGGGGTGGGAGTTGGTTCGTTATTATCAGACCATTCTTCTGCTTCTGCTTCTGCTTCTGCTTCTGCTTCTGCTTCTGCTTCTGCTTCTGCAAATGAGCTTAAATCATCTAATACAGCCCCAGGTTCTACATCGTCTGCAGATTCGTCTGCATCAGATGTTGAGTTCTCAGACGACGCTACCGATGCACCGCCGTGCTGCCGTGGCATGCCTTTAGAGAGCAGGTCAGCATCTGTCGATAAATCCTGATAACGTGATGATGGTGCTGGGCCACCTTTCAGGTGTTCCACCATACCAGGAAGCTCGTTAATCGTTTCTTCAATAACGTCAAGCAAATCATCAGTAACTGTAATCGTATTATCAATAACACGATTCAACATATTCTCAATAGCCCAGGCAAACTCTCCAATCTGGTTTGCACCGACCATACGACCACTGCCTTTCAGCGTATGGAACGAACGGCGAATAACTGTTAATGCTTCTGAATTATCTCTATTTTCTTTCCAGCCCGGGAATTGTTTTTGCAACTCTTCAAGTACTTCTTCCGCTTCCTCAATAAAGATATCAACGATTTCCTCATCAAGGTCATCACCTAGCGGGCTTGCTGATTTAAGAGCCGCAGATGTCATGGAAGTATCGACTTCCCCAGATTCTGCGTCTTCCTGAACTTCAATCTCTTCTATCGCGGGCTCAACATCAGAAACTTCCAGACCATCGACATCAAGGACATCTATATCATCCTGCTCAGCCTGCACACGCGCCATAAGATCTTCTTCAGATTCTTCCGGCGCACTGACATCAACTTCCTCAAGTTCGGGTTCTGGTAATTCCTCAACCGCATCTATTGATGGAAGGTCTGAAAAGTCTTCTTCCGATTCAGCTTGCAGACGTTCCTGCATGTCTTCTTCGGACTCTTCCGGCGGTACTATTTCGACTTCTTCGACATCCGCAACTTCTTCCTCTATCTCAGCGGGTTCCTCAATGTCACCCAGATCAGTCGCTAATTCGTCTTCCAACGAAATATCGGCAACGCCTTCATCGAGCTCAAAAACTGCACTGGTATCATTGGACTCATCATCTGACATCTCGGCGAACTCATCGACTAGTTCGGTCAGGCTGCCTGAATCTTCAGGAAGTTCGAATTCATTATCAGCTTCATCGTCTTCTTCTATTTCTGGTGCGGCGCCTTCCATTTCAACGCTGACAGCTTCCACATCCTGCGGATCCCCATAACCGAGCATTGCCAGTGAAGATTGAGCCAGCAATAACGCCTCTTCACGATTCGGTAAATCCTGCACAACTGCATCCAGATAATAATCAATGCTCGATACTGCATCGGCCAATGCGCTGACTTGCTCATCAGATGGAATTACAGACCCTGAGATCAATTCCTGTTCAATATACTGACGCAACAAATATGTCGTATCACTTGCCTCATGATGAGCCGCAATCTTCAGACTACCTGCCACTTGCTGTAATAAATCGTTCGCACCATTCAGCTGGCCACGTTCCTGATCTGGGTTCGCTGCAAATGCTGCAATGGCATCCTTCGCATTACTCATGTTTATGGCGGACTCTTTAATCACCGCCATCATGACATCGTACATACCCGAACTTGTGAGAGATGGCCCTGCTGATGCCGAATCTGAACGTTTTGGCAATAAACCAGCCAGTGTTGACTCAGCCTGTAAAAGAATATCCGGCAACTTATTTAACTGCGCACTCTCAATATCGGCATCACCATTAACATAGGCATCTACCTTAGAGCAGTGCTCATTCAATGTGTTTTGAAGGTCGGGCTGTCCAACCATTGCCACTGTACCTGCGGCATTCCGTAGCGCCTGCACCATGGTCTGAAGTTTTTCCTGATCGTCTTCGCCTGTGCGGTTATAGATATCAAGCATATCCCGAGCTCTCTCTAGCTCCTGATTGATACCTTCGATAACGGTTTCCATGACCTCGGTACTTGGGCCGGCCAGGGCATCGCGCATCTGTTCCAGATCTTCTTCTGTAGGTAGATGCTCTCGTAGACGGAAGCGCTCACTGATCTGACTTACATATTCACCGTTAGAATCAGAAAGTGCAATGTAATACAACAACATCCGCAGTAAATCTTTAGGCGCATCAGCTGCCAGCTTTTCTTCGCCATCATCAATAATAAGTTTGGACTGACGATCTATCTGCCCAAATACTGGCTTGACTGGCACTTCATCGAGATCTATGCCCTTATCTTTAATGGCTTCCGTTAAACCGGCAGCTAACCAGTACAGCTGAACAACGGATTCGGCACTGGCGTTTTGAAAATAACCTGCATAAAGATCAATCATCTTCTGCATAGCGTCGGCATCATCGTTGCCACGGAATAATCCCAGCATACCAAGATGAATATGATGGCGTGTTGACTTTAGCAACTGAGATAAGTCTTCAGCTTTCGCCTCGCCCGTATCTGGCAATATTCCGGTAAAGTCTGGTGAAAAAAGCGACTCGGCAGATAACGCACTTTGACCGTGCGCCCCACGTAAGTCGTTTATCAGCGGTAATAAAACTACGACCGCATCAGCCTGACCGTTTTGCACTCTGGAAAGGTAATCCGGCAACTGCAGGATAGAGCGCATTAGCGCCTCAAATACACCCTGATCAATATCTGATGGATTATCTCGAGAAACGATATCATCAAGCAGATCGCTCATTTCGCCTGTCAGTATTGATGCGCCTTCCAGCTGCACCATTTGCAAAGTGCCTCTGATCTGCCGAATTAGTAACTGACATTGCTGTAGTAAATCGATATTTCCTGCATCATCACCTTCGACGAAGGCTTCCAGTGCAATGCGAGCATCATTGAGCGATTTATTTAGCTCGTCACGAATCCATCCTAACGATGCATTCTGCTGTGTGCCTGTAGAATCACTCATCTCTTAAACCAATGCCACGTCGCTTTATGAAGTCGTCCAGTCACGCCTAGTTCGGCAGACGGAAACCAGATACCTGTTGCTTAAGGTTCTCAGCCATTCCTGCTAGTTCGTCAATCGACTCTGCCGTCTGACTCGTGCCCGACGAGGTCTGTCGTGTAACGTCCTGAATAACCGTCATGGACTTGGAAATCTTCGCAGCGCCTTCAGCGTGCTGACTGGCTGTTTTCGAGATTTTATCAATCAGATCAGCCAGCTCATTCGATACATTTTCAATTTCATCCAGCGCTTCACCCGCATTCTCCGCACGTTTCGCACCTTCCACCACCTCTGTAGTGGTCTGTTCCATTGAGATAACCGCCTCGTTGGTATCTGCCTGAATCGCTGTTACGAGGTTTTCAATCTGCTTGGTCGCATTTGCAGAACGTTCTGCGAGTCGCTGTACTTCGTCCGCAACAACCGCGAAGCCTCGTCCGGCTTCACCGGCTGATGACGCCTGAATCGCTGCGTTCAAAGCCAGAATGTTCGTCTGATCCGCGATATCGTTAATCAGTCCAACGATATCTCCAATTTCCTGTGACGATTCACCAAGACGTTTGAGTCGTTTTGAAGTTTCCTGAATCTGCCCACGAATACTATCCATCCCCTGAATCGTATCCCGCACGGTTTCACCACCACGGTGTGCGATGTCCACCGAATTCTTGGCAACCTCAGCAGATCGTCCAGCCTCAGAAGATACCTCTTCCATCGATTGAGCCATTCGCGTGATGGACTGTGTTGCGCTACCAATATCCTTTGCCTGCTGCTCACTCGCGTCGGCCAGTTCGCGGGTTGTGCTCACTGTGCCCTGAGCGGCGCTTGTCACCTGAGATGAAGCATCGTTAATCGTTGATACCAGATTACGCAGCGTTTCAATTGAAGAGTTAATCGCGTCAGCAATTGTTCCAGTAAAAGCCTCGTCAACCGACGCCTCCACTGTTAGATCACCATCCTGTAGTGGCTCGATTTCATCAAGCAGCTGCAATACCGCCATGTTCTGCGCCTGAGTTTTCTTAGCCGCTTCTTCCTCACGCCGGGTCGCCTCCTTAGTGCGCTTACGGGAGTCAATCAACATCAGAATACCGAGCAGGAGGAGTACGCTAACCACGCCAGCAGCGGCGATATAGCCATTTTGAGTCGTATACCAACCTGTCTCACCACGTGCACGATAACCATTACCCAACTGGTTGAGACGACGGAGTAGTCCCTGGCTGTCATCAAAAATCTGTGTTGACGCTTCCCGAACCTGGAAGAATCTAGAAATACCTTCCATGATCGCCTGTACGTTTTCTTCGTGCGAACTAAATACCGCGTCTACCTCTTCAAGCAGCGCAACAGAAGCTTCATCACCCACAGCCTGCTGATTCTCATCACTACCCTGACCACGCATATTATCCAGATTCTGACGAAATGCCTTAGTCCACTTGGCGAAGTCATTAGCCGCAGTGGCACTACCCACATCACCACGCAGGGCCTCGCCCAGACGTGAGGTCATTCGTTCTGCATAAGTTAACTGCAGGGAAGCGAAATAGACCTGCTGAGAATTTTCCCCGGCCTCAACCATGAGACCCAGAACCTCGTCCATCATGGCCTGTAACTCAGGACTCGCCAGGCGAAAGCCTTCGGCATCTTCCTGAATAGTTAACATGTCATCTGTGCTATCAATTACGAGAGCAGCGTTTGCCTTAATCTGGCCCCAGGAACTATTTACTGCCTGAAACTCTTCCTGCAGTTCCACAGGGCTGGGGGGTAGCCCTTCCTTACCATCGCGCAATGTTCTCAGAGCAAGTTCAAACTCATCCACCTTTTCTTCCAGCGCACCAAATGCCTCCGGGTTGCCTGAGGATGCCTCTGACGACAAACCTGGCAACTGCTGTGAAAACAGTCTCAAGTCATCCGTCAATGAAATATACTGGTTACGATGAGATTCAGCTTCCAGTACTTTCTGGAAGATGATTACCGTTGCAACCAGAAAGAAAATCAATAGCACAAACAATAAGATATTACGCAGCCCCGCCAGTCCACCGCCGGCCATCTTGACTCCGCTCATTCCTCCCGGACGCTTGAATTTGATATTCTTGATATCGAACGCCATACCTGTCTCCTGGGGTTAAACCTGTTCCAACGACATCTACAGATGCCTCATCATTATTCTGTTATGCAGCCGCCTGCATAAAACCTGTTTCATCAATTAACTTTTCAACTTCCATGACATGGAAAGTCTCACTCTCATCTATAAAATGAGCACTCACCACTTCTTGTACCGACTCAATCACCGAACTATCAACTTCATCGTGGCGCTCATCGACTGGAAAGCGTTGCATTCCATAAACCTGATCGACGATCAGCCCTGAACGCACCTCGCCGTAAGCAATCACCAATACTCGTGTTTGTTTAGTTGGCTCCACTCTGTGTTCCATCAGGAAATCACTAAAGTCGATAACCGGCAATAATTCACCGCGGATATTCGCAATACCCTGAACCCAGCGCTTGGTACCGGGAACTGCGGTCACATCGGGCAAAGTGAGTAATTCAAGGACATCATGCTCATCTACCAGCAATCGTAGCTCACCAACACGAAATGAAACGGCACGCCAGTACTCACGTCGATCCTCATGAGTCGCCAAATCCACCACATGCTTACGACCACGCTTTTCATATTCAATTAGCTGATCAAGTGGCTGGTTATCGCTCATACTCAGATCAGCCCAGCAGCTTATCCACAGCAGCTAACAAATCATCACTTGATACGGGCTTGACAAGATAATCTGTTGCGCCCTGTCGTTTGGCCCATTCCATATCAGTCTCCTGATCTTTAGAAGACATCATGATGACTGGAATCGAGGACGTATCTGGATTTTTACTAATTTCCCGAGTCGCCTTAAAACCATTCATATCCGGCATGACGATATCCATGATAATTAAATCAGGCTTTTCTGCCAGGGCCGTAGCAACCCCATTCGCACCATTACCCGCCGTTAGAACCGTATGCCCCTTGCCCTCCAGGGCAGATTTAGCAACTGCAATTTCCGTCGGCGAATCATCAACCATTAATATGCGACCCATAATTCCTAACCTCTCAAAATACCGGTAACTAACTTAATTCCCGACATGCTCACTAATCGCACCAAGAAGCTCTTTCTTGGTAAAAGGCTTGGTTAGATATTGCTCAGAACCGACGATTTTGCCTCGAGCCTTATCAAATAAACCATCCTTACTTGAAAGCATAATGACAGGAGTTGTTTTAAACGTTTCATTATTTTTGATCAACGCGCAGGTCTGATAGCCATCCAGTCGGGGCATCATGATATCGACGAAGATCAGGTCTGGATTATGATCGACAATCTTGGACAGTGCTTCAAAACCATCTTCTGCAGTAACAACTTCGCATCCAGCTTTTTTTAATAGCGTCTCAGCTGTTCGACGAATGGTCTTACTATCGTCGATAACCATGACTTTTAAATCACTAAAACTTGTCTCTTCTTTATCAGAAGCCACTATATCCACCCTCAGGCCGCACTATTTACGCGCGAAATTACTCAATTTATTAATTATGATACCAATGTATCGAAATATGTAAGCTCATACAACATAAAAAGTATAATGCATAAGTATTTGGATGTTAGGTAAAAATTGCGCCCCAATGACGATGCAGGCGTCGATATTTACCCACATGACACGAAATAATGTACTGGATACTGATTATCCTTAATTTTTCAAGTGAATAACATGAATATCAAGCATCTCCATGAAGCCCCCAGCCTGACAACTGCACTCACGGGGCCACTGCATGAACTGGAAAGTCATTTACTTGATCGACACTCAGCAATCGAAGCCTGGTTTCGACAGCAATGGCGTCAGAGTCGGCCACCATTTTACGCCTCCGTCGACATTCGAAATGCCGGCTTCAAAGTGGCACCGGTCGACACCAACCTGTTCCCCGCTGGCTTCAACAACATAAATAACGAATTCGCCCCATTATCAATCCAGGCAATCCAGGCGTCGCTCGACACAACCTGCCCTGATGCTCAACGCATGTTGATATTGCCAGAAAACCACACACGCAACCTGCCCTACCTCGAAAGTATTCGCGCACTACGTGATTTGCTCATTCAGGCGGGCTATGACACACGTATAGGCACTATCAACCCGGAAATCACCGAGACAACAGATTTCCAACTGAATAGTGGTCATACGATCTCTCTGCAACCGGTTAAACGTGATGGCGCCCGCCTCGTCACAGAAGACTTCGACCCCTGCGCGATTCTCCTCAATAACGACCTGAGCGACGGCATACCTAAGATTCTGCTCGACATTGAACAGACCATCACACCCCCACCTGACCTGGGCTGGAATAAACGACTGAAATCAGAGCACTTTGAATTTTACCGCGTTCTCGCAAAAGAATTTTCAGCACTCATCGATATCGACCCCTGGTTTTTCGATCCCCTATTTCTAAATTGTGGAAAACTCAACTTCATGGAACGGCAGGGTGAAGCCTGTCTGGCGGAAAGCACTGAAAAACTACTGCGATCTATCCAGGAAAAATACGATCAACATAATATAGACGCTACTCCTTACGCCGTGATCAAAGCCGATGCGGGAACTTATGGCATGGGCGTCATGACGGTTAGTAGCCCCGATGAAGTCATGGATCTCAACCGTAAACAACGCACCCGCATGTCAAAATCCAAAGGCGGTAATGTCATCCAGAAAGTCATCATCCAGGAAGGTGTACCAACCTACGAAACCTGGGGTGAATCGGAGGCCGTGGCCGAACCTGTGGTGTATATGATGGATAAATTTGTCGTTGGTGGTTTTTACCGTGTCCACACCAAACGCGGAGCCCAGGAAAATCTCAATGCGCCGGGCATGCACTTTGAGCCACTGGCATTTGAAGAGCCCTGCAATATGCCTAATCAGGATTATGACCCGGATGCTACACCGAACCGTTTTTACACCTACGGCGTCATTGCACGCCTCGCGCTGCTCGCTGCCTCGCGCGAAATTGCTACGGCGGCCTGACCATGACAGCATATCAACTTGGCATCGTGATGGACCCTGTCGAAGGGATTAACATCCAGAAAGACAGTAGTTTTGCCATGCTGCTTGAGGCCCAACGTCGTGGCTGGAAAATTCATTATATGCTGCAGTCCGATTTATCACTGCAGGACAATCAGGTCATAGCGCAAACCAGATCATTAACCGTACAGGATGACAAAGACTCCTGGTATGACTACGGCGACACACAAACTTTGGAGTTATCCGATCTCGATGTTGTGCTCATGCGCAAAGATCCACCCTTCGATATGGAATTCATCTATACCACGTATCTACTGGAGCTTGCCGCAGAACAGGGATGCCTGATCGTCAATCAAGCGAACAGCCTACGCGACTGTAATGAGAAGCTCTTTACCGCATGGTTTCCGGAATGTTGCGCGCCAACTATTGTCAGCCGAAGAGCTGACGACTTCATTAGTTTTTTGCAGAAACAACAACACATAGTCGTGAAGCCACTCGACGGCATGGGTGGGCGCTCCATTTTCACCGTTAAAGATAGCGACCCTAACCGCAACGTTATTATCGAAACACTAACGGAAAACGGTAACCGGTTTGCCATGGCACAACGCTATTTGCCCGAAATCACTAAAGGCGATAAACGTATTCTGCTCATTGATGGCACACCTGTTGATTACGCCCTGGCTCGCATTCCAGGCAAAGATGACAGCCGTGGCAACCTCGCCGCTGGCGCTCGCGCCGAGGGGGTCGCACTCACGGATAGAGACCGGTGGCTTTGCCAACAAATTGCGCCCGCATTACGTCGGCGTGGACTGATGTTTGTTGGACTCGATGTAATTGGCGATTACATTACTGAAATCAACGTCACCAGCCCAACCTGTATTCGCGAGCTCGATAAACTATATAACCTCAATATCAGCGCCCTGCTATTCGATGCCATAGAAACCAAACTCGACGTATGAAGCAGGTTTTTCCACTGCTGCTAATATGCCTCTTTTTAAGCGCATGCAGCGAGAAAGTCACTCATCACCATACGATTCTGGCCTTTGGTACGACGATCGAAATTAGCATTAACCATGACAACAAAGCACTCGTGGAACAGGCCTTCGAGCAACTCGAGAAAGATTTTCAAAAGATGCATGAAATATGGCATCCATGGCAGGACAATGCCTTAAAACGCACCAACCAGCTATTGCGAACTGGTGAATGGTTTACCGCATCAACGTCCATTCTCCCCCTAATAGAGACAGCCAAACATTTATCTATTCGTTCTAACCATTACTTTAATCCCACCATCGGAAAACTGGTCGAGCTTTGGGGGTTTCATCGAGACAATCCTGAAACATCATTCGCTCCAGATATGCCCCGCATCCGGCAATTGCAGCAAAATATGCCAAACATGCAGAATATCGAATTCGAAGGCATTCGAATGCGCGGTACACATGCCGATATTCAGTTCGATAGCGGCGGCATCGCCAAAGGCTATGCTATAGATTTAGCCATACAAACGCTGAAATCATTAGGCCTCGAGAATGCGATCATCAATGCTGGCGGCGATTTAAGTGTGATTGGCAAGCAGGATAACCAGCCCTGGCATATCGGGATTCAACACCCAAGAAAACAGCAAGTCCTGGCCAGCATCAATACTAGAGCGAATGAGAGTATTTTCACATCCGGTGACTACCAACGCTTTTATACTTTAGACGGCAAACGAATCCAGCATATCCTTGACCCCGTAACTGGCTCTCCTGTATCACACACCCATGCCGCTACCGTTATACATAGCGATCCAACCGTTGCTGATGCTGCGGCCACCGCCTTAATGGCTGCTGGTGAGAGCAACTGGAAAAAGGTGGCAGAAGGATTAGGCATTAAGCAAGTACTGCTACTGACCGCCGACAATAAATTATTGATCTCGAAACCCATGCGCGAACGCATCACGCTCCATCATACTGACGACCTGAAAGTCGAAGTACACGAGCTATGATGAGCTTCGCTTACTCGCTATAATCCCGGCAGTTTTTGTCGGGCCTGTTTACGCTAATGAAAATCTCCCTGTTATGCCTGAAAAAGGACCAGTCAAGGCGCGAGGAGAGATGTTTGGTCGATCCAGATGAACGACGAGCAACGCAGAGTGGCGCTTTTTCAGGCTTAACCCGTAGGGCTGACGCTATCTTTCCGCCCAACGACGTTATCATTCGCTTATTTAGACACACTGCACCGCACTCAGCCCTCCTTGTTGGACAACACAATAGCGTAAACAGGCCCTAACCATATGTCGTCAGTTCAGGTCACCCCAGCTGTAACACCCGCTGATCGTCTCGGCATGATGCTATTTCTGGGCGCGTTGATACACGGCCTGATTATTCTTGGTATCAGTTTCAGTACCGCGCAACCTGAGCCCGAAAAGCCTCTTCCAACACTCGATATTATTCTTGTTCAAAGTAAATCGATAACTCCTCCGGAAAAAGCCGACTATCTTGCACAAGCAAATCAGGAAGGTGGCGGCACACTGGAGAAAAAAACCAAACCCAGTAAACCCGTTAAAGGCCCATCGCTAAAACCAAACAATAGCATCAGCAAAACTATTCCCAAGCCGGTCGCTCAAAAACCGGTAGAGAAAAAGGTCGTTAAGAAAAAGCTCATCACCAGCACCAGGGGCAAAGACATTGTTCTTTCCAAACCCGATAAAAAACAAAAAACGCAGAAAAAGAAAGTCGAAGACACGCGAAAGTTGATTAGCCGTAGCCTGGAAATCGCCAGCCTGACTGCGGAAATCAATAAGAAGATCGAGCATTACGCCAGTCGCCCGAGGAAAAAACATATCAATGCCAGTACTCGTGAGTTCGCACCGGCTGCATACATGACGGCCTGGACGCGCAAAGTGGAACGCATCGGAAATTTAAACTACCCAGATGAAGCGCGCCGCCAAAAACTATCCGGCCGTTTACAATTAACGGTTGGCATTAATAAAGATGGCTCAATACGAGAAATCATCATGCAACGCAAATCAGGTCATCCGGTATTAGATGATGCCGCAGTCCGCGTCGTCAAACTGGGGGCGCCTTATGCGCGTATTCCGGACAGCATCCAGGAAAATGGCGCCCCAGTTGACATCCTTTATATCACCCGCACCTGGGAATTCACCAGCGCCAACACCTGGCTAGACCGAGGTAACTAGCGGGGAGCTAACCGTCTCTCATCTAACAACTGTTTACCTTGTCAAGACTTGTCATGCCCCCTCCCCAGCTGGATACTGTGCACATGACCGGCTACACCTCACTAGCGAATCACTTTCTCATCGCCATGCCGGACATGGTCAATCCGCATTTCGATCATACTGTCACCTACATCTGCGAACATAATGACGAAGGTGCTATGGGTTTCGTTATCAACCGGCCGATCGGCATCACCATGGGTGAGTTATATAAACAGGTTGAGATAAACCACAAATCAGATTTCAGAACCCTGCACGAACCTGTACTCACCGGTGGCCCGGTAGAAACAGAGCGCGGTTTTGTTTTACATACAGGGCCGGCTGAATGGGATGCGTCTATGCCGGTAAAAGATAATCTGTCTGTCACAACATCAATGGATATCCTGGAAGCCATTGGCCACGATGTAGGCCCTGTAAATTTCCGTCTTATACTGGGCTATGCTGGCTGGGGCGCTCAACAGCTGGAAGACGAGTTATTGGAAAACGCCTGGTTATCTGGGCCAGCAGACGACGGCCTCCTGTTCAGAAATGATGGCATCGGCTGCTGGAATAAGGCCGCTCAACTCATTGGTATAGATATCGAGCAGATACACAGCCAGGCTGGCCATGCCTGAAGAGTCGGTTGCAACCAGGCATAAACCAGGCACTTACCTCGCATTTGATTACGGGCAGAGACGTATTGGTGTCGCTAGCGGCAACACCATTAGCCGATCGGCCAATCCACTCACCATCATCACATCACATAAAAACATCGACTGGAAAGAGATCGAGAAGACGATCAATGAATGGTTGCCGGTGGGCTTTGTTGTCGGCATGCCGTATACCGCTGATGGCAAGATCACACCTCACCTAAAGCGCATCAAGAACTTCGCAGCAGAGCTAGAACAACAATTTAAGCTTCCGGTATATTTTATTGATGAACATTTGAGCTCACATGCCGCGAAAGACTTGCTCTCTCAGTCGACAAGCAGGAGAATACGCGCACTCGACGACACGGCAGCAGCCGTGATTCTGCAAACCTGGTTTGATGGTCAATATGACGATAGCTGAGCACGATACGACGAACACGCTGGACCAACTCGCATCCTCGCTCAATTCCCATTTACAACGCAACGCTATCGACGACCCGCTCATGATCGGCATCCATACCGGCGGAGTATGGGTTGCGGAAGCCATTCGAGAAAGGATGGAACAGGACATTCCTCTCGGCACACTGGACATTTCATTTTATCGCGACGACTTTTCGCGTATCGGCTTTAACCCCGAAGTTCGGCCATCGGAAGTCCCCTTTGATGTCGATAACCGCCATATTATTCTTGTTGATGATGTTTTATATACCGGGCGCACCATACGCGCGGCGATGAATGAAATCTTTGATTACGGGCGACCCGCTTCAATTATTCTGACGGTCCTTATCGAACGAGATGGCAGACAGCTACCAATTACTGCAGATGTAGTTGGTTCTAAAGTCCAGCTTGAAGCAAATCAGCAAATCAAGCTATCCGGTCCTTCCCCCATCAGCATGGAGGTCATTGAAACCACATGACGCCCGGCATACAACTCGATGAGCGAGGCCGACTTAAACATTTCCTGACCATAGAGGGTCTGAAACGTGAAATGCTGTTATCTATTCTCGATACAGCCGAATCACTCACCGGTGTTACGGATAGAAGCGTGAAGAAAGTTCCGCTACTTCGAGGCAAAACGGTCGCTAATTTATTTTTCGAGCCCAGCACACGCACACGAACAACCTTTGAGCTTGCTGCAAAACGACTCTCAGCAGATGTCCTTAATATGTCGATTGACGCATCTGCGACAAAAAAGGGGGAGTCATTACTCGATACTCTACGCAATCTTGAAGCCATGCATGTCGACATGTTTGTTGTCCGGCATTTACAAAGTGGCACCGCACATTTCATCGCACAACATGCGGCACCGCATATCAGCATCATCAACGCCGGAGATGGCCGCCATGCACACCCAACTCAGGCTATGCTCGATGTCTTCACAATCCGTCGGCATAAACCTGACTTTGGCGCACTGCGTGTTGCCATTGTCGGTGACATCCTGCATTCGCGTGTCGCACGCTCGCAGATTCACGCCCTCAACACACTCATGACCGGGGAAATCCGAGTCATCGCGCCACAAACTCTGCTACCAGTTGATGTTGAAAACCTTGGCGTTAAGGTTTTTCATTCCCTAGACGAAGGACTAAAGGATGCCGATGTCGTCATCATGTTACGCCTGCAGAAAGAACGTATGCAAAGCGGTCGTCTGCCTAGCGAACACGAATATTACTATCAGTATGGTCTCACCTCTGATCGACTGGCTCTTGCCAAGCCTGATGCGATGGTGATGCACCCCGGCCCAATTAACCGCGGCGTTGAAATGTCTTCGACAGTCGCCGATGGCGCACAGTCCGTCATCCTCGAACAGGTCACACACGGTATCGCTATCCGCATGGCGGTGCTGTCGATGGTCATGCAGAAACAATCACAGGAGGCGGAATGACATCAGATCAATGCATACGCCTCATTAAGAATGGCCGAGTCATCGATCCGGCCAACGAAATCGATTCGATTCAGGACATATGGATAGATAAAGCTGGTAATTTAACCGATGCTAGTGATGTTGCCAGCAAAGTTAATGACAACGAAATCATAGATGCCGAAGGGCAGTATGTTATTCCTGGTGTCATTGATCTCTGTGCGCGCTTTCGTGAACCGGGGCATGAACACAAAGCCGACATACGACATGAATCCATCGCAGCCCTTCGCAGCGGTATCACTCAGGTTTGTTTACAGGCCGATACCCTACCCGTTATCGATACACCCGCAGTTGTCGACCTGATTCAGCAAAAAGCTCAATCAGTCACCGCACCAACGATCCACATCCTTGGCGCCATGACAATTGAATTAAAGGGCACACAATTAAGCGAGTTTGCCGCACTCAAAAAAGCTGGCTGCGTCGGTGTAAGTAATGCTGACCGCGCCATTGCTGACAACCTGATGATGCGTAACATCATGGAATATGCAGCAAGCCATGATCTTAAGGTATTTCTTGGCACGCAGGATCCGCATCTATCAACAGGCGGTTGCGCCCATGAAGGCCAGGTGTCATCACGCATGGGCTTAAACGGTATCCCGGCTGCATCGGAAGTTATCTCAATTTCCCGCGATCTGGCACTGGTCGAAACCACCGGCGTCAGCGCACACTTTGGACGCCTTTCAACTGCTGCTGCCGTCAAATTAATTGCCCAGGCACAACAACAGGGCCTGGATGTCACGGCCGATGTTTCTGCCCACCAACTTTATTTAACTGAGAACGACCTGGTTGGCTTTAATGCCCAGACCCATGTCATCCCCCCTCTACGCACGATGCGCGACAAAGAAGCATTGCGGCAGGCGGTCGCTGATGGCGTAATCGGTGTTATATGCTCCGATCATCAGCCACACGAACGCGACGCCAAGCTGGCGCCTTTTGCTGAGACAGAACCCGGTATTAGCGCACTTGAGACTTTCGTTCCTCTAACCCTGAAGCTCGTGCAGGATAAAATACTCACCCTGGATCAGGCGATCACAGCCATCACTCAACAACCCGCTAATATTCTAGGTATCGCAGGCGGCTCACTTTCTACAGGCACCGCTGCGGATATAACGATTATCGACCCTGAAGCGAGCTGGACTTTCAACACAGCCGATATGCTGAGCCGAGGCAATAATTCACCTTTCGATAACTGGCAATTCCACGGCAAAGTCACACATACCTTGCTGCAAGGCCAACAAGTATAAACACTGAACATCATTCACCATGAACCAACCAGCACATCGCGAAACCATTTCAGTCGAAGACAGTATCGTTCTGAGTCATCAGCACTTCGAGGATGGGCAACATATTATTCGTCTCCAGTCACCTGAGTGCGCCAGAGATGCCATTGAGGGACAATTTGTTCACATACAATGCGATGCATCATTACCCCTGCGTCGACCACTATCGATCATGCGAACGAACCCCGCCGAAGGCTGGATTGACTTACTTTACAAAGAAGTAGGTCATGGTACGGAAATGTTAGCTCGCCAGACGAAGGGAACATCACTCAGCCTGATGGGGCCTATTGGATTGCCCTTTACATTAAATGAGGACAAACCCATACGCTTACTTATTGGTGGCGGCGTTGGTATTCCGCCAATGATATTTCTTGCAGAAACAATTGCTCGCAATTTCAAGCAGGACGTTGCTAATACCTATGTATTTATGGGTTCTGAGTCACCTTTCCCTTTTCAACAGATTGATTCCAGTCATCCTATGCCCGGCATAGATAAGACCATCAACTCAGCGATTACAGATATTGAAACACTCAACATTTCCTCTCGCCTCGCCAGTCTCAACAATTACGCTGGCTGCCACCAGGGTTATGTCACTGAACTGGCCGATCAGGTTTTACAAACGCTTTCTCTAGACCAGCTAGCACTCGTCGAGATATTCAGTTGTGGCCCGCACCCTATGCTAGCTGCGGTTAAAACACTTGCACAGAAGTACAATGTTGCCTGCCAGATATCGCTGGAAGAATTCATGGCCTGCGCCGTAGGTGGTTGTGCCGGTTGTGTCGTAGAAGTTGAAACCGATATTGGACCAGCAATGAAACGCGTCTGTGTTGACGGCCCTGTATTTAATGCTGAAACAGTTAATCTATAACCGGAAGCATCCTATGAACAAGCTAGTCACATTGCCTCTACTATTACTGATTTACATTCTCACATTAACGGGCTGCAATGAACTACAGGCCAGAGACAGGATGACCAAGTTTGAAGAGACATTTCGTTTGTATGCCAAACACCTGCGCTGGGGACATTTCCCTGAAGTAACTGGTTTTATGACCCCAGAGCACGTTGCTCCATCGTTATCGCATGCAACAAAGTTAAAAGAGATTAGAATTTCTGGTGTAACCCCTATTAACTGGATTGTCGACGAAGCACAGGAAAACATATCGGGTAATGTAACAGTTAGCTACTATGTCACTAACCGAGGAGTCATCAGAGAAACAACCCAACAACAAACATGGATCTGGCAAAGCGAGGGCAAAAACTGGAAACTCAATACCGGTTTGCCTGACCTGAAATAACGAAAACATTATTAACATCTGGTTTTTCACTGTTGGCTATTGCTAGAATGAACGCAACAACAATGATTAATCAATTAATATGAGTCAGCTGGAAGTCAATATCTATAAAAACGGGAGCGATACCGCTGATAAACAGATATCAATGCCGCTTTCCGTGCTGCGCTTAAATCCGAAGCTATTACCCGAAAAAATTGCAAAAGTATTAGAAAGCCAGGGCATTGCTATAGCCGAAATTGCATCATTAGAGGGCGTGGAAGGCGATATACTAGATATTACTGGCAACTCCTCTCGCATCGTTGTCAGCATTAATGCCACTAGCGGCAAGCCCAAACAGGAACCCAATCCCGAATTAACCGTGGAAATACCCGTTATTTCAAGCGCCTCAGAAGCACCACCTCCTCCTGCACCCAACCCTGAACCCGAAAAAATATCACCGCAAAGATCGCTAACACCATTTCAGGAACGACTAACAACTGAATTCATCGCAAAAGAAATCGGTTGGCGAACGGGTCACGATATAATCTACGCGGCCTGCGCACATATGCACATCGCGCTGCAAGAGAAGAAATGGTCTGTGGATGATATTGATGCAGAGATTAAAAAGGCCAGTAACTACTACAAACCTTTCTATTCGACCAATTTGAATGAATACATCCAGTATTTAATGAAGAATGACAAGATCACACTGGGCGAAAATAGTCAATATGAGCTCACGCCGAACACAGTAAAATATTTAGAAGATAGACTATCTGAAGAAAAACTTAAAAAACGATTTTAGTGAATTAACCTTTCAACTCTTTCCAGTTGATAATGGTGACGTCCATAAAATGCTTCTGCTCTTTAATCTGCTTCGCAACCTCATGAATAATATCTTCATTATCAAAAGGTACTGGGCTTAAAACTTTTTGTGACCCAAAACGGGTTTCTCCCGCTATTAAGCCAGCATAAACAACATAGTAAGCGACACCATCAGACATAGTCTTTCTCCGTTACTCACCAAAGTTAATCTTAGCTTCAAGGTTAGTCTTGGAATCCGCATTAGCCAATGCTTCATCCATACTAATACGACCTTCCTTAAACAGGTTATACAGGGCGCCATCAAAATGCACCATACCTTTTGCACCACTTGATTCCATGGCCTCTTTCACTTCGCCAATTTCACCCTTTAATATCAATTCTGCAATATGAGGGGTATTAATCAAAACTTCAATCGCCGCACAACGCTTACCGTCAACACCTGTAACCAGGCGTTGAGAGATAACCGATACCAGGTTTAATGACATATCCATAAACAACTGTTTGTGCAGATTCTGTGGGAACATATTAATCACGCGCTCTAGAGCCTGATTCGCGTTATTAGCATGCAGAGTCGATACAGCCAGGTGACCCGTATTACTCAACTCCAACGCGGCTT
>CALODD010000010.1:0-17350 GCA_942491945.1 uncultured Gammaproteobacteria bacterium | reverse complement strand
TATACAACGCGATCTCATTCGCATCGGCAAATCCAGAATATGGGCGTATTCGGCAAAATCTTGCAACCTCTGGCTGGATTACCGAAATGTCGACACGCGGAATTGGATGTCGGCGGGGCACAACTACGAAGTGGTTATTCCATGTTTCAGTAGATCCATCGCTTTTAACAGGCGGTTAAAGCGTTGATGTATCCAGGATAAACCCAATATTGACTACCAGTCGGCTGGCGCGCGCGGGTCTGTTTCCGCCAGCATTTACCGAGAGCACAGTAGGTCGGGAAAATGATTATTTATTACCGTAAATTCTACCGCGATATGTTCGAGATAACGGCAATAACGCAGTGATAACCGGCAATTTCCGCGCACCGATATCAGAAAGGACAGTCTCGTAGAGACACGATATTTCACAGTGTGGCTTCGCAAAATATACAGCCTGATTGTTAAGATAGTGCCACACTAACGTGTCAGTTTGCCAGCATCAGTGGCTTCAGTTGCACGGCCACCGAGCTTCACGCCAAGATCATAGTGCCAATACACCATCGGCCTTAAGCCAATTGGCCATCAAGTCATCCAGTTCTGCATGGTTACATGTGATGCAACCTGTCGACAGGCCTTCGCTACCTGGAGCTGCATTTGCGTACTCGTCGAATCTGACGCGGCCTCATCAAGTGCGCACGACATCGCATTCCGACCAGCTATATTTTCAGTTGCATCCCATACTTGACTATATAGGCTAAATATTCTGGGAAATGCCTTTCAGCGGATGAATGACATCTGGAATTTCCAGCACAGCGACCAGTGCCTCGAGGGGCATGGCGATCGCCCAGGAATGCCAGCACTTTCCGACGTGCCAGTACACTAACTGGCAGAATGAGGCAGTTCAAACAGCGATACTATATAAATTCTCGCAGTGACGGAGACTCAATCGTCATAAAGGACGACCATCGGCAAGATAGCCGACAATGTGAGTACGGTCTGCGTCATTTTTGCTCACTGATCTCTTAACGACGCAAATTTCAGTGCCACGAATACCAATAGCAGATCGGATGAGTTTTTCAGGTGAGATGAGTGGGGTCTCGGTTCAGATCGATACTACAGCAGATGGTGCTGACCATAACCGCCCATATCTCGTTTCAGCACGACTACCGCGAGTTTCCGGTACAGGAAACGCCGGATAAATACCACATGTACGGTATTATGACACACTCGATCACAATAGCCTTATATGTGTTTATAGGTACCATGAGGGTCAGCTTTTCCAGCGAAATCTGGCCGCTTTTCCGGGATAAGGCCCGGATTAGGGGATCTAATAAATCATAGCTTTAGCATAGACACCCCGAGCAAGTATAGGTGCTCTCATTGCTGATGGTTATAAGGTAAGTGTAGTTACTTTGCTTATAATTACTTTGGTCATCTAGTTTTGCAAGTAAAAGATCACTACCCCGTATCGATAATTAACAATCTACTGGATCTAAATCTACTCTTTCTCAGGATCTTTTACTTGCAAACTAGATGACCAAAGTAATTATAAGCAAAGTAACTACACTTACCTTATAACCATCAGCAATGAAAGAGCCACCTACTACTTACTCAGGGTGTCTATGCTAAGGCTATGATTTATTAGATCCCCTAATCCGGCCTTATCCCGGAAGGAAAAGCAACCAGGCTTTTACGGCACCCTCTAGAGGGAGAGAAAACTTGACCCTCGTAGTACCCTATAAACACATATAAGTATATTGTGATCGAATATTGATCATAATATACTTTACATGTGAGCAATCAATCAACATTGGAACACCTCCAGCGGCGTTTCCTGGATGCCCTGTACCGGAAAACATCGCCCGGTGAGATCGTGCTGAAAGGCGGACTCGCCCTCAGGGCAGTTTATGGTCAGCACCGTCGTACTATGGATATCGATCTGGACCAGGACCCAAAGCGCTCCTCATCTCACCTGAAAAAACTCATCCGATCTGCTATTGATACAGCTATTCGTGGCACTGAATTTGCGTCGTTAGAGATCAGTGAACCCAAAATGACGCAGACCGTTGCTCGCTGGAAATTGTCCGGCTATCTTGCCGATGGACAAAGATTACATATGACGATTGAAGTCTCCCGTCGCCATAATATCGAACCCGAGAATTTATATAGTATCGCGCTTCGTGATTTAACCTTACCCGGCATCGGAACACCCGGCAAAGTCGATACTTATACAGTTAGTGTACTGGCACGTCAGAAAGTGCTGGCATTCCTGGACGATAATCGCCATGCCCCTCGAGACTTGTTTGACCTGTCGCTGTTGCTGGAGAATCCAGATGTCATTCATCCGCTGAAAGGCATTTCCCAGAATGATTTAGCCTATATGGCGAATCAAGTATGGGATGCAACTGAAAGCTATAGCTGGTCGGAATTTCGCGATGAAGTTGTCGTGCACCTTGATGAAACCGCGTCAGATTTCGACGAAGACCGATTTACGCAAATGCAGCTCCAGGTTAGCGAAGGCCTGTCGGGCTGGATTGCATCGGCTCAGATGAGTCCAAAGGAAGGAGCATAACCATGCAGGACTGGATGATGCAGCTTGATGGCCAATTGTCTGGGCTTAAGGCCGATGGTGTAATGACCAGCACTATGATCTGGCGTGAAGCCGACCAGGTGAATCCTGGTGTTTCCAGGCCAACCGTGCAACGCTGGATTAAAAAAGCCACTGATGCTGGCAAACTGACTTACGTTAGTCGTGGCACCTATCTTAACAATCAGGCTCTGCCCCGGCCTGATTTTGCAGAAGCCGCACAGTTTGTCCGCCAGGGAGCTATCGTGTCTCTACAGACTGTCCTTTCTGATATCGGTGCGCTGAATAACCCCTATCCCGTTATCACTGCGTTATTACCGTTATCTCAATTTGTATCACCAAAATTAGGGCGAACGCGACTAGTAAACCAATCATTTCATTTCTACGGTATGCCAGTCGGGCTGTTAAATACTGGCACGGAAACAGACGGTCTTGACGGCACAGCACGCTACCCGCGCGCGACGCCAGAGAGAGCCTTGCTCGACTGGTTATATCTTGCTCGATCAAGCAAAAGCAGCTTCTCGGCTCCCCCCATGGATATTGATTTATCCTGGATACATCAATCGCGCTTTAACCGCCTGTTAAAAGCGATGGATACCCGTGCACCGGGTATCAAACAATACTGGGAAACATGGAATAGCCGCTGGAAGCAATACAGTAGAGATGGTATTGGCTAACGAACCTCGCTATTTAAACAAACGATATCTGCGTATCCTTTCCTTGGTTGATCTCAAGGCCAGCTGGCAATATGGGTACTACATATTTGTAGAGCTGCTTTAACAGAAATGATGCCGATGGATAGACTTGAACTCCCAACCTACTGATTACAAATCTGTTGCACTATCAATTGGCTTATCGGTTGATCAGGGAGACCTGATCAGGACAGGGCGCGGGTTCTATTGTAGTGTGGCCGCGCTGGCAACGGTTTCGCACGACCTTGGTAGGCGTTGGGCGCCAACCATTTCACTGGTATCCAGTTCGCGAGTATCAGGCATTTCGGTGTAATCCAGCCAGAACACTGGATTTTGCCGGAAACGTCCCTCCAGACGGGCCTCGTAGCCCATATTCTGGATTTGCCGATGACGCCGTTCGGCATTTTCCTTGCCCTTAAACACGCCCAATGAGATCGCGTTGACGTATTCCGATGGCGATTTCACGACATAAAAATGCTTATCGCCCAGCAATTTGAATTCCTGAGCCTTTTCTCGCGCTTCATCAATGGTCGCAAACGGTGGCAGATAGACCCAATAACCAATTTGTTCTTTTTTCTCGCTGACGCGCTTTTCGAATGCCCGTCCTGAGAGCATGAGAGTCTGTGTGGCTCCAACCATTGATTCTTTGTTCATGAAGGGGCCCAACGTATAACAACGCTGTACCGGGGTATTATCGACAACAACTTCGGGCAGACTCTCTGTTATATCTTCTTTCACTGGCGCAACTTCACCCGCTTCGGATAACAGCACCAGTTCCGGGGCATCACCAAATGGAATCTGTGCTGTGGCCTGCACCGGCTGGCTATGAAGTGTGTACCACAGATAAATCAGGCCATTTACCAGTACCAGAAAGAGAAAGAGTAATCGCATTAGTTTATTTCGATTCGATTGCCGCCAACATTCCCTGGAATATTAACATAGGCTCGTAGCGCGCTTCGTAACTTAACAGTGGTAGAACCGTCTTAGCATCGCCACCAGTGATGATTAGTGCAGGCTGATTTTCCAGTTCGTCACTCAAATCCGATACGACCCGCTCTATCAATGCGATCAGTGCATAAAGCGAACCAGCAGCAATGGCGCTCGTAGTATCTCTAGCCAATAAACCGGATGAAGTTTCCGTAACGGTTTGATCTGTTTCTATCTGTCCAGTCTCGTCAACCAATGCATCGTGCATTAGTTCCAGCCCCGGAATAATCATGCCGCCCATGTGTTGTCCCCGGTCATCCAGCACATCGATAGTCACTGCGGTTCCGCAGTCCACCACACAAACCGCGTCTTTTTCCTGCGCCCATGCACCAATGATCGCCATCCATCGATCCACGCCGAGTTGCTCCGGCTCAAGGTAGGCATTTTTCACCTGCTGCGATTCCGCGCTACTGGATAGAAATTGTGGTTTGATCTGCCAATTTGCAAATACATCAATAAACTGATTCCGCGTCTCGTCACCGGCAACACTGCATATCACAATCTGTTCAACATCCTGGCCCGGTGTTTTGAATAGGTCAGCTCCCTGATCATCGAGTTCATCATATTCGGCGCTGTCGTATTCCAGGGGTAGATCTTCGCCATCAAACCAGCACCATTTGAGGCGTGTATTTCCGGCATCAATTAATAGCAGCATCAACTTACCCTCAAAGACACATCGCCTGATGAGTATGTTGTCATGCCTTGCTCGGTTTCAATGCGAATCATGCCTTGCTCGTTAACGCCACAGGCCAATCCATGAATTTCCTGCTTACCTGTGAGTATCTTCACCTGTTGCCCCTCGGTCATATCGTATTCACGCCATCGATCCATAAATCCAGCAAAGCCTTCTTGCTCAAATTGATCACACGCTGTAATTAAAGCACGGATTACCCCAATCGCAATTTTACTTCGACTGGTTTCAGCATCGGCAATGTCATGAATATCGGATACATCCTGGTCAATCTGTTGTCGCAAAGTCTGCGGCATACCGACATTAATCCCGACACCGATTACCAGGTCGCTCGGACCATTTGCTTCAGCCGACATCTCGATCAGAATCCCACCCAGTTTACCTCCGGAATGATACAAATCATTCGGCCATTTAATGTGGAGTGGCAAAACACCCAATTCTTGTAATTCATCAACCAGAGTCACTGCCACTGCCAGACTCAATCCTCCCAGCTCAAAAGGCGCTTTGGAAAACCGTTGGTAAATTGAACAGTAGATATTACTACCTAAAGGGGATTCCCATGCTCGCCCTCGGGTACCACGTCCTGCTGTCTGCCGCTCACTCAGACAAACATGGGGCTGACCGGATAACTCGGGCAATCGTGACATAAGCCAGTCATTGGTTGATGGCGTTTCCTGCAAGAGCGTTACAGGAACATCAATCGCTGTCGTAATTTCTTCAGCCCCCAGTAAATTCAAGCCACCTGCAATCTGATAACCACGGCTGGCCACGACATCAATCGCCAGACCATCCGCTCGAAGACCTTCTATCTGCTTCCAGATCGCCGCTCGAGACACACCGCAATACTCGGCCAACTGATTGCCCGATATCACATCTCCCTGTGAAAGATGCAGCAAAATCTGGTTTCTGGTGTCTGACATATAGATGCAGTGAAAATTTCCGATGGCATACGGTCAGGCGGCATCCTATTATTGTTAGTAGAACGATGCCATATCTACAACAAAAACAATGGGTATAGGAATCGAATATGTTCTGGTTTTCAAAGCAAAAGCCTGAATTCAAGCCGATACCGGGCCTGGTGCTTCCCGGTGGTGGGGCGCGTAATGCCTATCAGGTCGGCGTACTCAAAGCGATTGCTGAACTATTACCTGCAGACAACGACAACCCCTTCCCGGTTATCACCGGCACGTCTTCCGGTGCAATCAATGCCACCTTACTTGCAACCACTGCTGGCCAATATCGACAGGGCGTCGAGCGGCTGACGGGCGTATGGCAAAATTTCGAAAGCGGTAAAGTCTTTCATGCTGACCCATTAACCGCCATCAGCAGTGGCCTTCGCTGGGCATTCTCGATGACCACGGGCGGCACACTCATGAACAATCCTCAATCGGTTCTGAATAACGATCCACTTAGGAAATTACTTGAAAGCCATTTTCGTATGGCGCGAATTCAACAGGCAATTGATCGAGGCGATCTTCGCGCAGTAGGTATTACCTCGTCAGGTTACGATAGCGGCATGTCGACCTGTTATTACCAGGGTTCAGACGACATCGCCCCATGGCAACGCACTCAACGGCGTGGTGTTGCTGCTGAGTTACGTATCGATCATTTACTGGCATCGATAGCGATTCCGCTGATCTTCCCTTCAGTGAAAATTAACGGTGAATACCACGGTGATGGCACCATGCGTGAATCAGCACCTCTTAGCCCAGCACTGCATCTCGGTGCAAACCGTTTGCTTATTATCGGAGTCGAAGATGCAGGCCATCCTGCAAACCCTGAAGATCCACAATACCCAAGCGTCGGTCAGATATCCGGCTATGTTCTAGATACGTTATTTATGGATAGCCTGAATGCGGATATCGAACGTATGAATCGTATCAACACTACGATTAGTGAAACCAGAGACAAAAGCGTTGAAGTCAGCGATACGACACTTCGTCCTATCGAATTTTTAGTGATTTCACCCAGTGCCGATATCGGCGAGATTGTTGCACGACATATCGACAAAACGCCGCTTGCTGTTCGCGCGCTATTGCGCGGCATGGGCGCGATGAATCGCGAGGGTAGACCATTGATTAGCTACCTGCTGTTCGAGGGCGAGTTTTGCCAGGAACTGATCGATTTAGGCTATCAAGATGGCATGGCGCAACGCGACGACATCCTGAAACTGTTACTGCCCGTTGCGTGATTATTCCCCTGCTGAAAGGAAATCGCGAATCGTGCGGACAGAAACGGCATAAGTACGGCCGGTCTCACGCCCTGAGAAACTCTTTACGCCCAGCATCTGGTAATTCATATCGGTCACCAATGATCCGATATTCTTGCCACTGGCTGGTAGATCGACCTGCAGAACTTCACCACGGTGAATCACATTATTGGTTGAGAACCATGTGAAATTTTCGGCAATCCGAGTAATAACGGCTTCATCGGTCGCCCAGACCTGACCATCACGATGACCAAATACCCGCACTGTAGTGCCTGCGTCTGGTAACCCCCCTTGCAGAAGATTTATTGGCTGAATACCGGCTGGAGCATCAACCAGCTCCAACAAGGCCAGATCACGAAATTTATCCTGCTTAATCACGCGTGCCTGATAGCTACGAGGTACGCCTGAAACGGCCATGAATTCGACGCTAATATCAGTTGCTTCATCGACAACATGCCATCCAGTCAGAACATGTCCACTGGCATTCAAGATAAAACCTGCAGCGTGATCTGTGTTGCTTGTACGTATAGAAACAATTGCCGATGCAATCTGTGCATACAGGCTACGCAGTTCCTCACCCACGACAGGCGCTGCTACTTGTGGGCGTTTCGGCGCTGACGCTGAGTTCTTTCTTGGCTTTTCTTGCGAGGGTGCCTGCAATGCGACAACAGCCTCACGAGGGCCTTCTGACTTTGTATTATCTGCCAGAGGTGCATCAGCGGTTTTATCTTTACTAATCGGTGCCCCGGTACTATCCAGGCCGTTACCTTCAGCCGGCTTTAAAAATGACAGCACATTACCTAATAAACCAGGCTCTGATTCTTCTGCCTTGATTTCCTGCTGCTTGCTCGATGCCAGTTGTTTCTGTTCAGCTTGAGCACGCTGCTCAGCGGTTGCCCGTTCTGCTGCTTCCTTCTCAGTAGCTTCCTGCTCTGCTTTTAATTTTTCCTCCAGCGCCAGACGTTCCAGCTCTAGTCTTTGCGCCTCCCCCTCAGCCTTTAGACGAGCCTGCTTTTCAGCTTTAAGTCGACTGGCTTCTTCTGCAGCACGTTGTTCTGCCAGATGTCGCGCTTCCGCTTCGGCACGTTCTTTCTCTGAGCGTGCAGTTTCTGCTGCTGCCAGTTCAGCCTGCAGGCGTGCTGCCTCTTCTTCCGCCGCCTTTAATGCGCGACGTTCTTCCTGACGGCGTATTTCTTCTTCACGAGCGCGCTGTTCAACAAGACGTTTCTCCTCAGCTAGACGCTCAGCTTCAGCAGCTTTTTCAACAGCGATACGCTCAGCCTCGATACGACGTGCTTCGGCTTCTTCTTTTTCTCTAGTCAGACGTTGTGCTTCCAGTCGACGTGCTTCGGCTTCCAGACGCTGGGCTTCCTCCTGAGCTAAACGTAGACGCTCTGCTTCCTCTTTTTGTTCAACTAAACGTTGTGCTCGCGCTTCTGCCGCCGCTTTTTCTGCTGCAATACGTTCTAGCTCAAGCTGCTGACGTTGCCCTTGCTGACGAGTCTGTTCCAGACGCTCTGCCTCACGTTCTAATGCTTCAGCACGTTCACGTTCTGCTCGTTCACGGGCAATTCGTTGACGCTCAGCTTCCGCTCGTGCCTCTTCTATGCGCCGCGCCTCTTTGGCAGCACGCTCAGCATCGCGTTGCGCTTGCGCCAGGCGCTCGGCTTCCAGCCGTTCCTGTTTCAGTCGTTTTGCTTCGGCCTCGGCTCGCAATCGCTCCTGACGCTCCTCCTCCGCCTGCAAACGTACCAACTCAGCACGTCGCTGCGCATCTTGCTGTTCTGCTTTAATACGAGCATCTTCAGCTGCACGAGCCGCTGCTTCTCGCTGCTGCCGAACTCGCTCTTCTGCCGCCCTGGCCTGTGCAATACTCTCAGCTTCGAGGCGCTTTGCCTGTTCACGTTCCTGCTGTAAGCGTTGCGCCTCCTGTTCGGCTCGCTGGCGCTCCAGACTTGCCCTTTCCAGCTCGGCCAGGCGTTGTTGCTCTTGTCCACGTCTGGCCTGCTCAAGCTCTTCCTGTTCCTGACGAGCTTTGGCAATGCCGACCTTATCTTCAGCAACTGTACTCAAATCCATGCTGGTGCTGGGACGAGTACGGCTTTCAATACGATATTCCTCAGCTGCCTTCGATTCTGCCGCTGATGTCGATTTATCTGGCCTAGATTGAACGGTACGCAGTGAACTACTACCCGAGGTTCCTCGTGGCCGCCTTAACAATGAACGTACCTCGCGGGCACGACGTCGCACTTCTTCTGGAATTGAGCTATCACCAGCACGACGTTTGCGTACCTGAGTATCTTCTTCAACTGCTGACGCCGACCATGGATTTGCTGCATAAGTTTGTGACAGATCTCGAACTAATCCACTCGCAACCTGATCCGTCAGCCCCGTTATACGTTTACCTGTATTCATGACTTCCAGCTTATTTACCGTTGGCAGACGTTTGTCCAGGTAAGCCTGGATTGCTGCCGGGGAGTTACTCATTTCGCCAACCCGTTTGAGTACAGAATTCAGGTTACCTAACGGGTTGTTTCCAGTGACAACATACATCAACTCACGACCACCATTGTTATCCAGCGTGAAATAATTCTGACGGTCAGGAATAAACTGTTTTTGCCCTGCTGCGATGCGCCCCTGCTTACCCGCCGGCGGGAAGATCTGCACCGCATCACCTTCTCGAGAAACATAAACGATGGAGTAATAAGTCTGCCTGTCCGCATCAATGACAATCTGAAATCGGTCGCCCGGACTCAGGACATCACCGTCAACGACCTGAAAAGCATGAAAAGAACCATCCGAACGGGGATGCTTACCTTCAACCGTAACGATTGTTGCCTGCAGGCTGGTGCTAAGCAATAAAAGACATAGTGCGATAAAAAATCGCGTGCCGTTGTAATTTATCATTCTGACTCTCTATTCCCTAGAACTCGACGATAGGCTTTATCGCGAGGGAGCAGACTATCCCCGCTTAACGTCTCAATTTCAACTGTATTGCCCACTTGTAGCGGGAAAGTGCCCTGATTCACCTCCAGGATATACTTCGCTGCTCTACTAGGTCTGTGTTGCGGACAAGGGTCTTCAATGCACGGATTAAGAGGAATCACTGCAAGCACCTCGCCATTATCACTTATCCATACAACATCCAGTGAAATTAGCATGTTCTTCATCCAGATGGCGACGGGGGTGCTTTCAGGCATCACAAACAACATGCCTTCACCTGTGTCTAGTTTCTGCCGTAACATCAAGCCTTTCTCACGCTCTGTTTGAGTTTGAGCCAGTTCGACTTTAAATTGCTGATTTCCAGCGACAACCAACGCCCGACCCTGACTCTGAGCACTCGAAAGCCATCCGGTACTGATACAGACAAGGATCACTGCGCATAAGTATTTTATTCCTGACTTTGAAATGTCTATCATTCCACCTCTATTACAGTGACAATCTGAATTACTATGCTTCATTGGAAACACACCATAAGTTTGCTGACGTTAGTCGCGCTGCTCACCACTTCATTTACCAGCTATGCGGGCCGTTATCGACAACCAGCATATGTTACCAATGCCTACTTTACGAATCGTATTCTTCAACAGGCGAACAGTGCCCGACCAGACCATATTATCAACACTATTCGCTCAGAATATGCGCTGTCCAGAGGACATTTTATCGTCGACTTGCTAGCAGACAAAGGCAGCCACCAGATAGAAATCCAGTTGCTTGATGCTGAGGGAAAGATCTTTGATAAACATGAGTTCGCTGAAACTACAGCAGATAAAAACAATTTTCTGATCAGTATTAATCTCGTATATGGCTCAAATTTACCGTCTGGGGGAATATTTCTGAAAATACTGGATAGCCATAATGGCAAGGCTGCCAGCATTCTTGGCACATTCAGAATCTTTACTGAAAACTGGCAATAACCCAGTACATAGTTCTGCCTACTCAAAAACAGGAGCTCGAACCCAGGTCAAATCTGTTTACAGATAATCCACCTTTTTTTTGCCCATATAATCATGTACTCTCATACATGGGAGAGGGGGCATTAATCTGGTATGGATAGCGTACTACTAATCGCTGAGTCATCGACACTGCGTTATTTATTACAGCGCAGTTTTCGTGCTTTCCCCGAAAATCTGCTTGAAGCCACAACCTATGAAGACGGCTTACAACAGCTCCACAATGAAGAAAATATCAGCGGCATCGTCGTTTCCTGGCCTGCCCTGCAAACCGATGAATTTGCTGATTTACTGGGCTTTTTAAGTAATCCACAATACAGTTTCATCCCCACTGTCATTGTCGCTTCTCAAGTCTATCCCGAAGCACTGGAATGGACACAAAAACGTGCCCATGGCGCACTAACTCTACTTGCGCAATATGATGAAATCCCGGATATTTTACTGCGCCTGCGTGAGGAAGATTCGGCCATCACCGGCACGATGGAAGCCGTTAAAGATATCAGCAAACATCTGCACATCCTGTTCGTTGATGATTCCAGGAGTACCCGAGCTTACTATGAACGTTTGCTGGAAAAACATGGTTACATTGTCACCCTTGCCGATAGCGTGCAGTCAGCCTGGGAAATACTCGAAAGCAAAGATATCTCCGTAGATTTGGTCATTACCGACTATTTTATGCCCGGTGAAAATGGCTATAAACTCTGCCGGCGTATACGTAAATCTGCTGAATTTCAGCATATTCCAACCGCCGTTATGACCGGTACTTATCTTGATGATGTGATTGACCATTCCCTGCGTTCTGGCGCGATTGAATGTATGTTCAAGGAAGAAATCGATGATTTATTTCTGGCCCGTGTCGCTTCCATGGCACGCATGGCGCAGGACCGACAATCCATCATGACCGAACAACAACGACTGGGGGGTATTTTATCCTCCCTCGGCGAAGGGGTTTATGGTGTCGACAACAGTGGACGCATTAACTTCATTAACCCTGCAGCATTGAGAATCCTTGGTTATCACTCTGTAGACAGTCTAATCGGCCAGAAAACGGACTATCTGCTTTACGATCTAAAAACATCTCGTACCGCCGTACCGCTACATGAGGCTTATTCAGATTCAGAAGAATTACGCGACTGGCAGACTTTGTTTACAACACGTGCGCGAAAACGTGTGCCCGTCAGCTGCACCGTTGTACCTCTAACCGTATCCGGAAAACGTCGAGGCTCGGTCGTTGCATTCAGAGATATCTCACGCCAACTCTTAATGGAACGCCAGCTACGTTGGCAGGCGACCAGAGATTCACTAACCAAGCTCTATAACCGTCGGTATTTTGAGGAGCAAATGGAGCACGAATTGAAACGTATCAAGCGAACCGATGAAACCAGTGCCTTGCTGTATCTCGATCTTGATCGCTTTAAATATATTAACGATACCGCTGGTCATGATGCAGGCGACAAAATACTGGTTATGGCCAGCAAGGAACTGGCTCAACGCGTCAGAGAATCAGACACCCTGGCACGTATTGGCGGTGATGAGTTTGCAGTAATTTTACGCAATATTAACCCTCCAATGGTCAAACAAACCGCGGATAGCTTCCGCGATGTACTTGCCAATTTAAGCTTTATTAAAGACGACTATGATTTCAAGGTTCACGGCAGTATTGGCGTCGCACTTTTTAATAAAGAATCACTATCAGCTAATGACATCATGGCGCATGCGGATATTGCCTGTCATCAAGCCAAGGCCGAAGGACGTAATCAGACCCATGTTTACCAGGACGATAGTGATGTTCGTGGCCATATGTCATCAGAACTGGGCTGGGCCAATCGGCTACAGCAGGCTCTGGATGACGATGCATTTGAAATGCTTTACCACCCTATCCTGGCAGTAGAAGACATCGACTTTGATAATTTACCAGACACTGACCAGACACTTTGGTCAATCCACCACCAGGAGCGAGACCGCCCACCGTATATTGAGTCGTTAATCCGAATGCGTGATGAAAATGGTGAATATATTAAACCCAATCTATTTCTTGGCAGTGCCGAGCGTTTTGGCCTGATGCCTCGAATTGATACATGGGTCGTTAATAAAGCACTAGAAACACTGGAACATGCTCATGATCTGGGCCTGCATTTCACAGTGGGTGTAAATCTATCGGCCATCACATTAGAAGACCCGGAAGCGCTAGCCACCATTATTAACAAAATTAAAAACTCACCAATATCTGCAGAACACCTCGCGCTAGAGATTACCGAACGTAGCGCGATAACCAATCTGATGAGCGTTAAGGCCTTTATAGAAGAAACCAGTGCTCTGGGTTGTATGTTTGCTCTGGATGATTTTGGTGCAGGCTTTAGTTCATTCTCGCAATTACGAAACTTACCCGTCGATTTCGTCAAGATTGATGGCGAATATGTGAAAAACATGGCCCATGATAAAACAGATCGAACTGTTGTAAACGCAATCAACGATATCGCCCATTCCGTTGGCAGGGAAACCATTGCCGAATATGTCGTTGACCCGGATACTTTACTGTCTCTGCGAGATTGCGGCATAGACTATGTACAAGGGCATTATGTCTCAGAACCGATGACGGAAGAGGAGCTTTTTGTCATTCATTCGGATGAGCCCACTGTTGTCGCTACCGCTCTGGCTCATTAACGTAACATAGTTACTTATTCAGATTACATTATGTCCACGCGGTGCTAAAATCCGCGCTCCCAAAAGCAAGATGTCCCAACATGTCCAGCGAGACAACAACCAGCGAAACACCCACTAACTTTATCCGCAATATCATCGATAGTGATATCGAGAACGGCAAGCATGGTGGCAAAGTTATCACCCGATTTCCGCCAGAACCAAACGGCTATCTGCATATCGGCCATGCAAAATCTATTGTGCTGAATTTTGGTGTCGCAGATTCATATGGTGGACGTTGTAACTTGCGCTTTGACGACACGAATCCCGAGAAAGAAAATCCGGAATATATTGAATCGATTAAGCGTGATGTTGAATGGCTGGGGTACAGCTGGAATGAACTGCGTTTTTCTTCCGAATATTTCGAGCAACTGTATCAATACGCAGAGCAATTAATTCAGGACGGCAAGGCTTATGTCGACGATCTGAATGCGGAACAGATCCGACAGACACGCGGCACATTGACCGAACCTGGAACTGAAAGCCCTAACCGAAACCGATCTATCGAAGTGAATCTAGATTTATTTCGTCGTATGCGTGCCGGTGAATTCGCAGATGGTGAACGAGTATTGCGCACAAAGATCGATATGTCTTCGCCCAACCTGAATCTACGCGATCCAGTGATTTACCGCATCAAACATGCCGAGCACCATCAAACAGGTAATGAATGGTGTATCTATCCCATGTATGACTACACCCATTGCATATCGGATGCCATTGAGGGTATTACTCATTCCCTCTGTACGCTCGAGTTCGAAGATCATCGACCTCTATACGACTGGGTGCTAGATGAACTCAAAACACCCTGCCATCCACAACAAATTGAGTTTGCACGACTACAGCTCGAATACGCTATCACCAGTAAACGTAAATTAAACATGCTGGTACAGGAAGGCATCGTTGATGGCTGGGATGATCCGCGTATGCCGACTATTTCAGGTATGCGACGACGTGGCTACCCGGCGCCTGCAATTCGAGACTTCTGTGAGCGCATTGGCGTGACCAAGAAAGACAGTACGATAGAAATGGGTGTACTGGAAAATACCGTCCGTGAATATTTAAATGAGGAAGCACCCCGTCGTCTAGCAGTTTTAGATCCACTGAAGGTCGTGATCGAAAATTACCCTGACGATCAGGAAGAAGACTTCGATCGACCTTCAGTGGATCTAAAACTGCTAGACGACGGGGTGCTTCCTCATTTAAATATTCACGGACGATGACCAGCCCATTTCTATCGTACTGTCTTTTCTTGGTCACGCCAATTAAACTCACAGAAGTCTCGAATTACGGGCCGGAGCGCGTCGTCGCGCTACTAGTAGTCGGCGCCACCTGAAAAGCGATATACCAGCATGTTTAATTTACGTTTACTATTGATAACGCTATTCGAGCTGTAGTCGTGCAAACTCAATTTGTTGTGGATGGCAAGTATTTTGGATATCTAACACCCGGTACTGTAGAGGTCGATGATCGAACTCGAAATAGTAATACCCTCAATGGCATCCGGGTGTAGTCCTTTATGGGATAGATACACCATTCATTACCTGTTTTGATGTGCTCGGCCCATGCGGTAAATCCTTGGATCGTTTGGGCGGAGCATCGATCTTTGTGCGCGAGCTCTCGTTCACCATCTGCAATTGCCGGCGCATACGACGAGGGCAATCTGGAATTCACTTCGATGGATCAGTTTCGGTAGAACTTTCAGTTCCAGGTTCTTCGATGTACTGTCGAAGATCTATTCCGCATTCCACTGCCAAGTCTGAATTGAACCCAATACAGTTGTAGATATTCGGAAGAAAAACGCAGTTCGATTTTCAGCTGTACTAGCCATTGTTGTATCACCTTGGATTTTCCTTTTCTCGAAGTTCGTGTCGTCAAAGCTTGAAGCGTCCACCATATGAATCTGCGTACACCAAAATTCAACTTGCAACAAATTTTGTCGTGGCATATGCAAATTGCCGATTCGTTCTGGCGGGAAATCGGGTGATGGCACTGCCACCATGCTGCGTTCTCGATATCACTATCGATTGATATTGCGGATAGGGATTCGTCGCTGAACATCGACAAGGACATTTACTTTGGGAAGCGCGGGATTTTGGCACCGCGTGGACATAATGTAATCTGAATAAGTAACTATGTTGCATTGATGAGCCACGGTATGTAACAGTGAGATAAATCGAAAGATAATTGACAAAAGTACTCTTCCGTCATCGATTCTGGTATAATGCTGTAGCCATAGTCTATGCCGCAATCTCACAGAGTTGTGAGCTCAGGTCAACGACTGCTCGGCTGTGAACAAAACTTACCAACGGAATAGACGATCGTTGATTGCGTTTGCAACAGTTCGATCTGATTTTATCATGGGCCATGTTTTTTCACATATTCGCCATCCTGCAGTGACGAAATCGACGAGTTGAGATGAACTTAAAGCCTGCACCCAAAATCATCAGAACGCATACGGTAGGCACTGGTTCTTTATAAAGGTAACTTCATCCGCGCTACGTTCGGCAATCTCTAGCATATTGATGCCAAGATATTGGTGAGTTTTTTGGTACGGTAATGTGGTATCCGGAAATGAAATTCCACAGTAGTGGCCGATAGATTTGCACCCACTTGTGGGCCCAGATATGAGCATGTTCCAGTGTTTCTGAATAACATTAGCGACCCATGTATTCAATTCGGAGCATCAGGCAAAACGCTCGGCTTTTGTAAAATAGATTAGGTTTAATATATTCACCATTTCATCGCATTCCGTTAACGACTCGAGCTGCCGCAGTGGGCGGTCTCACTTCCTGATAGTTGACAAGTGTCTGGTCAGTGTCTAAACAGTAAATTATCAAAGTCATTACTTTCTGGGACATTTCAAATGCATCGTCATCAGGTACCAAGCCACGTTGGCCGAGTTCTGATGACATATGGCCACGAGGTATCATATCGTCTGGTAAAACATGGGTCTGATTACATCCTTCGCTGTGATGACAGGCAACTCCGCATGCGCCATGTTGTCGTTAGCTGATGGTGATTCTTTATTAAAAGTGCGACACCAATACTACCGTGAACTGCTGAGAGCATAGTCGTCTTTAATAAGCTTAAATTGGCAAGTACATCGCGAGAGCTATCCGCGATATTTGACCATTGGAAGGTTAATATTGCGTAAAATTACTGCAGAAGCTCATCACCGCCGAGTCTGGAAGCGCGTTCGCTGCTGGCCATAACCGGTATTTTGTCGCGCAGCGACATCATTCAGATCGGACGACGGAGCACTGGTTGCATCGATTTCGCTGATACGCATTCGTGCTCCATTTGCTCCTCAAAATACCGACGGTTATAGAGCTGATTGAAATTAGTGGTCGCCTACTGTAACGCTCGGTAGCTGGCGTTCCATTAAGAGTTGGCGTGAGTCAAATACTCTGAATGCAGCCGAGTACCGACGTTTTCGGACTGCGGTTGGAGCGGTGCGGCTGACGGGCGCACGCGTTTTCGCGCACGTGTTGTAGAGCAAAGTCTGCCAGTCATGGGAACCTAGTAGTCTGAATAAACTGCCGTGTAGCGGTA
>CALODD010000009.1:0-18757 GCA_942491945.1 uncultured Gammaproteobacteria bacterium | reverse complement strand
GAAACTGCAGAAATGCCCGGCATGTACGACGAAGGTGAATACGATCTCGCAGGATTCACTGTCGGCGTCGTGAATCGCGACAAGATCATTGATGGTTCGACCATCAAAGCCGGTAATGTCATTTTAGGTCTAGGTTCCACTGGTCCTCACTCCAATGGCTATTCACTGGTTCGTAAAATTATCGAAACCGGTCAACATGAATTATCACAAGCCTTTGGTGATACAACCCTCGGCGAAGCGCTGCTTGCACCAACTCGTTTATACGTGAAATCACTGCTGGCACTCATCAAAGAAGTCCCTGTCGGTGGTCTGGCTCATATTACCGGTGGCGGCCTGACTGAAAACCTGCCGCGTGTCATGCCTGAAAATACCGTTGCCAATATCGAGAGCAATGCCTGGCAATGGCCGGAGGTCTTCAGCTGGCTACAGCAGGAAGGCAATGTTGAAACCAGTGAAATGTACCGCACGTTTAATTGCGGTATTGGCATGTGTCTAATTCTTGAAGAAGAGTATGTCGAGCAGGCTATGGCCATTCTGACTGAACACGGCGAAAGTTGTTATCGCATCGGTGAAATCGCTGCCAGCGACGCCAGTGAACCGACTGTCTCTATTGCCTGATGACTGTTGCAACAACGCCAGCTCGTCTGGCAGTTTTAATTTCCGGCAGTGGCAGTAACCTGCAGGCGCTTATCGATCATATTGAATCCGGTAATCTGAATGCGGAAATTGCCGTCGTCATTTCGAATAAAGCCGATGCCTACGGTTTGCAACGTGCGCAGAAACACAACATTCAACGTGAAGTCATTCCTGCCAGCCGAATAGAGAGCCGCCAGAACTATGACCAACGACTGGCGACTATCATTGATCAATACGATACTGATGTCATTCTATTAGCCGGCTTCATGCGCATACTCAGCGATGAGTTTGTGAATCGTTACCTGGGACGTATGCTGAACATTCACCCATCCCTGCTTCCAAAGCATAAAGGACTGAATACACATCAACGCGCTCTGGAAGCTGGCGATAAACAACATGGCGCCAGCGTGCATTTTGTTACACCAACACTCGATGATGGCCCGATTATTATGCAGGCCGCGATTGATATACAGCCCGAAGATACTAACGACTCATTAGCAGGACGTATATTAAAAGAAGAACACAAACTCTATGCCGAAGCGCTCAAGCTTTATCTCGATGAACGCATAAAATTTAGCAACGGCAATGTATTATTCGATAACAAATCATTAACAACTCCGCTTATACTTGGAGCATGATGTATCGGCACCCATCACAGTTTATAATTCTTATACTACTGTTTATCAGTAGTACGTTGTATGCCAGCACTTTCCCACTAAATCCTTTCGATGCCACCTATACCGTTAGTCGCGATGGCGATGAGATAGCCGCACAACATCTACAACTCAAGAATATCGATCAGGGCAACTGGCAATACACCAGTACATCAGAAGCCACCGGCTGGATCGCCAGTATGTTTGGCGGCATGATAAAAGAAGAAAGCCTCTTCCAATGGAGCAATGGCCTGATTGTCTCGACCTATCACTACGAACGCACAGGTAAAGATAAGAATGTAAACCTGAACTTCGACTGGGATGCCATGCGAGTCACCAACACGATCAATGGCGATCCATGGAAAATGAGCATCCCTGCCAACACTCAGGATAAACTCAGTGTGAATCTGGCGTTAAAAGCACATTTAACCCAACAACAAACAAATATCAGTATCCCTGTAGCCGATGGTGGCAAGCTCAAAACCTATGACTTTAAAGTCATCGGCAAAGAAAACATTCAAACACCACTCGGTCAACTACAGACCATCAAGGTAAGCCGCAACAAACGTGGAAGAAAAGATGGACAAAGCACACTATGGCTCGCACCTGATCTACAATACTTAACCATACGCATAGAAAAGGTCGATAAAGACGGCGAACTCGTTACCGCAACACTGCGAACACTCCGTCAGTAACAGCCCCATGGAAATCGAAGAAAAAACCCGACGACTAAAGAAATACGAAGCTGATCATATTCCAGTCATGGGTACAGATGATATGGACTTGTATTCACCCTTCGGTCCGATGATTGCACACACCACGATTTCTGAAGAAATCATACAAATCGTTAATGACTATGCCGATGAATATTGCGATAACGAAAACGGAACAGAATTCATCCTGCCTGCTGAGATCGTTTTTGATCAGGGCAGCCCATCACTCGCCACACAACTGGAACAACATATAACACAGTACGTCGAAGCCGTTGATGACACCGCCGTAAAACAGGTACAACTCGATACCGCCTGGGTCGTCAGTCAATTCGAAAATACTGCCAGCCCCATGCACTTCCATTCCAGCGCCATCTCTGGCGTGATGTATCTAAAAACACCAGAAGTAGATATTGATAGCGATGAGCGAAACTACATCTCCGGACGCAGAACAGGCGCCATTAATTTCATGTCTGGCGGTAAACAGCCACTCAATAAATCTTTAGTCAGTTTTCAACCCAACGTCGGTGACTGCTTTATATTCCCTGGCTGGCTGCTGCATGGAGTGGAGCCATTTTCCGGGAATGGAGAGAGAAGGTCTCTTGCCTTTAATGCAACGGTGGTTCTTGACGATGGAAAATCAATGCCGCATTCATAGACCAGAAATTTCAAAAGTTTAATAGTTGACCGTCAGTAGAGTACTTAGCCCCCAGACAGAAGTTAAACAGTAACTGACTCGGCCTACATACAGGCCATACAAGATCAGAGTAAAATCTCATGACATGCTAGTATAAATAGCTCCTTCCAATGTAAGGAAGCTTGCCATTTCTATATATGTAGATTAAAAATACAATTATGCGCTTGCTGATTCTACTTAGTTTACTACTTACACCTGTAGCGGTGGCCCAGCCATACAAGCTGCAGGACGCCCACCTTCACTACAACTGGTCAGTTTGGAAACGGCTCCCACCTGAACAGGTCAGTGACTTTCTGTTACAACAGAATATCGAGCGTGCCGCGATTTCAAGTACGCCGGACAAGGGTACCGAGATGCTGTACGAGCTTAACCCTGATCGGATCATTCCATTTACGAGGCCCTACCGATCTAACGCTGATGTTCTAACCTGGCATTACAATCCGGAACTTATCGAACATACACGTCGGCAAGCAGCCAAAGGTATCTTCCGTGGATTAGGCGAATTTCATTTCTGGTTTCATCATCTAAATGGTAAATCCATCATCCCTGAATTAATGCAGATAGCCAAAGAACAAAACTGGGTTGTGAATGCGCATACTGATATCGTCGGCTTAAAGAAGCTGCTTAAGATGCAACCGTCCCTCAATATCATGTGGGCGCATTGTGGTTTTGTGGAGCCTGCTGAAAAAATTGAAGCCCTTATGGATCAATACCCCAGAGCTCATTGTGATATGTCATTCTATGAATTACTTACCGATGAGTACGATACGATTACTCCTGAATGGAAAGCATTGATGGAAAAACACCCTGACCGATTTATGGTCGCTGTCGATACATTTAGTGAAGGTCGTTGGGGTGATTTACAGAAACATACTGACTACATACAGGACTGGTTAGAACAACTCAGTCCACGAGCCGCGAAACTAATCGCTCATGGTAATATGAAACGACTGTTTCCCGAATTAAAAGCACCAGTTAAGTAATTCACAACCGGTGACTAATCCTTAAAGACCTTCTTCGGTTAATAACAGGCTGGCAATCAATCGCTCAACTGGTACATAGTCATCTGTAAGAACGGGAATCTCTTTCATATCTGTACCAATATTCACGACGATTTCATCAATTTTATCCCAGGATCTTCTGAATCCACGTTGCGCATAGATTTGTCGACTCTGTATTTCTTTATCGCTGGCAGATATAACAAAGGTCATGCGTTGAGCGGAATCCGGAATACCTTCTACCCAGATGTGAACAAAAGGAAACTCGCTGCGTAGTGTTTTATACATACTTTTAACCATCTTTGGATCAGGCCAGGCATCGACAATATTGGTTGTATAAAGTCCTCCAGGCGCGAGATGCTCACGTACCAGACTCAGGTATTCTTTCGTGACCAGGTGATATGGAATGGCAATATCATGAAATGCGTCCGTCACGATCACGTCAAACCGTTCATCAGATAAACGATTTAACGTCACACGTGCATCTCCATGCACGATACGCATATCATCTGTCGGTACAGACATCTGTTTTTTCACGACTTCAGTTACTACAGGATCTAACTCAGCAACGGTTACTTCGGCTTTGGGATCATAAGCTTTCACGGCACGGGGCTGTGTATAGGAACCGCCGCCTGCAAAGAAGTATCGTAGTCCCTTACGCTCTCCACCGAAATGATTCAACACAAGTTCATCCATGAGATGTACATAGGGTGAAACCAGCATGCGAGGCTCACTCAGATGATTGATACCATGCATCAAATGATCCAGGATCAATGCATTGGCACTTCCAGAAGGCACCTCATTACTACTATCGACAACACGCAAACAGAAATAACTGCTTTCATGGTCGCATGGGTTTGTAAAACCATTTCTTGAATACGTTATCATTGACGTTGAAGCGACCAGAATAATCACAATGGATAGAGCCAACTTCGAGCTACGATAGAAAAATGGTATTGCCAGTATAAACAACAGAATCGCAGCAGAGGTTACGACCATCTGGGATCCCATGTATTGAATCAGAACAAATCCAGTAATGAATGTGCCAACGATACTACCGAGCGCCGCTAAAGCATGCATACGACCAATCACATGTCCTGCCCGTTTATCGTACTGCAACGCCAGGGTTGTCAGGAGCGGCGTTGGGATACCCAATAATACTGCGGGTATGAAAAACATACTCAACACATAGAAAAAACTTGAACTGATTAGATCCAGACCTGAATGCTGCAGTATCGGTGCAACGATCGTTAAAACTAATAGACTGGCGATGCTAAATACGCCTGCCAGCGCCAACACGATACCCGTCGTCTGATCGCTGGCGCCCTTGTCCGCCCACAGCCCTCCCAACCAATTACCCAGTGACAGACCAGCAAGAATGACACCAATGATCGAAGTCCAGCTGTATATAGTTACGCCAACATATGGCGCAAGCAATCTACCAGCCGTAATTTCTAGTACTAGTAATATGGCTGAACTAAGAAAGATGGTTGCGCTATACCAGACTAGGCGTAGCTGCTCATAATTATACGACTTCATCAATACTGCCTCGAAACAAGTGAATATTTCTATATTAACTGATTAGATAATATCCCAAACTATTATATCTATTAGTAAAACTGGAATAATGGCTCATGAGAACGGGTTGAAATTATTACAAAATATACCTAATAAATTTACAACTGACCGTTATGTTGCGAATCGTGACAAATACTCCAGATACTGTAAATCTGTCTTTTAGTTCCCATACTTCAAATCATGCACCAACCGAAACCCAAATACATTATGTCGCTTATCTGAGAACTGTTTAAAGCGAACTACTGAGCGCATATAGCCCGGCGTTGAAAATGTATTCCAGGAACCGCCTCTTAATACTCGCTCATTGCATTTACGGCTTAGCCAAGCACTGCCGTCATTCGGAGCGCCTTCATAATTTGGATTCCAGCAGTCTTGCACCCATTCAAAGATATTACCGCTCATGTCATACAAACCCAGTCCATTCGGTGCTTTTTGTTTTACTTTACGAACTTTCCGGCCACTGTTATTTAAGTACCAGCCAACATCGTAGCGCTTCCGCCCTCCGCAAAACGGCTCATTTTTACCGCCACTACGACAGGCATATTCCCATTCCGCTTCACTGGGTAGGCGATAGTTCTTCCCTGTCATCGTGTTTAGCTTCTTGATGTATTCCTGAACATCATGCCAACTCACCTGCTCCACTGGACAGTCCATACAACCTTTGAAATCCGATGGATTATTTTCCATCACAGCCATCCACTGCGCCTGTGTGATTTCGGTTTCCGACATGTAGAACGCTTTGATATTGACTCGGTGCACTGGTGTTTCCGCCGGGCGCGCATCGTCAGAACCCATGAGAAAGCCACCTGCTGGCACTTCAATCATTTTAGGCGTTAATTGCTCCTGCGTGGCATTCACAACCTGGACATTCATCAACACAAATATCATTGCTATGAAACTTGTGAAGTTTAATCGCATCATATTAGTAAGCTGGAAATACCCAGAAATATTCACCGGTATGGCCGCCCTGAATCTCTGCTTGCTGCGTCACAAAGTCGGCTTCTGCTTTTAAACCTTGCTCTGTCCACCCCAGGCATGAACGCATCTTTAAGGAATAGGGATCAAAATTCAGCTCATAACTTTCAGGCGCTTTAATCATGAGCGCTGATGGTAATACAACACAGTAATACACCCGCAAGGTACAACGCAGTTCACGCGCACGTTGAAAGTTTTTTCTAAACTTTTCAGGTGAGTCGCCCGGTAATCCCAGGATAATTTCTACCGCAACTTTTCCGACTGCTCGTAATTCGCTTAGGGTCTGATTAAAGCGCTTTTCATCATAATTGCGATCGACGTTCGAGAGCACCTCATGATCAAAGGATTGAAGACCAACACCAATTAATGGCATTGCCACATCAGATAGAAAACCTATATGTTCCTCAGTGACTTTGGCTGGATAGATTTCCGAGATCAGAAAATGGTTCTTAAAAAAACCGGTTTCCTTTGCGGCCTGTGACAAATTAGCAAACGCCTGTTTATTCAGATTAAGTCCAGCATCAACCAGCAATATGCCATTCACATCATTTCGGTCTAAGGCTTCCAGTTCAGCGCAGAGCTGTTCGACTTCACAGACCCGCTTTGGTGATGCCAGTACACCCCACTCGCAGAACGAACAGGTAAACGGGCAACCACGATAGGTTTGCAGCACACCGATACCATCGGGCGGCACCAGATCCATTTGGTACGGCGAAGGTAATTCATTTAGATCGGATAATGGCTGCTCTGTTGTTTCGACCCACCCGTCGTTTTCATAGTACGCGATACCGTTAATCTGTTTTATTGTTCCCAGATCACGTTGACGTGACTCCACAATATTCTTAAATGTTACTTCACCTTCATTGATGACGAGCACATCAATAAACTCATGTGCTGTGCGGTAGGGTTCCAGTTCAAACATGCTGGGTCGAGCACAGGGGCCGCCAAACACTATCAGTCGTTCTGGATCATCGACTTTAATCTGATGAGCGACTTCGACAAAGAACGGGAACGACCAGAGATAGGTTGAAAAGCCAATAACATCGGGATCATATTTCAGCACCTCATAAACCACAGCTTCGAGATCAGCTTCCAGCAAATCCCAGACTTCGATTTCCAGCTCTTCCAGTCCTGAAGCGCGAATCGACGCTTCAACCATGCGTGAGCCATGATTAGAAATAAACTGCGTAGGCATGGCCGGATCACGCAAGGGGTAACAGGCCAGTAATGCAACACGACGGCCGCTACGCATGCTTCACCTCCACGCAGCCGATACATATTCGCAGGTTTATATTCTTGGCCAGTACCACCAGAAATCCCCCGCCGTCCCGCCTGATTGTTTTGCATACCCATCAAGATACTCACGCATTTCAAGTATCTGCTCTTCACTCCAGCCTTCGCAGGACACCATCTCCATCGTGATCGGGTCGAAGAGTACATCCCACTCTTCCTTACCACGTGTAAGCAAGGCATCGGGTAATACCAGACAATGATAGGCCCGCACACTGACTGGCATCGAACGCGCGAATTCGAGCGTGCGCTTAAAACCTTCAGGTGTATCACCCGGCAATCCCATTATGATCTGTATCTCCGCCTGAAAAACACTAGCGATCTTACGTACCGAAGATTCAAAACGATCCATACTGAAGCCGCGTTGATGATCTTTTAGTACTTTCGGATCCATTGATTGCAGGCCAATACCTAAATACCCAACACCGACTTCATCTAAAAACTCCATGTGTTCATCTTTAATGATGGAGGGGTAAATCTCAGCCCATAAACCCCCGGAGTTTTTCAGATAATTAGATTCACGCTCGGCCTGTTTAAGATTTTCAAAGGCATGCTTATTTAAATTCAAACCCGCATCAACCAGAAACACGGCAGAAGCATCACATCGCTCAAAGGCTTCGAATTCATTCAAGATATATTCTTTGGAAAACACCGTTGTTGAGTTATCGCTATCACCCCATTCACAAAACCGGCAGGACATCGGACAGCCACGAAATGTCTCAAGATAAGCCACTGCATGGTAGGGCATAAGATCAAGCTGATACGGCGATATGATGTCATCTAGCATCGCAATCGGTGTGCGAGGGCCGGTTTCATACCAGCCACCTTTGACCGGAATCGATAATCCACCGACTCGTTTCAGTGACTCAATAGAAGTATCCGGGATATGTGCAATTTCATTAAAGATAATCTCGCCTTCAGAGGCGACAACGGCATCGAGAAACTCAGCCGGGTCAGGATAGACCTCCAAGTCAAACACAACCGTACGCGCTGAAGGGCCACCGAATACAATCAAACAATCAGGTAACTTTTGTTTAACCTGCCTCGCTACTTCAATAAGGCAGGGCGTTGACCAGACATAAACAGAAATACCGATTAAATCCGGTTCAAACTCCGTGAGCTCAGATACATAGGCATCGATATCCTGTGTCTCACGATCAAAGTTCTGTAATTCGATATGAGACAGCGTTGAATCACCAACGATCGATGCTTCGATACGTTTCACGCCATAGCTAGGCAGCATCATACCGCCCAACTCATTACCGTCGGTAGGAGGTGACAGCGTCACCATAGCGATACGTTTAATACCTGAAGCCATATCCGTGAACAAATTCGATCCTTTCGTAATCATGACAGATCAGGTAGTTCGATACATCTATTGTTACACTCCCGAGAATACTGGATGATATCTATACGACCATGTTATTAATTACCCACTATCAATAATGAGCAGCCATGAGCAAGAAAAACAGCCAACAAGATAAAAACTGGGAATATGCGACATGGGAAGGAAGTCGAAAGGCTCAATTGCGAGCATCACTCAAACTAAGCTATGCCGAACGTTTCCGTGCTCTCGAAGAACTTTCAGAAACCAGCGACTGGCTAGCAAACGCCAAAAAGCCTAAGCCTTCGGTAAAGTAACGCCGGTTTGACCCTGATATTTACCGCCGCGATCTCGGTAAGATGTTTCGCATACTTCATCTGACTCGAAGAACAACATTTGAGCAACACCTTCATTCGCATAAATCTTCGCTGGCAGTGGCGTGGTATTAGAAAATTCCAGCGTCACATGCCCTTCCCACTCTGGTTCCAGAGGCGTGACATTGACGATGATGCCGCAGCGGGCATAAGTCGATTTTCCTAGACAGATAGTCAGAATGCTACGAGGAATTTTAAAGAACTCGACAGTGCGCGCCAGTGCAAATGAATTTGGCGGAATGATACAGACATCACCTTTGAAATCGACGAAGCTGTTTTCAGAAAAATTCTTCGGATCGACAATTTCAGAATTGATATTGGTGAAGATCTTAAATTCATCGGCACAACGCACATCGTAACCATAGCTCGATGTACCGTAGGAGATCAGACGACCATTCTTATCGCAATGACGCACCTGATTTTCCTCGAACGGAGAAATTAAACCTTCGTCCCGCGCCATGCGGTTGATCCATCTATCTGACTTTATCGCCATACTTCACCTAATATTTTGTCACAGAGACACGGAGGCCCAGAGGGTAATCTAAGAGATAGAGAATATCATTTCTCTGTGTCTCTGCGCCTGCGCGACCAGAGATTAATTATTCTGAATCACAATTTTCGGAAACTTCTGCGCATACGACTTCGCCCGCTGACTCAGTTTACCGGCCGCCTTACGGGCAATCTCGCGGTAAATCTGAGAGATGCGTGCATCCGGCTCAGCAATCACGGTTGGCTTACCTTCATCAGTTTCCACACGAATACGCTTATCCAGTGGTAAAGCACCCAGGAAGTCGACTTTCTCTTCTTCCGCCATACGCTCACCGCCACCTTCACCAAAGATCGGCTCTTCATGACCACACTCAGAACAGATGTGCAGACTCATGTTCTCAACCACACCTAGAACTGGCACTTCCACCTTCTCAAACATCTTTAGACCCTTACGAGCATCTAAAAGAGCAATATCCTGAGGAGTCGTCACAATGATAGCTCCAGAAACCGGCACCTTCTGCGCCAGTGTCAGCTGGATATCACCCGTACCCGGTGGCAAATCAATCACCAGATAATCCAGATCCTTCCAGTTGGTGTCTTTGAGTAATTGCTCTAATGCCTGAGTCACCATCGGGCCACGCCAGATCATCGGCGTGTCTTCTTCCACTAAAAAGCCAATCGACATGGCCTGGATGTCATAGCTCATCATGGGTTCTAATGTCTTGCCATCGGGAGAATCGGGTTGACCAGAAATACCGAGCATACGCGGTTGTGATGGGCCGTAGATATCGGCATCAAGAATACCGACCTTGGCGCCTTCAGCTGCCAGCGCTAAGGCTAAATTCACGGTTGTGGTGGATTTACCCACACCACCTTTACCAGAGGCCACCGCAATAATGTTCTTTACACCCGGAATGAGATCCAGGTTCTTCTGCACTTTGTGTTCAGCGATCTTGAACGATACATCCGCTTCACAGCTAGAAATGCCTTCAATACCTTCAACGGCTGTCTTGACCTGTTCAGCCAGCGTATCGACATAGCCTGCTGATGGATAACCCAGTACCACTTTGACACTGGCTTTATCGCCATCGACAGTAATATCCTTCACGGCCTTACAGGCCATCAGGTCTTTTTCGATATGGGGGTCGACGATCCCTGCCAACACCGCTTCAATCTGTGATTCCATTTACCATTCCTTGAACTCTGTCTTTGAGTGGCCGCGCATTCTACACCAGGTCGTCCTCCATAGCCGCCGACAATGTCCGGTAAAAAACGGCTATTTAGCTGGATAAACGCTGGAAATGACAGCCTCGTATATTATGATGCGCGAATAATAAAAAACCCTAATTAGTGCAGAGATGCTTAATGAGGATAAACGAGGGAGAATTCAACGTGTCAGCTGCCGCTGATAAACCGCTCATTGCCTGTCATGAATGTGATCAGCTATACCACCAGCAACCTCTGCCCGAGGGCGGCAAGGCTGTCTGTGTGCATTGCGGTACGTCATTATATAAGCACGTGCCTCGTTCCATTGAACGTGCTCTGGCCCTGTATATCACCTCGTTGATACTGTTTTTGATTGCCAATACATTCCCGTTCCTGTCGATCAAGATCGCTGGTCGACTCGAAGACACATTACTGATTTCAGGCGCGTGGGCATTACATGACCTCGGCATGAGTGAACTCGGCTTACTGGTTTTTATGACAAGCATCCTGTTCCCGCTGCTGACGATGCTCGGCATGATCTACATTCTGGCACCACTGCATTTAGGCGTTGAGCCGCCACATAAAGGCCCTGTCTATAGATGGACCAATGCCCTGCTCCCCTGGAGCCTGGTCAGTGTCTTCATGCTCGGCGTGCTTATTTCGATTGTGAAACTGATGGACCTGGCCGAAGTCATTGCTGGCCCGGCCATGTACGCCCTGGTCGGACTTCTGGTCACCTTCGCTGCCGCTCGATCCAGCCTGGTCAGTTCAGATATCTGGCCATCGTCAGCGAATCCGGATATCGATCACAGTAAACCCATGCGTGCCAATGAACAGCAACTCATGTCATGCCATACCTGTGGGCTAGTCATGCCTGAACATCATCACCATGCACACTGCCCTCGATGCCAAAGCCCGGTGCACTCACGAAAAACAAACAGCATGACACGCACCTGGGCACTGGTATTTACCGCATGCATTCTGTTAATCCCCGCAAACGTCTATCCCATCATGACGGTGATTCGTTTTGGTCAGGGTGCACCCGATACCATTCTCAGCGGTGTTGTGAAACTCATCGAAGGTGGGCTCTGGGGGCTCGCGCTGATTGTCTTTTTTGCCAGTATTGTCGTACCGGTCATGAAGCTCATTGTGCTGAATTATCTATTAATTAGCGTACAAAACAAATCACAGATACGCGCCAAAGATCGCAGCGTGCTATACCGCATCACTGAAGTCGTAGGCGCGTGGTCGATGGTCGATATCTTTCTGGTCGCTTTATTAGGTGCGCTCGTCAGTCTTGGCGCAGTCGCCACCATTGAACCCGGCATCGGCGCTGTGTTCTTTGCAGCTGTCGTTGTAACTACCATGTTTGCGGCACACAGTTTTGACCCACGACTTATCTGGGACGAGATTTCTACCAAGGATGCGACGGCATGAGCGATAACCCAGACATCCTTCAGCCCGAGGTACGGGAAAAATCGGGCGTCCCACTGGTCTGGATCATCCCCATCCTGACCCTGCTTGTCGGCGGCTGGCTGATTGCAAAGACCCTGTCAGAAAAAGGCCCCGTCGTTACGATTAGCTTTAAAACAGCTGAAGGTATCGAGGCAGGCAAGACCAAAATCAAATACAAGAACGTCGAGATCGGTGTAGTTGATGATCTGAAGTTCAGCGAGGACTTTTCCAATGTCCTGCTCACTGTCAATTTTTCCCAGGGCATGGAATCGTTCCTGCGTCGCAATACACGCTTCTGGGTGGTTAAACCGCGTCTGGGGCTACGCGGCGTATCAGGCCTCGATACTCTGGTTTCAGGTGCTTATATCGAGATCGAACCGGGTCAGGGAGTGGAACGCAATCACTTTGTTGGCCTTGAAACACCGCCCGTGGTTAAGGCTAGTGAGAAAGGCCGTAAGATTGTTCTGATATCCAGCAAGCTTGGCTCTATCGATACCGGATCACCCATCTACTATCAGGGCATTAATGCCGGCGAGGTTCTGGGTTATGAACTGGGTAATGATCGCAAGAGCGTGTTTATTCATGCCTTTATCCGCAGCCCTCTAGATGAACTCGTTAAGAGCAATACTCGCTTCTGGAACGTCAGTGGTATGGATATTTCCCTTGGTGCCGATGGACTGCAGATGCGTACCGAGTCTATGCAGACCCTGATGTTTGGTGGCATCGCTTTTGAAACACCGATCACCAGTGAACCGGTTACTGACGAACTGGAAACACTGATCTTCACACTACACAATAGCTACGACGAAATTAACGAAAACGAATACACGCGCAAACTCAAATATGTACTGTACTTCGATGGCTCAGTTCGTGGCCTGAATGTAAATGCGCCAGTTGAGTTCAAAGGCATCAAGATTGGCCGAGTCGAAGATGTTCGACTGGTCTTCGATAGTACAGATTCCAGCTTCCGTATTCCGGTCACAATTGAAATCGAGCCCGAACGTATTATTGATAAGAGTATCGCCCAGGGTGAAAGCGCACCCTACGACACGATAAATGATTTGATCGGTAAAGGACTACGTGCGCAACTTGCCACTGGCAGTCTGTTAACCGGGCAACTGTTCGTACAGCTAGATATGCGACCAGATATCCTTTTACGCATGTCAGGCGAAACCGCCAGCTACCCAGAACTTCCGACCATGCCAGGCGGACTCGATGCAATCACTGCGTCTGTGCAGGGCTTTGCATCAAAGCTCGAAGATATCGAAATCGACAAAATCGGTAAAAATCTGCTCGCTACACTGGAAGGCACGAATAAATTACTTAACGCACCCGAACTACATGATGCCGTCAGCGATTTAAAAGGCACACTCGCCTCGCTCAACACCATCATGGCCGCACTGGACGGCAATAATGTCGATCAGGCCGTCGCCTCAGCCAAGCTGGTGCTGGATAAAACACAGACCACCATGGCGTTACTCAATGCGACACTGAAACCCGATTCGCCGCTACAACATAGCGTTATCCAGATGACCAGCGAACTGGAAGAAACGGCTCGCTCCATCCGAACTCTGGTTGATCTATTAGAACGTCACCCTGAAGCCATCATCTTTGGTAAGCAACCTCGTGGAGAATAAGATGCACATGAAATCAAAACTGCTGACGCTCTCCATAGTCACGATACTACTGAGCGGTTGTATCGGCGGTAGCAGTCCGGCAGTCAAATACTATCTACTTGATCCACAAAGTGCGCCAGCCATTGTCGATACAAAAGATTCTGTCAGCCTGGAAGTGTCACGAATTAAGTTACCGCAATATCTGGACCGCCCACAAATCGTTTCACGTACTGGCGATCATCAGCTAAAGCTTTCAGAGCTCAATCAATGGGGCGGCAACCTGCGCAAAAACCTGTTACGCACGTTAGCAGTCAATCTGTCACAACGACTCAACACCTCACATGTCGCGGTTGCACCTCATCGCAGTGCGTTTGAAGCCAGTTACCGTGTCAGCGTTGATATCATACGTTTTGAACGTGATGCGGATAATCATGTACATCTATCGGCACAGTGGAGCATCAATAAAGGTATCGAACGCAAAGTAATCGTTACTCGTATAAGCAACCTGAAAAGCGAACAGGCCGTTGCGGATAAAGACTACAACGCCATTATCTCGGCCATGCGTTCACAGTTTGCGCGTCTGAGTGATGACATTGCACTGGCAATTAAAGAGGTACACCAATAGCGATGAAACGACGGTTCTTACATCGCGAAGTTTTATTTGGGCTAGTCGGCATGTGTCTGACGATGCCACTGCACGCGCTAGACCGCAGCACCATGTCGGGCAAAGATATCATGCAAGAATCGTATGAGCGCCATGAACAGTTTCCTTATGTGTATGAGGAACAAACCATGGTGCTCATGGACAAAGCTGAACGCCGCGATACTCGTCAACTACGTCGATACTCACGTATCGAAGACAATGGCACAGTACACAATCTCCTGCTGTTCGATGATCCACCAGAAGTACGAGGAGTTGGTCTATTAACCAATCAACAAAGCGATGAAGATATCAGCACGCAGATTTATCTGCCAGCCTTCGGCCCACAGCTCATTGGTAGTCTTGGACAAAACGAGTACGGCAGTTTTCTTGGCACCGATTTTTCGATCAAGGATTTAATCCCTGAAGACCTGACGCGTTTCCGATACGAACGACAAGATAACGAACTCATTGAATACATTGAACACTTTGTTATCGATGTGTATCCGACAGCCAGTGATAACACCACCCCCTCCCATCGACACTACATCCGCACCGATATTTTTTATGTCACACGGACAGACAACTACGATCAACATGGTCGCCTGCATAAACGACAGACACGCCATGACCTCAAACCACTCGATGGCCATATGTGGCGCGCCGATATGATCTTGATGGAAGATATGAAAACGCGTCATCAGTCGCTGATTAAGATTAATCGGCGTATTTTCTCGCGAGATTATGTACCGACATCGATGTTTACGTTGAACTGGCTCGTCGAAAATCAGCAACAGGCGCTAGCTACAGAAGAAAAAGAAGACGACACATCTAAAGCTTCGCCCAACGAGCAGTCAGACGACTCTCAAACATTAAATAGTGTGAACCATGATCATCAGGTCACAATGACTTCAGGAGGACAACGCTGATGTTTTCCAGAATGCTAATGTGGGGTTATAACAACCAGGTCATCGCGACCATCCTGATTGTCCTGATTACAATCCTTGCAGGCATGGGACTACCTCGTCTGCATGTTGATACGACATTAGATAGCCTGATACCCGCCAACGACCCAAGCCGTCTGATCTATGAGCGTATATCAGCCGAGTTTGGTACAGACAATCGAACCATCATCTATGTCCGTGACGATAATTTATGGACCCCGGATAAGCTGGGGCAACTGGAAACCCTGCATCGCCAGCTCACCGGGCTGGAGTATGTCAGCCGCGTCGACGATCTGTTCAGCCTGCATACCATCAGAGGCAATAACAACGTCGTTGATTCACGGCCCTTAATGCTTGCTGCGCCGACAACGCAGGAAGCCGCCGACAGGATAAAACAGGACGCACTAGCCAATCCGCTCATCGTCGATAACTTTGTCTCACACGATGGCACAGTCACCGCCATTATCGTTTCCATCAAGTCGCTTGATGCCGACAACGACTTTAATCACCGTGTAAATCAGAAACTGAACGACCTTCTGAAACCACTGGAAGCAAACTTCAGCAAGATCACCCAGGTGGGATCACCACGCATTAACAGTGAACTGAAGTCGAGCCTGTATAACGACTTTTTATTACTCGGCCCGTTATCCGGATTAGTACTGGTTCTGTCGATTCTATTCTTCTTACGCAGTGGCTTTGCCGCATTGATACCACTCATCACGTCAGTGCTGAGTATCGTCTGGACCTTCGGCCTGATGGGCTGGATTGGTATCCCGCTCAACATCCTGAGCGCAATGCTGCCTTCACTGATCATTGTGATTGGTTCGACAGAGGACACGCATCTCATTGCGTCCTACTTTCATGGTTTAAAAGATGGCAGTGACGACCCACGTCGAACTGCATCACAGATGATGCTCAAGCGTATGGGGCTGCCGTTATTTCTGACTATCGCGACCACGGCTCTTGGTTTTGCCAGCAACATATTCAGTAGCATCGGTTTAATTCAGGATTTCGCACTCGCCTCAACATTCGCCATTGTCGCTAACGGTATCGTCACGCTAATTCTGGTGCCGATCCTGCTTGCTCGCTTTGGTCCAAAAACCAGCGTACTCACCAGCGGTAAAGGACAGGGCATATCCAACCTGGTTGTCAATGCCTTTAACTTTTCTCAGTCACGTTTCCCACGCATAGTACTGACGTTAACTGCGGCGGTTTGTATCCTGTTTGTGTTTGCAGCATCCAAACTCTATGTGACCAATGATCCACTGTCCTACTTCCCGGAAAGTCGACCATTAATCCAGGATGCGAAACGGATTCATGAAGACCTGTCAGGCATTAAACTGTTTTTTATTACGATTGAATCAGAAAAAGAAAAAGCCTTTCAGCATCCAGCGAACATCCAGATGCTGGCTGACATACAACAATTTCTGAATAAACAGGAAGCCTTTGATCGCAGCATTTCACTGGCCGATCATCTGGCGTTTGTGAATCGTGAATTCAGACAGACCAATGAAATGCTCACTCTACCGGAAAGCCGCGAACTGGTATCGCAATATTTATTGTTCTTTCATCGCTCTGACCTGGAAAGCTACGTCAGCCATGATCTGAGCCGTGCCAATATTGTGGTACGTCACAACATCAATGATTCGCATACGCTCAATGGTTATATCCGAGAGCTGGAAGAAACCCTTCCCAGCCTGGTCGCAAGTGATATGAAAGTCAGCATCGTCGGTGAAAACCTGATGGTGAATCGCGCCGCCGAGAGCCTGATGGTTGCGCAGGTTAAATCGCTGCTTATCTTGCTGTTCATTATTTTCCTCATCATGTCAGCCATGTTCACTTCATTCAAAGGCGGCATGATTTCGCTGGTACCCGCCGTGATACCGATTGTCCTGATGTTTGGCACCATGGGGCTACTCGATATTCCGCTCAATCCAGGTACTGCAATGGTTGCAGTCATCGCTATCGGTATCGCCATTGATGGCACGATTCATCTGTTATCTAGATATAACGAACTCTGTCGGCACACATCGGATTATGTCGAAGCCGTTGCCATTACCGTCAAAGAAGAATCGACACCACTGGTTACCGCCAGCCTGTCGCTGGCATTTGGTTTTGGCATCCTGCTGTTTTCCAACTTCACAGTCGTCGCCCAGTTCGGCGCACTCGCTGCCGCTACCATGTTGTTCTCGATTTATGCCAACCTGCTAATCACACCACTGATCATGACCAAGATACGCCTGGTTAGCCTGCATCAGATACTCTCCATGAATGTGGATCGTGAAGTACTGGAAAAGAGCCCACTGTTTGTCGATATGAGCAACTACCAGAAACGCAAAGCCATCCTGATTTCAGAAACACATGATTACGATGGCGGTGAGAAGATCATCGAACAGGGTACGACCGGCAGAAACATGTACTTATTACTGTCCGGTGAAGTCGATGTCATCCGCCGCAATGATAATGAAGATATTCATCTCGCTACATTGAGTGCCGGACAGGTCTTCGGTGAAATTGGCTTTATTAAAGAAACCTTCCGTACTGCCGATGTACAGGCCAGTAGTGATGTTACGGTACTGCGATTTGACTACGACAAGTTGAAGAAAGATTTGAAGCTATTTCCAAGCATTGTTGCAAAACTTAATTTCAATATCAGTTGTATTCTTGGGAGCGATTAGCCGGAATACCGTAGCATCCATTAATCTTTGGATAAATAACGTGAACCAATAGAAAGGACTACTTTTTTCCAAACTATGATCACTCTATTTAGAAGCTTAATTACATTCTCGTATATAACTTATGCAATCTTTCTAGTAATCCCTCACTTTGACGTATATTTCTACGACGAAGGAACATTGAACGCAATTTCCTGGTCAGGATATGGAACTTTAATCCCACTACACCCTTTCATAGGTTATTCATTTTTTGCTGCGTACACTCTCACTTTTATAGGACTCTTTTATTTCAAAGCATGGGCACGGAGTGCTTTTCTAAGCCTAACAATATTATCAGTCATACTCACAGGTCTCGAAGGAATTGAAATACTAACCAGTACAGAAGGTGTTTTATCCTATTTAACTAACCTTGCAGACGGCGCAACTATTTGTATGCTGTATCTGACATCGATTAGTACCTATTTTTTCACTACAAATGAAAACTCTGACCTAACTTT
>CALODD010000008.1:0-13329 GCA_942491945.1 uncultured Gammaproteobacteria bacterium | reverse complement strand
ATGATTTTTGCGACCACGGTTAACCAACCGGCAAATCGCGCCACCCGCTGGATAATACACCCCTGTGACGCCACCGGTACCAATCGTCACAAACTGTGACGCCGACGCCCCCCCCGAGAACATACCGACCAGTAACCCGGCTAATAAATAATTCTTCATCCCTTACTTCTCCTTCGTTCTCGGTTTTTTGTATTCAGCGTATATATACGCAACTCGGTATTAATGCCGGGTTAATGCAGTATAGGGAAAATGAACACCATGTCACAAGCCATCTGATGGCCAGGGAGGTTCTTTAATTCCTCTCCGCGACTCCCATGCAGTAGATTACAATCAGGTTCAGCCGCATTAATTCGAGGGGCTATCTTCTACAAAAGAGCTATCAGGGACCGAACAATATTACCGCTAACCAGGGGAGCATCGTTAAGAGACTGACAGTAACACCAATATTAGATAACGCCTTGTGAGTCTTCCCATACATGGAGATAAAGGCCAAAATCAAACCGATCACACTCGTGATACCAAGAGTAACTATTCCAGCCAACCCAAAGATAATAGACCACGTCGCCACGGTCTGTTGCTCTCCGGACTGTTGGCTCTCTACTACATACTGTCTATAAAGACGGTAAACATTGATCAGCAGCCCTCCAACGACAGTACCTAGAATAACTTGCCACAGACTGTGTGAAAACTCCGCACAATGATTTTTGGTGGGAATAGCAGGATGTTTTTGTTAAGTGGTTGTTGGAAAGTGGGACACTCTATTCGCTATGTGACCGATACGGTGACACATGTGTAGCGTTATCCCAAACAACTTAAAACACTATGAGTTTTCACACAGCCTGGCCAGAAAGGATCCATATTATCCTGTTTATATGAATTAGAAAAAGATGGAGATATTTGAATAAATGTCAGGCTTTGAATGTGCAATAAGGTATTGAATCACGTATATGACTACTTAAGTCCTGACGTATAAAAATACACGCGTTTCCATTTTAGTAGAATGCTTGACCATCTATATTAATAATAACCAGATTACCCCTCGAATCTGGTCTTAGTAAAAAATATTGCTGTAACCGCTTTTTTTCACAGGCCTGCCTGTGGCATCAAAATACATTTTATGCCATCGCACCCGTACATCATAAATACCATCTGAGTCGAGAATACGGTCCACATTAAACTGAATTCTATTGATATTCTCTCGCCGCCACGTATCTTCAAGTCGGTCTGATAACTCACTCATACCACCATAATAATCATCATCGAACATGCGATGGATGCTATGTAGGTGTTCGCGCTTTAAAGCACTCTCCAAATCATTTAGTACGCCAGATATTTTCTGTCTATCAACAGAGTCACCTGTACTTGACGTACTTACCGGCTCAGTTGAACACGCCGCGATAATCATAAATAACAAGATCGCCAACATTCTGATCATACAAACCACTCCGGTATATGTGTATTTACAAGTCTAGTTCATCGATAGAACCCGAATGCACCGTGAAATGTATATTTTATAAAGTGATGCACTGTTTTTACTGCCAATATTGACCCGCACTAGTCTGCAAGATGCGCCACTCACCATCTTCCCGACCTACAACCTCAGTTACCTGCGATTCATCTTCATGCTTGATGCCTTGAGAAGATATATGCCCAGTAATTGAAGCTCGATAGCTCACCTGATATTTGCCATCGCCAGATGGCTGTACTGTTAAACCACTAATTTTGAAACTTATCTTATCGAATGTCTCAAATGAATTATCCAGTACGTCTTCAAGATCCGAAATATCACTACCATTTGAAGAGGACCATGATTCAGAAACCAGATTCAGCAGCCCCCCAAGATTTTTGGATGTGTAGTCTGAAGAAAATTGACGATACAGTGCCTGAATTGCTCGTTTTTCAGCAGCCCCCGCCTGTCGGGAAGATTGCGACGACATTGACGCCATACGCTGTGGATCATCGAATCCATCATCCATGTCGCTTGGATATGAATCAGGATCACCAGGTGAACTATCTGGAAATTGCCCATCATCAGGTAAGACGGCATCAGGAGGTAAATCACCAGGAAACTGGTCCATAGGAATACTAGCATCCCCATGCCCGACTGATTTACTTTGAAGACTACTTGCCAACTGAGACATCTCATCCATAAGCTGCCGAATATTAGTATCGCCGCTCACGCCGTTTTGTTGAGCCAGTGTTGCAGCCTGATCCATAAGCTCCCATGCTTGTGCTATCGAGCTAGCTGACGGCTTTAAAGACTTGATCTGATCTCTGATTTTACTAATGTGGCTTGCTACCTGACGGCCAGTTTTTTCCTTCTGTTTACCCTCGATCTTATATTGCATATCAGAGAGTTTTTTTATGAGAGCGAATATATCGCTTTTGACCAAAGATCGTTCCTGAAAACTTTCATAACGTTTATTTAATGCTGAAGCTTGCTTGTCGAGTTTCTCCCACATTTCTTTCGCGTTAGATGGTGGGTTTTGTAATAGCTTGTCAGCGGCTTTATCTATCTGCACATATTGTTTATCTATTGCTTTAGCCAACCGCTTTTTTTCCGCATCAATCCATTTATTAAATTTTGCAAGATCAGACTTTGCCTGAAGGTAAGCCAGATACACTGGATGTTTGGCATACACCGTTTTGTAATCAAAGAGATTCCAGTCAAAAGTAAATTTAAGGGCATTTTCTACATCAATCTGGGTAGTAATTGCAGACGAAAAGTCACCTTCTTTAAAATTCGACTTCTTCATTTTGGCGGATAACTTTGTGTAAGACTCTGGTAACAGAATAGTCTCTTTACCTTCAGGAAGATGGTAGATACCGTTATCTGGTATCGGTGTGTACTTTGCGATCTGCTGTATTTTTGCATCAATGGCTTTAAATACATCTGGAACCAGTTGTTTATCTTTTTTGGCTAACAAGCCTTTTATGCCCGATAAATCGGACTTAAGTTTTGCGATAACCTTTTTCGTTCCGTCTCCATAATGTCGATGTGTAAAGTATTTAGATTGATCATCAGTTTGAAGACTGATCTGCTTCTCTTTCAGTGCATCACGTATTTCCTCAAGACGTTTCGCTGAATTGGCAATAAAATCAGCAATATGTCCTCTATTGTTATTCGCAGTGACATACCTGGGTAAATCTTTTCCTATCTCATTGATGGACCGTTGATGTGACGCTAATCCATTGCGCACTTTTTTCAGAACATCTGGCACTTCTCTAGCCGTATCTTTTAAACGCTGAGCATGATCTTTGAATATATATACGCCATCTTGTTTCCACGGAGTTGCATCTAGCAGGCTAGCCGCCTTATTCATACGAGCAACCCAATCGTTGGCATTACTAAATAACTGGTTAGCTTTCTCTTTAAGAATAGCGAAAGATTCTTTTTCTGAAGCTCGCTCTGCTCCTAAAGATGCTTTCTGCTCCATGAGCGAGGCGGCTTCCTGCTGGTAATTACCGTTCCACTGCCTGGCTTTTAACGCCAACAGATCGCTTATCTGTGTCAGATACCAATCCTCTGACCCGGAAAATAATGTTTCGGTCGATACCTCACGTATTTCTTTTATTAGGCCTTCATAGCTTCGATCTACAGACTCTTGTGGATCAAGCTCTTCATCATCAGCCGTACCATCTCGCTGGGGCAATCCACGTATTGCTTTTTGATAATCATTAGCCGCAGCTGCCGCTCTTACAGCACTATCGAAATATCTGGACCAGGCCCCGAGCTTGTTACGTATCTGAGAAAAATCCAGATCCGGAATAGTATTAAGAGCAATTCGCTCCGCGCTGCTTACGCCAGCTAAATCACAGATATAGCATTTCACTTCCTCATCTGGCTGAGCATTCTTTCTGGCTTCATCACACTCTTTCTTTTGTCTATTATGCTCAGCAACGATTTTACTCGACTCTTTATGCACTTCATTAATCAACTGCCGGGCGGATCTCCAATATTCCTGCACGAGGTTCTGCAACTCTCGCTGACTATCCGGAATATCCCTGGTTTTTTCATGCGGCTTTTGAGAAAAGTGCTCCTGAATATAAGCTTCTAAGTCTTCACTCCCTGTATAGGCAGGCAAACGCCCTTCATAGACTTTAATCTCATGGAGGCGATCTGGATTTATTTCGCCATTGATAATCTTTCTATCAAGCGTGCCAATATATGAATTTACATCTGATTGATTAGGGCCTTTATATTGCATACTTGCAATACCGCTGGAAGAACACAATTGTTTATTCTTTGACACATATTCCTGATATTCCTCTTTTAATTTTGCTACATAATCTGCTTCTTTCTTATCTTGTATTTTTGAATACTTTTTACAGAATTCACGTGCTTTAGTAGAAGCATTTGCCATTATTTTCTGTAATGCAGCATGCTGAGTTCCACCGTACATTGACAGCCATTCCCTGGCAGCAACATATTTAGACTCTGTATCGCCACAGAACGTTCCTGCTTTACCAGAATCTTCACTTTCTAACGACTGTTCTGCTGCAGATAATGCATTCGGAAATTCACTGAGTAATTTATTGTATTCTGGAATCTGCGACTTAAGTTGCTTCTCTGCTTTGATCACGCGCAGTATTGCTTGAAAGTCATCTGGGTAAACATTTTTCCATTTAGCATATGCGCGTTCAAAATCAACTCGAAAGCGTGATGCTTTATCAATCGCCGCATACTTTTTCTTAACTGTATTAGCAAGGCCTATTATTTTGACAATCCGCTCGATGACATAGTCATCTGCATAAGAAATCCCTCGTGACTTTTCAGCCAATTTAGGATTATTTCTCATATCCTCTATACGTTTATCATATACATCCTCTTTAAATCCAGCTTCATGCTCCAGAATACTCTGTAACTGGGCACGGTGACCACCTCGCCAGTACTTTTGAAATATCTTTGCTGCGGTAGAAGAGTTTGAAGGAATATCTTTATCGAGTGCAGCTAATTCGGTATCTTTGGCCATAGATTGAAACAATACTTCTGCCTGCACTGCAACCTCGTTCGCATATGCTGCCTTTGCCATTTCTCCAGCGAATTTGATGGACATCCATAATTTATCAATCAGGCCTAATGATGGTAGTCCTTTGACGTTGCCACCGGACTGCAAAGATTCATAACGACTGCGTATTTCGCTGATCGCAAGTTCATCGTATTTATTATCATTAAGTTTCTGCAGGGTACTGGCAAAATCATCGAACTTCCCTTTTGCATCCTGCAATTCTTTTACCGCTTCAGGCGTCGAATAACCCTTTAAAAAACTTTTTATTTTTTCAGCAGGATTCCCCGCCATATCATCAGCGAACTTTAAGACTCTCGCATTAAGCTGTTCCTCCGTCATTTCTCCTGTAACTGCATAGGCAGTAGTTACATTAAGAATCGAAAAAACGATGCTCAGTATGATTATGTGGTTTTTATTCGCCATATTCGGGACTAGTGTTTATAACTTAATGGAAGTTAGCCGTTCCATTCTTCTGCACTTCATACTTATAAGTACCGCTAAACGTTATCGTGTTGCCATTATCTGTACAGGCCATATTCCCAGGCTGAACCAGGGCATATACAACATCATTACGCTCGGAACGAATCGCATAAACACGACCATTTACCGGATGGGTTGCTCCTCCTGCACTAGTCGTTGATGATGAGTAATCACCCGCATTTGTCGAGACACTACTCACCTGGGAGAAACTCGTCTTTCCTGTATCAAGAACGCCAACATCAGATTCAGTACTAAACGGGACCGATGTAACAACCGCACAGTTTCCGCCTGAAGGCAGATAAAAACCAAAATCACTACTTGAGTGTGTACCATTAAACAAATCATTAGGTGATTCATTCACTGTAGTTAAATTCGTCATATCGAGGCCTGGGCATAGTGGTGTATTACCACCAGGATCTGCAATATAGTTCCAGGCACAGGCAATACTTTCTGTACCCGTTCGAATATCAGAGTTTCCAACAACCTCAGTGCTGGTATCACCAGTTTCTGTAATCACATCTGCCGTTGACTGAGCCTGCTGCTCTGTCTGAGCGCTATCTAATGTTTCATCCTGCTCTGATGTTTCTTCAATAGTTTCCTGTTGCGTTACGACAACGACATGCCCTTGATCAGTCACTGTTACTGTTTTCTGACCGACCGCGTCAGACTCAACGCTAGTTGCGACTTCTGCACCACCCGACAAACCAAAGATCAAAGGTGATGCCAAAGACACAAGACGATAACCTTTATCTGTTCTTATGAACGACATACTCGTCGTTCCCTGATCCGTCACCCTACGCCCGGTTGCAGTGGAGCGAACAGTTCGATCAAATGTAAAAAATATTTCACTTCGACCAGCAGTACTAACTACCCTGGTGATATTCACTTTAATAATAATATTGCTTAAATAACGAAAATCATCCTGAATAGCATCTTCAAGTGCCGAAAGATTACCTTCAAATTCCTCCGCCACATAAGACATAAACCCAGCATTACTACGGCGCATATACTCATCTAACATGACTCGTAATATTGATCGAATCTCGGCGTTTGTATTCGCCTGTTTAACGATAAAAGGGAAACCACCAAACTCTGGATCTGAGGCTTTACCTGTTGTGGCTATTGCCTTAATTCGAAATTGATACTCTTTACCTATCTGTGGTTTAAATTCATAGTTAAATAATCCGCTGGAACCAACCTCTGCATTCTGCCATTTATTACCACCATCAAAACTAAGTTGAACGATGCCAATTTTTCCCTGAGATATTTCGGCTAATCCACGAAATATAATGCTTCCTGCTTCAAGCTCATCTTTATGAACCGTCAATAACTCTGGCAGGCTTTCCATCTCAATATTACCGATTCTGAGTTCCGCAATATCCGGGACTCCATCCTGGCTGGCAAAATCAAACCATGCCGCCATTACCTGGCTTGTGCAGAACAATCCAATGAGAAAACCGCATATTATTAAAGCTTTCTTCGTCTGTATCATGATGCTTCCTATAACCAGATAATTTTAAAGGATGTCGAATTGTAATAAGGCACGTATAACGTTTTCTTTATAGTCGGCCTCGGGTGTATCGTGGGTGAACTGGTAATCATTATTTTCCCAGCTAAATCTTAATGTTCCATTCTTTAAGCTTTTGACTGGCATTTCCCAAAATGAATGGAATCGACGATTGACAGAATCAGTACCAGAAAATACATTGTTGGCGACATATTGATATTCAACACCAACTTCGTCACCTGATTTACTAGTAGCCTGTAATGCCGCACGGAATGTTTTGACAATATCGTCACCCATCGTTGTTATATTGTCAGAGTCCTGATACGCCAAATGCAGGCGTGGCTGTAATCGCCAACCATTCTTTAAGCGATGACGAGAACTGATATTAAAGCTATATAAATGATCAGTTGAATTAGTTGACGCTACATTGTCTTCATCAAACACTCGTTGATAATTTAAACGATAGTTGATGTTTTTAAATATACGGTCAGATACTGCCAGTGTCAGTCGCCTCGAATCAGTATCACGTGTTTTATCGTTCTTTTCTTTTTCTTTATGCCTTAACCCGACGGTTAACTTTAGTCGTTTACGGTCGAACAACCTGGCACGAGTCAAACCCATACTCACTGTGCTATTTGTTGTACGTGATGTTGCAGTCGAACCGCTTAATTTATCGTGATAACGATTATAGCTTGCCTTGAGTCGCCATAGTTTATTGATACGATAATTGCCTCGAAGGCTATAACGCCGTCGATCAGGCGTTGCCCCACCGGCCAATGATTTAAACTTTGGAGATACATTTTCGAATTTACCAGTCAAGAAAACTCCCGCAAACTTGCCTTTCATCCGAAGGTTATGAGCTGCTCCAGTTTCTTTAACGTTTGCAGCACTGTTCTTATCTATTTTCGTTTTACTTAGTGCATGCTCACCATTGAAACGAAACTTTCTGGTGCGATATTCCCAGTCACTAGAGGCGATCACTTGCTCATAGGCATCGATAGTCGCACCTCTATTAGAATCACCTTTTTCATCCGATACATGAACCAGGTTCAGACCCCATCTATGCTTGTCACCTGCACGCTGATAGCGCATCCCTCCACCAGTACGGTTCATTGGTTCGTTCAAAGGGTTGTCGTATACATATTCCCATTGGCCATCGAACGACCCGTAAGCGACACGAAAATAGTTTTGCTTATCACCAAGGTCATGCTGGTAGCCAATCCCTTTAATACTCTTATTTAATGTGTATTGTGAGAAATTGGCAAAATAGTCACCTAAAACTATTTCATTATTCTGATCATTTAGCTTCCAGCGAAATTTCTCAACCGACCAATGCTCAGGATCAACTTGTGGGTTATCTGTACCTCGAATATTAAACTCAAAACGAGAGTCCCAATGTGACGCTATACGACGCTCATTCAAAACATTGACTTCGAGATTAAAATTGCCACCTTGTGTAAAAAAGCTACTCGCTTTTCCAGGATAAGATATATCGACGGACTCTAGCTCGGTGCTAGTGTAGATCGTAGTAATGTTTTTACTTTCAAGTTCGATAGCACCAAGACTGCTACACGAAAGTAACCCCGCCATGGAACTCAATAAATATAACTTGCCTGACATTAATTTCCCCAGAAATCATCATGCATATAGAGATCTTTTTGATCTCTCACTTTTATCAGATTGTAAGGCGGTTACATTTATACTCGTTTGATAGAGGTCAAGAAGCGACAGAGTTAGTGGGGCGTATTATCTTGACCTATGCCCCAAGATATCTGGCGTTAATATTAGATTGTAAATGTTTTTCTTCGAAGACTAATGCAATAACTAGTCTAGTTTCCTAAGGTAAGTTACTTATTTATAGACTAATAACGACTGTCAATACATGCGTCACCCCAGTAACGTGATAACTTATGTACTGGTTTACATGATCGAGTTTATGGAATGTAATTCCAAGCTCATGGTTTTCTTTAATTTGAAGTTCAACTTGTGTGAAATCGATTTGCTGCCGATGTAATGGATAGTCACATTTATAAAATGCCTCTTTCGCACTAAACATAGTTGCCGCATGGCGTGTTTGCTCTGCGATATCAGCTATCGATTTCAAATAGGTTATTTCATTTCCGGTTAACAGACGCGACCACAGATTAGGTTTCATTCGACCGCTTTCCTCCAGGTCGATACCGACCGATTGAAATTCACTCTGAGAAGATAGCAATACAGCACAATATTCGTTGGTATGCGAAATACTACCCGCTATACCTTTTGGCCAAAGTGGCGCGCCTCGCTCATCGCGACCAATGGTCTGCTGCCCTGCTCCCAGGTTTTCAAGTGCCTGATGTGCGTAATGACGACCACAGGCAAATTCACGCTGTCGTTTCTTGCTCGCATGATCGACCAATTGCCATTCCTGCTTATCGATGACAGGTGGTTGCTCACCTACCTTGCCACCGACAAGTTCAACACTATCGGGAAGTAGGCGCTGCATGGCGGAGATAAGTTGAGTGATTTCATCCATGGTGATGTTTTGCCAGTCGCATGGATAATCGTCAAGCTGGATTTACTTAAGGAACATCTGATTTAAAATAAAAAGGCCTGCTAAGCAGGCCCCAGGGTTATTATTCTTATTGTTTAGTTCTATACGTGCTGCTTCATTTGCGTTGCCATCCACTTCAGCAATGCTTGCAACATCTGTTTTTCTTTTCTGTCACATCCTTCTTTCATCGCAACCAGCCTGTCCTGTAATTCCATGGTCAGTGCTTTATAAGAATCAATTTCCGCATAAGCATCGGTGAGCTCGACCTGCAGGCGATGTACCTGATTGGCAAGCATACGCTCATCGGTGACTTCGTCGGGGCTGATCTTGGACAGCGCGTTATCCTGTAAGCGCTGCATACGCTCGAGGATTGCGGATTCTTCAGGGTCTACATTTGGATATACCTGGGATAGAGCTGACATACGAACATGTCCTTCGAATGCTTCCATGTCGCCATTCTGAATATGACTCTGGATGGTCCGGCGACTAACGCCAGCCAGTTTTGCTGCTTTCGAAAGGTTCAGTAAATGATCCAATTCAGCTCCTGATGTAGTGCTATAGATAAGTAATACCTATATATCTCTAATGGGTATATTAGTCGCTTTCAGGCTCAGGTCAATACTTATTTGAATGACTATTACGTTTGATCGCACTGCTTCTGATATAGTTTCATTTTTTTATTACAACGTATTGAAATAAGGAGCCTTTCCAGTGCTTTTCAATGTCGACGAATTCCGTGCCTGGAAAACTAAACGCGTCACTCTCTTGGGTATGTCTGGTGTTGGTAAAACCTACCTGTCTACCATGCTACGCAGCCATGAATGGTTCCATTTTTCTGGCGATTACCGTATTGGCACACGTTATCTGGATGAGCCTATTCTTGATCTGATCAAACAACAGGCCATGGAAATGCCATTTCTGAAAGACCTGTTGCAGCGTGACTGGATTTATATTCGCAACAATATTCGCATCAACGATCTGGGGCCCGTTCTGAGTTTTGTTGGCAAGCTCGGAAATCCTGAGCGTGGCGGTGTGCCGTTGGAAGATTTCCAGAAACGTCAGGCCAGGTATCACGAGGCTGAAGTAGCCACAATGTACGATGTCCCGGAATTTATCCAGAAAGCCGAAGAAATTTATGGATACGGTAACTTTGTGAACGATGTCGGTGGCTCCTTATGTGAGCTTTCTGATCCTGGTGTAATCGATCTCCTAGTCAAGCATACGCTGCTTCTTTATATTCAAACCACGAATGAGGAAGAAGAAGATGAGTTGATTCGACGCGCTCAAAGCGCACCTAAGCCACTGTATTACCGTCCTGAATTTCTGACTGAGCAGCTGGAGATTTATCTGCAGGAAAACAATCTGCAATTTGCAGCGGAAATGGATCCTGATGAATTCACACGCTGGGTTTTCCCTCGCCTGTTCCATTCTCGTATTCCGCGGTATGAATCCATCGCTAAACCTCATGGCTATACCGTCACTTCACAGGAAGTTGCGCAGGTGCGCGATGAAAAAGACTTTCTTGCCTTACTAGAAGAAGCAATTGCACGGAAATAGTTATGCCTTTAGTCGCACATAACAATCTCCCTTCCTTTGACCGCCTGAAACAGGATGGGCAGAAAGTGCTGTCTGAAGATTCTGCACAACAACAGGATATTCGCGAGCAGCATATCGGTTTACTCAACATGATGCCCGATGCTGCCCTGGCGGCGACGGAGCGACAGTTCTTCCGGCTTGTCGGTGAGAGTAATTCAATCGCACAGTTTTATGTGCATCCCTTCACCCTGCCCGAACTGGAACGTGGTGAAAAGGCGCAACAACATATCGACCAGTACTACGAAACATTTGAAGACATTAAGGCCCAGGGGCTGGATGGCCTCATCATTACCGGTGCCAATGTCATCGGTACTGAATTATCGAACCAGGTCTTCTGGGAACCGCTGATCGAAGTCATTGACTGGGCGTATGAAAATGTAACGTCCACCCTATGCTCATGTCTCGCAACACATGCTGTTATGGAGTTCCGTTACGGTAAAAAACGCTCACTCCAACCAAAAAAAGTCTGGGGGGTTTACCCGCATCGAGTGATGAGCGATCAACATCCATTGGTCGTTGATATCAATACCCGTTTCGACGTGCCTCACTCACGGTGGAATGCCGTTACACCCGAACAGTTCCGCGATGCGGGATTACATGTCCTGGCAGAAAGCAATCAGGGAGTGCATCTGGCAACCAGTCCTGATGGCATTCGTTTTGTATTTTTTCAGGGACATCAGGAATATGACACCGTATCACTGCTAAAAGAATATAAGCGAGATTTACTACTGCATGCTCAAGGTAAACTTAATGCCCAGCCACCCTTCCCGGACAACTATTTTAAAACGCGCGAGCAAGCCATTATCAATGAGTATCACCAACGACTGGAACATGCCGTAGCTAATAATAGAGAATTACCCGAATTCCCAGAATCACTCATTGCAGAACATGTAGATAATACCTGGCACGACACCGCTGAGTCAGTGGTAGGAAACTGGGTAGGCTGTATCTATCAACTGACAAATAAAGATCGCAAGAAACCGTTTATGGATGATGTTAATCTCGACGACCCACTGGGTTTAAATATGGAACCATCAAATGGCTAGCACTATACGCTTTGGCGCTTTTGTTCGAGAGGCAACGATTCGCCAGAACCGTATTAGTTTTAACGACCTGGCACATCATGCCGATGAAGCCGACTCACACAAGATAAAATTACGTTCAATCGATACCTATCGATTATTTACACCCTACGTTACCAGTCGTTTAGCCGAGCAGGCACGTGCCGTTATCCCACTCGCGCTTTATCTATTGCTGTTCCAGATTTTTATCCTACGACAGGATATTCAGGATGCAGGTCTAATCACTGCAGGCCTACTCGCAGTCATCCTCGGTCTGATGCTATTTATGGAAGGTCTGAAAGTTGGCCTGATGCCATTTGGTGAAACGCTGGGTAACACTCTCCCCGTCCGCTCCCCCTTACCTGTCGTATTGCTTATCGTTATGTTATTAGGGGTCGGAGTAAACTTTGCCGAGCCCGCAATCGGAGCTTTGAAAACCGCAGGACAGATCGTTGATGTGACCTCAGCACCCTATTTGTTTGCCTTACTCAATCAATGGTCAGAAACATTAGTACTGGTTGTTGGCGCAGGTGTTGGCCTGGCCGCTGTTCTTGGTACCTTACGTTTTTTAAATGGCTGGAGTTTAAAACCATTTATCTACTGCACATTAATCCCCGTACTTGGGCTTACGTTCTATATGTCGTTGGATCCATATCTTGCTCCGGTACTCGGACTCGCCTGGGATAGTGGTGCAGTGACAACCGGCCCGGTCACCGTTCCACTCGTGTTATCGCTTGGTATCGGTATCGCTGCTGCTGCCGGTCGCGGTGACTCATCACTGTCGGGCTTTGGTATCGTGACTCTGGCATCACTGTTTCCAATACTGGCAGTCGAAGGACTGGCCTTATATGTATATGGCCAGCAGTCACCAGAAGAAATTATTGCTCTAGCTCAGGCCAGTACAGCAACACTGGAAACTAACTGGATGAACGAATCACCCGGCATAGAAATCATTGGTGGTATCAGAGCCATTGTTCCATTGGTGATATTTTTGTTATTTGTCCTGGTTGTGGTTGTGAAAAAAAAACCATCGCGCCCGCTAATTACTGCTTACGGCATTACGCTTTGCGTACTCGGCATGATCGTCTTTAATCTGGGTCTAACTTATGGGCTATCACTGCTCGGTGAACAGGCAGGTAGCAT
>CALODD010000007.1:0-19454 GCA_942491945.1 uncultured Gammaproteobacteria bacterium | reverse complement strand
CAGATTAACGTGGCCGGAACCCACCTGCTTGGCCTGATCGAGGATGTACTCGACTTATCTCGTATTGAAGGAGGCACTTTAACGGTATCACTGGAAACAGTAGCCGTCGCTTCACTATTCGAATCCTGCCAAAGCCTGATGGAACCCATTGCTAGAAAGTCTGATATCAAATTGCATATACCTCAGGACACACCGTTGATGCTGTATGCAGACAGCATGCGCCTTAAGCAATCACTGCTGAATCTGATCACGAATGCGATTAAATATAATAAAGCAGGCGGGTCAGTGACAGTGTCATGTGAATTAAACGATGCCGATACCGCTCGCATCAGCGTCATCGATACGGGCAACGGTATCGACAGCTCTATGCTAGAACTCATATTTAAACCGTTTGAACGCCTCGGCGCTGAATTCAGCTCTATCCCAGGAACCGGCATCGGCCTGACAATAACTCGTCAGCTCATCGAACTGATGAACGGTAAAATTGGGGTCGACAGCAATCCAGACGAAGGCAGTACATTCTGGATCGATCTCCCTGTTAGCAGGGAAGCTATTGCTCTTAATCTGGAAGACACGGGATCCTTTCCGACTATGTCTGCTAAAGACCTGAACAAACGAATCGTCTATGTTGAAGACAATGCGGCTAACTTATTCCTTATGGAAGAAATTATTACGGGTTTATCAGATTACACGCTATTAACTTCTCAGTCAGGCCTTGAAGGTTATCAACTTATCGAGCGTGAAAAACCGGATTTGGTGCTACTCGATATCAATCTACCCGAGCTGGATGGTTATGAAATCCTGGCAAAAATAAGACAGCACCCTGAACTAAAGAACACACCAGTGATGGCAGTTACCGCAAGCACTATGCTTCATGAACAGGAACAGGCAAAGGGTGCTGGCTTTGATGAGTTTATGGGTAAACCGATTAACCCAAAGAAAATCATCAAGAAAATTCAACAGTTGTTGAATGACGTAGAAACTAACTAATTTTTAACTTCAGGTATCTCCACCCAAAAGGTCGAGCCCTTACCAACTTCACTCTCTACCCCCATCTCTCCACCCATTGCCTCGATGAGCTTTTTACTGATGGAAAGGCTAATACCAGTACTCTCAAGGAATTTAGACGTCGCACCAACTCTTACAAATGGCTGGAACAACTGGTCGATTTGACTCTGAGCCAGTCCATGACCGGTATCAGTCACACTGATTCTGCGCATTCGGCTATCATCAGCCGGTGAACAACTAATGATAACCTTACCGCCCTCACGATTATACTTCGCCGCGTTATGAAGCAATTTAAGCAAGACATATTTAATACGTGAGCTATCGGTGTATAAAACAGGAGCATTCGCGGAGTCTGGTTTACAAAATTCAAACTCAATGGAATATTTTTCTGCCAGTGACTTAGATAATTGCTCACAGGAATAAATGATTGACTTAAACGGCACTTCTGAGAGAGTGAACGATAGATTATCAATATCGATATTCACCAGCTCTAGAATATCATCTACCAAATCCAGCATATGCTGACCAGATTCCGTGATTTGCTGAAGAGAGTCCAGATCTGATTTATCGAGATTCTCTCTCATCTGTATTAACTGAGAAAAACCCATGATCGCATTTAGCGGAGTATGTAATTCATGAGACATACTACTTAAAAAATCAGACTTTGCTCGACTGGCTGATTCTGCAGTTAATCGCGCCTGCAATAATTCTTCGTTGAAATGACCGGCTTTGCGAACGATGTAATATGCAATCGCTATACCCAGAAACAATGTGATAATAGCTAGTGTCATCAGCAATGTATTCGATGCCGCCGTTTCTCTATTCGATTGCTCTATTTCTTTAGCTGTCATCTGCTGTTGATATTCAGAAAGCGTTGCTACTGTATTTAAAATACGTTCACTCTGAATCCCCAGTAATGGACCATTCAACAGTTTTTGCGCCTGTTCAATTTCATCATCTTCTAACAAACGCGTAACCTGATCCTGAGTTCTATAGGCCTTCCTCGCTCCTGCTGAGAATTCAAGCATTAATTCTCTTTCACGAGCATCCAACGGCAGTGTACGCATCTCGGTCAGGATGATTACAAATTGTGCTGCAAGGTCACGAAACTCACTTAACAATCTATCTCGTTCAAAAGGATCGCTTTCTACCGCCGCACGACGTATCAATAGTAAACGTCGTGTTGCAGCATGTTCGAGTTTGGAAATGAGCGTGCTTTTAGCGACTCGACTGGCAGTAACCTGTTGATGATTAGCCTGTCTGTTTTCTATCTGCTGTATACCAATGAAAAATAAAACAATTAACAACGATAGCAATATTGCCATCCCCCAGAACAGAATCTGACGAGACTTCTGAACTGGGTTTAAAGAGTTCAGCATATTGTGATTGCTAATCCAGAGCGATTAGCTAGACCGACAAAGTCTGGAAATGATGTATTCACGTTCGCACAATTATTGATTTTGATTTCACCCTTAGCTCTGAGCGATGCCATAGCAAATGACATGGCAATGCGGTGATCATCATGACTTTCGACTTCACCGGCTGCAAAGCCATCACCACCTTGAATCACAATGCCATCTTTCGTTGGTTTCGCATCTACGCCAAGTGCGACCAGACCATCTGCCATCACCTGAATGCGGTCACTTTCTTTAACGCGTAATTCTTCAGCTCCTGTCAGGACGGTTTCTCCGTTTGCACAGGAGGCCGCGACAAATAATGCCGGGAATTCATCAATAGCCAGGGGCACCAGTTCTTCTGGAATCTGTATACCTGTTAACTGAGCTGAACGAACTCGAACATCAGCCACGGGTTCTCCACCGATCTCTTTCTCGTTGCTAATCGATATATCTGCACCCATCAATCGCAAGATATCAATGACACCGGTACGGGTTGGGTTCATGCCAACATGTTGCAAGGTAATGTCCGAACCTTCAGCTATGCTGGCTCCAACCATGAAAAACGCTGCCGATGAAATATCTGCCGGCACATCTATTTCCGTTGCCGTTAGTCGACCACCGCCAATCAGGCTGAATACGCCTTTTGACGGATTATTCACCTCATAACCAAATCCACGCAACATACGTTCAGTATGGTCACGTGTCGGCGCAGGCTCTGTTACGGTCGTTTCACCATCAGCATAGAGGCCAGCAAGTAATACGCATGATTTAATCTGGGCACTGGCGACAGGCAATTTATAATCAATACCTTTTAGCTGCGCCCCGCCCTTCATCTCGATCGGTGCAGTGCCGTTTTCAGTCGTTGTGACATTTGCGCCCATACTAGCCACCGGATCGGTTACCCTGCGCATGGGACGTGACATAAGAGAGCCATCACCGATCATGGTGACGTCAAATTTCTGGCCCGACATCAGGCCTGTCATCAGACGCATGCTGGTACCGGAATTACCCATATCCAGCGTTTGACCAGGGTCTTTCAGACCATCAATACCAGCACCATGAATTGTCACTTCACCATTTTCTGGGCCTTCGATTTCCACACCCATCGCCCTGAATGCATTCAGTGTGGCAAGGCAATCATCGCCATCGAGGAACCCATGAACCCGGGTCGTTCCATCAGCCAGCGAGCCAAACATAATGGAGCGATGTGATATCGATTTATCACCAGGGACGCGTATCTCACCTGACAATGAAGTCGATGGGGATGCGGTAAAAGTAATTAACTGACTCATGCGCGGCATTCCGTGCCAAATATAAGGCCGCGGATTCTAGCTTTTTCCGACAATACTTTCAGCTTTCGCTAAAAGTTAGCCCCAATAAGGCACTAATTACGCATCAGGCAGTTTTCCAACTCGTTACGCGATTGTTTCCAGAATCCGGTTGAATGTCGGGCTGGGGCGCATAATGGCCTGCATCTGCTCATCATTTGGCTTGAAATAACCACCGAGTTCAACAGCGTGTCCCTGTGCTTCACGGAGCTCCTCGATAATCTGCTGTTTCTGCACATCCAGTTCAGCTGCAACTTGCTTGAAGGTTGTTGCCAATTCAGCATCTTCGGTTTGATTTGCCAGTTCACGTGCCCAGTACGTTGCCAGATAGAAATGGCTACCACGATTATCCATTTCACCGGTACGCGGTGAAGGCGAACGGTCGTTTTCAAGTAGATGTTCAGTGGCTTTATCAAGGGCTTCAGCCAACAACTGCGCGCGCTTGTTATCAGACTTTGCTGCAATACCCTGCAAAGCAACGGCTATTGCCAGGATCTCACCCAGCGAATCCCAGCTCAGGTGATTTTCTTCAATGAGCTGTTGTAGCAGTTTAGGCGCCGTACCTCCTGCCCCTGTCTCATACAGACCTCCACCTTTCATCAGTGGAACGATCGATAACATCTTAGCGCTTGTTCCCAGCTCCATAATAGGAAACAGGTCGGTCAGATAATCCCGTAGGATATTGCCGGTCACGGAAATTGTATCTTTGCCACGAATAATTCGTTCTAGCGAATAACGCATAGAACGCAGTGGCGACATAATCTGAATATCAACATCGCTTAAATCATGTTCGTCCAGATAGTGCTTCACCTTGGTGATTAATTCCGCATCATGTGGCCGATATTCATCTAACCAGAAAACGGCGGGCGTATCTGATTCACGGGCTCGTTTAACGGCTAGATTAACCCAGTCTTTGACCGCTTCATCTTGCGTTTGGCACATACGCCAGATATCGCCTTTTTCAACCTTCTGCTCGATTAAGACATTACCTTCGTCATCAGTAATACGCGCAATGCCATCCGCAGGCATTTCAAATGTCTTGTCATGCGAGCCATATTCTTCGGCTTTCTGTGCCATCAGGCCAACATTCGGCACTGTGCCCATCGTTGTTGGATCAAACTCGCCATTGGTTTTACAGAAGTTAATCATCTCCTGATAGATGCGAGCATAGGTACTTTCAGGCATGACCGCTTTGGTATCTTTAGGCTTACCATCAGGGCCCCACATCTTGCCACCTTCACGAATCATGGCCGGCATCGATGCATCAACAATCACATCATTTGGTGCATGCAGATTGGAAATACCACGGCGCGGGTCAACCATCGCCAGCTCGGGGCGTGTTTCATAACAGGCATGGATATCATGCTCAATCTCCTCACGAACGGAACGTGGCAGGCTTTCAATCTTCTCATAGACGCTACTAATACCGTTGTTGACGTTAACGCCCAAACGCTCAAATAAATCACCATGCTTTTCAAAAAGGTCTTTATAAAACACCTTAACGGCATGACCAAAAACAATCGGGTGAGATATTTTCATCATAGTGGCTTTTACATGCAGCGAAAACATAACACCTGTTTCATAGGCATCATTCAATTGTTCTTCGATAAAGTCACACAGTGCTTTCTTACTCATGAACATACTATCGATGATTTCACCTTCAAGCAGCGCGGTATCTTCTTTTAAGGTAATAACCTCTCCATAACGTGTCTTAAGGTCCATGCGGACATGACAGTCTTTTTCCATCGTCATGCATTTTTCGCTGGAATAGAAATCGCCGCCTCGCATATGTGAGACATGTGTACGTGATGCAGGACTCCACTTACCCATACGATGCGGATGTTTCTGCGCATAACGTTTAACAGCCGGCGGCGCACGACGATCTGAATTGCCTTCACGAATCACCGGGTTAACTGCACTACCCAGCACTTTAGAATAACGTTGATAGGCATCCTGCTCCGCAGGTGTCACAGGCGTGTCGCTGTATTCAGGTAATGAATAACCCTGTTCACGCAATTCTTCAATCGCCGCCAGCAGTTGCGGGATCGATGCACTGATATTAGGTAACTTAATAATGCTCGTATCAGGAGATTGTGTCAGCTCGGACAAACGCGCCAGCTCATCACTGACCTGCTGGTCATCGGGTAAATGCTCAGGAAACGCCGCAAGAATCCTGGCTGCAAGTGATATATCACATTGATCGATGTCGATACCCGCAGTCGCGGTATATGCCTCTAATATTGGTAGCAACGATGCCGTTGCCATCAATGGAGATTCATCGGTAATCGTATAAGTAATCGTATTTTTTGTATCCATCGTCTCGTACCGCAGTTCATCGATTGGCTTTCTGCGGGCACATTAGCCACAGCTTCAAGTCGCGCGGCATACTAACGTGGATAGAAAATTGCTACCTGATAAATATCTTAAATATGAGTATTAATCGAGTGGATTACAAAAATGATATTAATTATTAGTGTTAACAAATACTATGATTCGCGTTCACGCGCATCTAATAACTTTCTGAAGTGAGCCCGCGCATCGTGTGCCTCTGAGAACATATCATGCAAGGCATCTGCCTCTGAATTTAAAACCGCCTGCTGCAGACGGTCTAGCTCCTCACGATACCGATCAATCGCAGCCAGAATGGCATCTTTATTCGATAAACAGATATCACGCCACATGACAGGGTCACTTTCTGCAATACGCGTAAAGTCACGTAAGCCACCCGCAGCGTATCGAAAGATATCATCGTGATGCGGACTGTTCGCTAGTTCACGTACTAATGAGAACGCCAGTAAATGCGGCAGATGACTAGTGGCTGCGAGAATATGGTCATGTTGCTGAGCATCCATCTGTTTCACCTCAGCGCCGACGATTTCCCATAGTTTTGCAATGAGATCGACCGCCGCTGAATCACTATGCGCAGGTGGAGTCAGTATCACACGGCGACCTTTGAAAAGATCGATCATGCTGCAGTCACACCAGTATTCTCATCACCTGCAATCGGATGACCGGGAACCAGTGTCGTTGGGAGCTTTCCAAATACAGTCTTTGCGGCATCAAGTATTTCTACTTTGGAGCTACCAGCATCCGTAATAATGGTCTTATCAGACAACCCAGGCTTCATTGCTTCCATCGTGGCTTGCATACTGCCCATTGGTACGGCGAGTAACACCACATCACTATCGGCGACGGCTTCTGCTGGATTAGTTGAGTAGCTATCGATGACGCCAAGCTCTACTGCCTTTTTCAGATTGTCTTCATTACGAGCACAGCCAGTTACGTGCTTACAGGCCCCGTGGCTGTTTTAAGGCTAGGGCAAACGAACCGCCGATTAATCCGACGCCAATAACGCATATATCGATCACAGAATACCCTTCAGTGTATCGATAAGACGTTGGTTTTCTGCTTCAGAACCGATGGTGATACGAAGATAAGTAGGTAACTCATAGTTAGCGACTGGTCGTACGATAATGCCTGACTTTAACAAGGCATCATTAATAGGCATGGCATCGAGCTTGAAATCCACACAGATGAAATTGCCCGCTGAAGGAATCCAGGGTAACCCTATTTCATCGAATGCTGTTTCCAGCTGTCTCATGCCTGCCAGATTCTTCTCACGGCTCAGCTTCAGGTGTGCTTCATCATCCAGTGCAGCTAATGCTGCAGCCTGTGCAGGCAGGTTCGTATTAAAAGGCTGTCTTACTCGGTTAAGCAGTTCGGCCATTTCGGGACTCGATACCGAATAACCTATACGCAAACCAGCAAGACCATAAATCTTTGAAAAGGTGCGCGTCACGATCAGATTAGGGAACTCGCTTAACCATGGAATACCCGTGCTATAGCCTTCCTTATCTACATATTCAAAATAAGCTTCATCCAGAACAATCACAACCTGTGGCGGAACCGTCTTTATGAATTCATATAACTCATCCGATGTTAACCAGGTACCCGTTGGGTTATTTGGATTCGCTAAAAACAAAACACGTACACGGTCACTAAGCTTGGTGAGCATGCCGTAAAGATCGGTCTGACAGGTTTCTTTCTGTACTGGAACAACAACCGCTTCCGCACCAACTGCCTGCGTGACGATAGGATAAACTGCAAACGCATGTTGTGAGAACATGGCCTGTGTTCCGGGAATTAAGAATAATCGAGCGACGAGCTCTAGGATTTCATTAGAACCATTACCTATCGTAATACACTCAGCTTCCACACCATGATATTCCGCAATAGCATTACGCAAAGCGAAGCCACCACCATCAGGATAAAGCGCAACTGTATCTAATACTTTAGACGCCGCTTCAATTGCTTTCGGACTAGGGCCAAACGGATTTTCGTTTGAAGCGAGTTTGATTGAATTTGATATACCTAGCTCACGTTCCAGCTCATCAATCGGCTTACCCGGTTGATAAGGCATCAAGCCGGCAATACCTGGCGCAGTTAGATCGATTAGAGACATAGCTATATAACACCAACAGGGTACGACCCAAGTATTCTTATTAGAAAATCTTCCTGCTTTAAGGTTTCAAGCACAGCAGAGACACCCTCATCCACTTGATGCCCTTCAACATCGACAAAGAACACATAGTCCCAGGCCGCGCGGCGTGATGGACGTGATTCAATACGCGTCATGCTGACACCGTTTGTAGCAATGGGAGCCAGCATGTCGTGCAAAGCGCCCGGGCGATTCGGTGTAGACAGCAATAAAGAAGTCTTATCCTGACCACTACGACCTACTGCTTGCTCGCCAATGACAAAGAAGCGCGTGGTATTATTCGGATCATCTTCGATATTACTAGCGACGATATTTAGATTGTAGATACCCGCTGCTGCTTCAGATGCAGTTGCCGAAGCACCATTGGTTTCACTCGCAATTCGTGCGGCTTCTGCATTACTTGAAACCGCAATACGCTCAGCCTGAGGGAGATTGGCATCCAGCCATTCACGACACTGTGCTAACGCCTGTGCATGACCAAATACCTGCTTAATCTCATCTAATGATTCGGTAGCTGCAGTCAGGTGATGGTGAATACGCAACGAGACTTCGCCACAAATATTCAGCGGCGATTGCATGAACATATCTAACGTATGATTCACAACACCTTCGGTTGAGTTCTCAACGGGCACAATGCCATAGCTTGCATTGCCCGACTCCACTTCACGGAAAACTTCATCAATCGCTGCGAGCGGTAATGGATTAATAGATTCACCGAACTGCTTTAATGCCGCTGCGTGCGTGAATGTGCCCTCTGGGCCAAGGTAAGCAACTTTCAATGGTAGCTGCAGTGCCAGAGAATCCGACATAATCTGGCGGAATAATCGCACCATAGCTTCATCACTTAATGGGCCTTCATTGCGCTCTTTGACCATACGCAAAACTTCCGCTTCGCGTTCGGGTCGATAGAAATCAGAGACAGTTGAATCGGAAGCACGTTTGATCCGTGCGACTTCACTTGCGCATTCTGCACGCCGCGAAATCAGTCCCTGGATCTCAACATCAAGCGCGTCAATTTCCGTACGGATTGATTTGAGTTGTTCTTCTTCGTTGCTCATATCAGTTGAATAACAAATAGAGGACGAAAAAGCAAAGAATCCTACAACGCTCTTACAGATAAGACGCCATCAATATCACAAATAGCGTTGATCAGATCCTGCGGAACTTCTGCATCCAGATCCATCAAGGTAATAGCTACTTCACCACGTGATTCATTCACCATGTGCATGATATTGTGATCAGTCTTACCCAGCGCATGGGCAATCTTACCCACCATGTCAGGTACATTTGAGTTCACCACAGAGAGTCGATAGCTATTGGCTACGCGTGGTAATTTCACCGCCGGAAAGTTAACAGAATTCTTGATATTGCCGTTTTCCAGATAATCCTTCACCTGATCCGCGACCATAATGGCACAGTTATCTTCCGCTTCACGTGTTGATGCACCCAGATGTGGCAGAGTTATAACTCGCGGGTGATTTTTTAATAAATTACTCGGAAAATCACAGATATAGGCATACAAACGATTCTCGTCGAGTGCTTTAACAACTGCTTCATCATCAACAATACCATTACGGGCAAAGTTCATGATCACAGCTTCAGGCTTCATCAATTTGATACGTTCTGCGTTAATCATATTCGCTGTTGCGTCGATTAACGGCACATGGAAGGTAATAAAATCAATTTTAGAAACCATGTCATCGACACTTGTTGCCTGCTCTACTTCTGAAGACAACTGCCAGGCACGCTCGACGGTTACACCTGGATCAAAACCAATTACATTCATACCCAAAGAAACAGCCGCATTTGCAACTTCAACACCGATCGCACCCAGACCAACAACTCCCAGGGTACGGCCAGGTAATTCAAAGCCACCAAAATTCTTTTTGCCAGCTTCTACCTGCTTACTGATTTCGCCGTCATCACCTTCGAGGTTTTTCGAGAAATCCCATGCCTGAGCAATATTACGGCAGGACATCAACATGGCTGCAACAACGAGTTCTTTTACGGCATTAGCATTAGCACCCGGTGCGTTAAATACAGGGACGCCAATCTCAGACATCTTGTCGACCGGAATATTATTAACGCCCGCACCAGCACGACCAACCGCCTTCAGACTTTCCGGTAACGCCATATCATGCATCTTAAAAGAACGTAGCAGGATGGCATCTGGGCTTGTCATTTCAGACGCAACTTCATAACCATCACGTGGCAGGCGATCCAGACCAGCAACAGAAATATTGTTTAATGTAAGTACTTTATGCATTGCTTTCTCTCAAATCCGTTTGAGTTTTTTAGATTAACCTTGTGAAGCTTCAAATTCCTTCATGTAAGCAACCAACGCATCAACACCCTCTTCAGGCATCGCGTTATAGATGCTGGCTCTCATACCACCCACTGATCGATGACCTTTCAGTGTTAACAGGTTGGCTTCTTTGGCTCCTGCCAGGAATGCATTATCCTGACTACCATCACCAACAATAAAAGGAACATTCATCCATGAGCGACAATCCTGACGAACCGGATTAGAATAAAAATCCGAGTTATCAATCGCGTCGTAAAGCTTGTTAGCCTTGCGCTCATTAACTTCAGCCATCGCTTTCAGGCCACCCTGCTCTTTAATCCATTGAAAAACCAGATCGGCCATATACCAGCCATAAGTCGGAGGCGTATTAAACATTGAATCATTATCAGCATGCGTCTGGTAATTCAGCATAGTTGGCGTACCGTCGATGACATCACCAATCAAATCTTCGCGAATAATGACAAGCCCCAGACCTGCTGGACCAATATTTTTCTGCGCACCCGCGTAAATCATACCGAACCGTTCAACTGAAACCGGACGAGACAGAATAGTCGAAGACATATCAGCAACCAGAGGTACATCACCGACATCAGGCACCCAGTGAAATTCCAGACCACCGATGGTTTCGTTCGGCGTGTAATGCACGTAAGCAGCATCACTATCCAGATTCCAGCTATCTGGCGCAGGAATCTCCATAAAATTCTGATCGGTTGAATCTGCTGCCAGATTCACATCACAATAACGTTTAGCTTCTGCAACGGCCTTCTTGCCCCACATACCTGTCAATAGATAATCAGCTTTGGTCTTGCCGCGTAACAGGTTCATGGGTATGCCCGCAAATTGTGTACTGGCACCGCCCTGCATAAATAAAACTTTATAGTTGGAAGGGATCTCCATGATTTCACGCAGCGTTGTTTCAGCGTGTTCTGCGATGCTCATAAACTCTTTGCCGCGGTGACTCATTTCCATCACCGACATACCGGAACCATTCCAGTCCAGCATCTCTGCCTGTGCTTTTTCCAATACCGCAGCAGGGATCATCGCCGGTCCCGCACTAAAGTTATATGGCCTGCTCATTGTCTTAATCTTCCCTGATCTAAAAACTAAAATTATTCGTTTGTGGTGTCGTTGCCGGTTGAATCTTCGTTGGTGGATTCAGCATCAACTGATTCTACTTCGTTGGCATCATCCAGTGATTCAATCTTCTCCAGACCAACTAGCATTTCCTCATCACCAAGGCGTATCAGTGTCACGCCCTGGGTATTACGTCCTGTTTGTGAAATCTCATCGACGCGGGTACGTACCAATGTACCGCCATTACTGATCATCATGATCTCGTCGTTCTCTTCGACCTGAATCGCGCCAACGGCCTTACCATTGCGGTCACTACATTGAATCGATACAACACCCTGACCGGCGCGCCCCTGGACTGGGTAATCATCAACAGCTGTTCGCTTACCGAAGCCGTTTTCAGTCGCCGTTAAAATATCACCCGCATTGCAGATGATGAGTGCATTGACTTCGTGATCAGCTGGTAACTTGATACCGCGTACACCACGTGCTGTACGCCCCATTGGACGAACATCGTCTTCTTTAAAACGTATCGCCTTACCTGCGCTAGTAAACAACATGATTTCACAATCACCGTTAGTTACCGCAACATCAATCAGTCGATCACCGTCAACGATTTCTAGAGCAATCTTGCCGTTGGAACGCGGACGTGCAAATTCGGTCAGTGAGGTTTTCTTTACCAGACCAGTACTGGTCGCCATGAAGATATAACAATCTTCGGTAAATTCACGGATCGGCAGAATCGCATTAATACGTTCGCCTTCTTCCAGAGGCAATAGATTTACAATCGGCTTACCACGCGCGGTACGGCTAGCCTGCGGCAACTGATAAACCTTTAACCAGTAGACCTTACCGCGGCTGGAGAAACATAAAATCGTATCGTGCGTATTAGCAACAAACAGCTTATCGACAAAGTCTTCTTCTTTAACTTTGGTGGCTGCCTTGCCCTTTCCTCCACGACGCTGTGCCGCATAATCGGTCAACGGTTGAGACTTGGCATAGCCTGCGTGTGACAGCGTCACGACAACATCTTCTTCGGTAATTAGATCTTCAAGATTAAGATTGAGATGATCTTCAAGAATTTCAGTACGACGTTCATCACCATACTCTTCCCGAATATCGACCAGCTCGCTACGAATGACTGCCAGCAGGCGATCAGTATCAGAAAGAATTTCCAGCAGACCTTTAATTTTTTCCAGCAGTTCCTGGTACTCGGCAAGAATTTTGTCTTTTTCCAGACCGGTCAGTTTCTGCAGGCGCATATCAAGAATCGCCTGAGCCTGCGCACGCGACAATCGATAATCGCCATCCAGTAGGCCGAATTCCGGTGGTAGGTCTTCAGGACGAGTAGCGTTGAGATCAGCCACACTCAGCATCTTTACAACCGCATCTGACTTCCATGACTTGGTCATTAAGGCTTCGCGTGCATCCGACGGACTAGGCGACGCTTTAATTAGCGCAATAACTTCATCGATATTCTCTAATGCGACCGCCAGACCTTCGAGAATATGTGCACGTTCGCGTGCCTTGCGTAGTTCATAAATCGTACGGCGCGTGACCACTTCGCGACGATGGCGGATAAAGGCATTCAGGATGTCAGTCAGGTTAACCAGTCTTGGCTGCCCATCAATCAGCGCAACCATATTGATACCGAACACACTCTGTAACTGTGTGTGCTGATACAGGTTATTCAGAATCACTTCGGCGACTTCACCGCGACGAAGTTCAATTACCATGCGCATACCATCTTTATCGGACTCATCACGCAAGGCGGTAATGCCTTCAATCTTTTTGTCTTTTACCAGCTCGGCAATCTTTTCCAGCAGACGTGCTTTATTGACCTGATACGGCAACTCGGTCACGACTATGGTCTGCTTACCGGACTTTTCGTCTTCTTCTATCTCGGTACGTGCACGCATATGCACACGGCCACGGCCGGTTAAATACGCCTGCTGAATACCTGAGGCACCATTGATCAAGCCGGCGGTTGGGAAATCCGGGCCAGGAATAATCTCTAATAGCTCACGAACGCTGATTTCTGGATTATCAATTGTCGCGATACAGGCGTTCACAACTTCTGTGAGGTTGTGCGGCGGAATATTGGTCGCCATACCGACGGCGATACCAGATGAACCATTAACTAATAGATTCGGTACGCGTGACGGTAATATGGCTGGTTCGCTCTCAGAACCATCATAATTAGGAAGAAAATCTACGGTTTCCTTATCCAGATCGGCCAGTAGTTCATGTGCGATCTTGGCCATACGTACTTCGGTGTAACGCATGGCAGCTGGTGCATCACCGTCAACCGAGCCAAAGTTACCCTGACCGTCGATGAGCATGTATCGCATGGAGAATGGCTGAGCCATTCGTACCATGGTGTCGTAAACCGCAGAATCACCGTGGGGGTGGTATTTACCAATCACGTCACCAACAATACGGGCAGATTTTTTGTAGGACTTGTTCCAGTCGTTGCCCAGTTCGTTCATGGCAAATAGCACACGACGGTGTACCGGCTTCAGACCATCACGTACATCGGGCAAAGCGCGGCCGATAATGACCGACATCGCGTAGTCCAGATAGGACTGACGCATCTCGTCTTCGAGATTTACGGGGAGTATTTCTTTGGCAAAATCAGCCATGGAATTACGCTAAAACTAGGTCCTTAAAGGTTATCTTTCTTAAAAACGGCTCTCAGAGCCATTCAGCCGGGCGATTTTAGCATAACCGTCACCCTGACGGCAGCATTATTATCGAAGATCAGAGCGTAAATCTGACTCGATTAGATTTATCCGCATATGAAATAAATTTGTGTGATAACTGTCAGGCCGCCCGGATTCAGGTTATTGGACTGACTAGCACCTGAAATTCAGGTGCTAATTGAAATACCCGTGATTACTCATCCTTTGCCGGTACAACATCATCCTTAAATGAGAGACGGTTTTCCATATAGCCAAGACCAATGATTGCTGCTGTCAAAATCAGAATACCAGTCGACATACCGATAACGATGTACATCTGCTCTTCCGGCGTCAGCCCTTTTAGATCAACCACCAGATGTCGTGCTAAAGCTGTCATTGCGATATAGATAAGAAACTGAACAGGCAGTTTATGGGTGCGAAAATAAATACCAACCATGGCGCCGAGTTCCAGATAGATAAACAACAACAGGATATCTTTCAACTTGGCGTGGCCATTTTCGATCATGTGCAGGTACTCATAGATCGCAGACCAGACAATTGTTCCACCAATCACGAATAGCGCCATAAAATGGAACGCATCGACAAGTCGATCTCCCAGTAACTCTATCTTTTTATAACCTTTGCTCATGATCACTTTCCTGAAGCAGATTCAGAGACTCATAACCATATTCTGTATAATGATATTCGTCCAGCGAACTATACTGATATAAGTTAAACCGATACTCGGAATACAAATTCACTCACGACTAATATGACGCTCTATTACATCCTCGACCCTATGTGCAGTTGGTGCTACGGCTTTAGAACTGTCTTTGATCAATTAAGAGCAAAGCTGCCCGAAAACATAACCATTGACTATGTCATGGGCGGTCTTGCCCCCGATAACGACGAACCCATGCCAGAAGAAACACAGCAATATGTTCAATCGCAGTGGAAACTTGTCGAGCAGCAGACAGCGGCAACTTTTAACTGGAACTTCTGGGCGGAATGCAAGCCAAGGCGGTCAACCTACCCGGCATGTCGAGCGGTCATTGCTGCTGGACAACAAGGAAAGGAGTATCGGCTACCAATGATTCATGCCATACAGGATGCCTATTACCAGCGCGCGCTAAATCCATCGGATCGTTCGACTTTGATTCAGATGGCAGAAGAAATAAATCAGGATAAAACAGAGTTTGAAACTAGCCTTACCTCTGCAGAGACTGAACAACAATTACAGGATAACTTCAAACTTAGGCAGCAACTAGGAGTGAACAGCTTCCCTTCGATATGCCTGGTACATAATGACAAGGTATTCCAGCTTAAGCATTCTTACATCAATGCCGAGAATTTGCTGAAGCAGATTCAGACGATCATTACCGCCTGATTAAACACCGGAACCCAGATACCGTTCCAGTAAGTCGAGAAAGTCAGATACTCTAATCGGCTTGGTAACATATTCGTTAAAACCAGCCTCCATACCTTTTTGTTTATCTGCTCGTGTCGCTAATGCTGATACAGCAAATACAGGAATATCTTTCAGTTTCTCATTAGCACGCAACATTTTTAGCAAGTCAAAGCCATCAATATCTGGCAAATTAATATCGAGTAAGATCAAATCGGGCTCAATTACTTCTGCTAGTTCTACTCCCAGAGAAGCAGTATGTGCTGTGCGCATATCAACACCTTGCTTAATCTCAAAAACATCTGTCATGAATTTTAGATTAGCCGGGTTGTCTTCAATATATAAAACCAGATGCTGCCTGTCTGTGACCTGAACAAAAGTATCGCTATCGAGTGCTTCCTGTAATAATGCTTTATTTTCATCATCTACAGCGGAAGGCAGGTTAAACCAGAAACGAGAGCCCACTCCCGGCTTACTTTCCACCTGCAACTGTCCTCCCATTTGCTCAATCAAACTCCGGGTAATAGTCAAACCAATACCGGTACCTTCCGTACCTTTATACTCTTCCCCTAGCCGTTCAAATGGATCGAATAATTTACCGACATCTTCTTCTTTAATACCAAAACCAGTATCTTCAATCGAGATGATAATTTCATTGGCCAGCTCTGCTGGCTCAACTGAAAGAATGACCTGACCACCCTCACGATTGTATTTAATAGCGTTAGATAACAAATTCAGCATAACCTGCTTTAAGCGAATTCGGTCAGAGTAGACATGCAGATTTTCTATACCTGACTCATGGATCTGGATATCTTTTTTACTGGCCAGCGCCTGCGCGATCTCAAGACAGTCATTACAGACCGACGTCATAGAAAGTGGTTCTATCGAAAGTTCCCAGACGCCAGATTCAATTTTGGACAAATCCAGAATATCGTTAATCAAATCTAGTAGATGATCACCGGCCTTAAGAATCTGCGCCACTGCTTCCTTTCGTTTAGCCTCGGCAAGGTGAGGAAACTCCAGCAACTGGCCAAAACCAAGAATGGCATTCAGTGGTGTGCGTAATTCATGACTCATATTAGACAAAAACATGGATTTAGCCTGGTTCGCACGCTGTGCTTCTAATTGCGATTCATGTAACTGCTCAGTTATTTCCACCAGATCCATCTGCGCAATTTCAGCCTCGACCATTTTACCCAGGTCAGTTAACAGATATTTATCTCCCTCACTGAGCTCACGCGGCTCGGTATCAATAATGCATAAAGTGCCGATACGAAAACCTTCACGAACCGTAATGGGGATACCCGCGTAAAACCGTATATTAGGTGGCCCTGTGACCAGTGGGTTATCTGCAAAGCGCTCATCGTCAAGCGCATTGGGAATCTCTAAGATACGATGTTGTAAAATGGCATGACCACAAAAAGAAATCTCGCGTGATGTCTCTTCAGCATCTAATCCCTGACGTGATTTAAACCACTGTCGATCAGTATCGACCAGAGATACCAATGCTATTGGCACCTTAAACATGTTCTTCGCAATACGAGTTATACGGTCGAAGCGTTCCTCTGGCGCACTATCGAGTATGCTAAGCGCCAGCAGCACTGCAATGCGTTCATCTTCATCGTCTGGAAAGTCAGGTGATTCCATATAACTGAGATTAGTTGATAAAAATCTCTACAACAATTACTAATCACCACTGATTGGCTTGATATTGTAAAAGAGTGTCAACAAATGGGCTTACAATAGTGGCGTGCAGCGCAGCGGATCGTAGACAGCACCTGCCGCTTTCTCAGCAGCATCGTCATATAAGTTTTTCCAGTTACCTGTATGTTCCAGTATTTCCATACGTAGGTCATAGCAGGCTAATTCACCTGGCTTGAATAATTTGCCTTCACGTTTAGCTGTAATCATTTCCCACTCGACGATTTTATCCTGCCAGTTGTCTCCATAGATTCGCTGGTAAACTTCGTCACGCTTTGCGCGTTCAGCAGCACGCTCTTGCTTCCAGCTACTACGCAACTTGTTATAGAACTCGTATGTCTGGATATGATCAACACTCTCGATGCGGCAGGAGTAAGCTTCAACAGATTGTTTGATATCATTTTCCATAACGACTATTGCCGTCAGTTCAAATCCATCGAGACAGGTTGCAGCATGTGCCGAGGTCATGCTTAGAAAAAATGAGAAAAAGGCCAATTGAATTAAACGAAACATAGTCACTCTGTAATTATTTTCTACGCCCAGAAGGCAGCAACGTCCTTACCCAGGACTTTTTTGTTTCAGAACGAGCTATTGATGACCACTCACCCTGTTGATTTACATTCATACCAGCGACACGAAACTCATAAATTGTTCCAGTAATCAGCTCTTCGACACGTAAGCGATTGTGCTCAAGTCTTATGCCGGGCTTGATGGCATTTTGCCATGTCTTCTGACCTTCTGCTCGATATTCAACCAGATATGTCTCGACTTTCTCTGCGTCTTTCTCGGATAACCAGGACAACGTCATTGCAGATTCTGTAATATCTTCAAATTTCGTAATTATCATTCGAGACGGTTTTTCCGGGGCTGTTTTAAAACTAACGACATCACTCCAGGCTCCCTGTCGACCCAGATAGGTTGATCTTACCCTCACTTCATACTCTGTGTTTGACGCTAACCCGCTTAATGTGTGATTAGCATCCGAGATATCCTCACTTTGGTGCCATGATTTATCTGCCGTCACACGCCATTCCAGTTCAAAACTGTCAGCCATACCCTTGATGTCTTTTGGACTCCAAAACACTCGCGCTCTTGTCGTTGCAATTGAGGCCAATGTTGGTTTTGATAATTCAGCAGGCTTAGGCGCTGGCCGTGTTTTAACTGAAGTAATAGCACTCCATGGCGATAATCGTTGTTCATGCTGAACTTTCAAACGTAAATCATAGTGTGTTTCCGGCTTCAGATAGTTCAAGGTTTTCGAGGAACTGGAACCTGGTTTAAGCTGTGTCCAATTCTTTGCGCCTGTTTCTCGGTAAGCCAATATCGACCGTGCTCCTGATGGCAGCAACCAACGCACATCCAGCTGATTAAATCGGGAAGCTGCAATCTTTGGTTTTCCCGGAACACTCAAACCAGTTCTAAGCTGCGTCATTTGCCAGTCACTATGGCCATCTGCATTATGAGCAGACAATCGAAACTCATACATCGTATCTACTGCCAGGCCTTTCATCGCATACCGCGTAGCATCACCTGAAATTGACGGCAGACTCTGCCAGTTACCGTCACCCTGCTTGCGGTACTCGAGTTGATAGTACTCAATAACGTCACCACTTGTTGCGGCAGACCACATGAGCGGCAATGAATTCATCGTAATATTGCGTAGAGAGTCTTTTGTAAATTCAGCCGGGACGACTGGGGCATTCAAACGAGTATACATTTCATCACTGAGCACCCAGCCACCGCCGCTGCTTGCTCGTATTTTGAAACGATAGCGCTGCCCTGTTTCCAGATCGTTCACAGTTTTGGTTGTGGCTTTGATACGTCCTAGCGGATTCCAGGGGCCATCATTTTTCTGGTAACGAATTTCAAATTCTTTATCCGTCTGAGCACCCGGACTCCATTGTAGACGGATACTGGTATAGGTCTTATCCGTAACGATCAGATCTGTAATCCTGGCAGCCTGAGAAGCTGCGCTAACAAGCAGGCAAAGTACTAGAAGGTTTAGATGAAGAACGGACAGACGAGATGACATGCAAACCAGATTAGTGAGTAGTTTTGAA
>CALODD010000006.1:0-27604 GCA_942491945.1 uncultured Gammaproteobacteria bacterium | reverse complement strand
TCGTCGTTCCAGCATTTGTGGTTGTAATCACAGGCAGTCCGGCAGCCCGTGCCTCGTTACAAACATTTGCCGAGCCTTCTGAAAGAGTTGGCAGTACAAATATATCCGCCCAGGCGTAGTGCTCATCCATCTCTTCCCTAGGTACAGAACCGATCACCTGCATTTCAGCTTTCAATTGTTGCATCACCTGATCAGAAAGCAACGAAGGCCCAACCAGACGGAAGATCACATCGATATCCTGCAATATTTGTTTTGCCTGCAGCAAGTACTGCACGCCTTTACGCAGTTGCAATGTACCGACAAATAACACCCTGAATGTTTGATTCGAGCGGAGGTTATCACTAGCCACATTAACCGCCGACTCGCTTGAATGGGCCGCATAGGATACTACTGAACTACTACTTGATGGGCCACCACTTTCAACAAGAGCAGATCGTGCAAACTCAGACCCACAGATAACCTGATCTGCGAGTTCCCACTCTGCCTCTTCACGTGCTGAAAGCACACCTGATTCATCGGTCTCAGACGGTGTCACTTCCCAGCCCGGCCAACGCTCAGTCTCTTCTCGAAGTAACCTTGTATTCCAGCGCCACGGCGCGGCCGTTTGATCAAGCACCGTTCGTACGCCTTGCTGTTGCGCTGCCTGAAATATTTCCAGGGCAGCACCATTGTACGCATAGACAGTATCCGCATCACCAAAGCCTTTGCGTACAACAAGATTTCCGAAGTATCGGTTACGGTGCGCCCAAAAATCGGTCTGCGCCTCACCTCTACGGCTTTCCCAGCTAGACGACAATGCAAAGAGCGGAAAACCACTTATCCGGCTAGCTGGTAAATCAGGCACCCGCCGACCAAGTAGCCTCCGCAAAGCAGTTGATCTCAGAGCCTCCGGTAACAGCTGATTTATCAACCACCAAGGATTAATATTAGCACATGCATCGGTAATAAACTGATCCAACAGCCCTGCCTGAAACAGCGCTCGAGCAACGATATAATGTCGCCGCGCTCCAATCTGGGCGACTAATACTTTCATATGTCGTTTAAATTACCGCTAGAAGGCATACATCATTAATATAAACTTACTTAGCAAATAAGCTAGGAATTTGTATGGAGTTATTCTGATAATTTTCGTGAGCAAGGCAAAGGCGCGCGCGCCTCCCAAGGTTGCTTACCATGTGATCGCAATGTACGGTATCGTCTGTAAGTTTCGCGCTTCACTGGCTTCCTCTGCCCAATAATAAGAATTGTTGCCCAGACCCCAGTTACCAAGCCAATGAGTTTAGCAGGCAGCGTAGGAAGACTAAACTTGTACTTCAAATAGCCCAACGGATACGTCATAGACTTAAGTATGGCGTCGGGGGAGGTTAAGCCAGTAAAGAATAATCCATTTCTGCCCAAACCTGCTGTGTACGTATTGTTCTCTGGGGCTTCGTTGAACTCACTGGCTCGCCCATATAAGAATTGTGCCCGCCCCGTCCACCATGAGTTTGCGGCGCTGGAGCTAAACTTGTACTTCAAATAGCCCAAGGGATACGTATCTAATATCGTATTCGAGAGGGAGGTTAAGCCAGATAAAGAATAATCCATTTCTTGCTCCAAACCTGCTTTGTGTACGTATTGTTCCCTTGGGGCTTTTCGTATGAACAATATAGCCACTTTTCCCTTGAATTAACTCAAAGCCCCTATCACGCAAGCGAATAGCCATGTCCCCCTCTTCAAGCCCGTAATATTTATAACACTTTCTATATCCATCAACTGCGATAATGGCAGACTTTCTGAATGCCGCTGCACAGCCCGTATAAGCGGCTATAGACTCCCCCTCATTCAGTAATTTGGGTAAATATGATGATGAATTGTATGGCTCGACATAGGGTATACCCACCACCGCCAAATTCGGGCGATTTATAAAATACTTAACAATATCAGAAACGATAGTCCTTTCAGAAAAATAGGAATCATCATCTAACGATATAATATATTCGCCTTTCGCTTCCCTAAAACCCTCGTTCCTCAATGCGGTTGCTGACTGCTTGGAGGTATGAGCAAATACTTTAGCCGCAGGAAATTTTGATCGGATCGCTTCCACCGTCCCATCTTCAGAACAATCGTCATATACCAACACTTCGAGTTTATCGTAGTCCTGCTCAAACGCAGTTTCTACCGCCAACAATACTTCGTTACAACGATTATGTGAAGGCAATAGAATTGAAACAAGGGGTCTTGAGTTATTGTTCATTAGAGCAATAAAATAACATTACTTTCCAGGTATAAATAAATAGAGAGACAATCAGAGCCGCTGATCAAGATTCAACTCACTTCCTTTATGCATAAAATTTGGCACATAGGAAATCAGTTCAATCTTGATCTCGTGATATATATCTTTTTGACCAAGCCGCGGGGCCTTCTTCAAAATACCTTCAAGATTATTGACCAGCGAACCAACGCTACCTAACTTATTGTGCTTCAATCGACCCAGTGCCATCAAGTTACTACTTGATGCGATTTCGTCATCCCCCACAAACTCCTCATAAGGTTTTTCGCCGCCAGTATTGAGTGGTGTCAATAATACAGGATAGACCCCTTGTTCTGGCACATCGGCTAGACTGATCGCCTCTTCAGGATCTTCTACAAACTGTGGTTCAAGAGAATGGGCTTCTAGAAACAAGGTTGCACACTTTTCAAGAGATATTAGCTCCTTCTTTGGATCTAATTCTGGAAAATATACATACATGTCTTCACCCAAAACTCCCGATAGCAAACATATTTCGCCGGATTCTTCAGGTGTCACAAAATAACGTTTCGTATCACGCGGCACGGCAATCGGTTGGTGCGCCACTAATCGATCAAAAAATGCTTTTGGCAAACTACCATTGGAAAAGGCAACGTTAGCGAAGCGGGCAGATGTTGCACACTGGTGGGCATCAGTCGTACGATAATCGAAGTTCAGGTCTTCCATAATACGTTTACTTGCTCCCATCATGCTGACAGGGTTGGAGGCTTTATCTGTAGAGACAGAGAAAAAACGATCACAGCCACCTGTCACTGCTATTGCATCTTTAAATCTGGCATGTTTGATGATGTTTGTCTCGAGCATCGATAAAAGACTAAAGGGGTCTCGTTCCCCCCGAACATGCTTATGCGCTGCAAAATTAAAGACATAGTCATAACGATCTTCTGATCGGAGAAAGGCCATCATTATGGATGAGCCATAATCAATGACTGAAGTACGTATATCTGCGACACGAACCCTATCACCCATATTTCGAATGTAGCGCACAAGATCTGCCAGATAATTTTCACTAATATCAATGATATCAAGACGAGCGACCGAAAATCCAACAAGCTGCAATATAGTCTGCGAGCCAATTGTACCCGCGCCGCCAACGACCAGCACACGCTTACCCGATAATACGCACTCTAATTTATCGTAAGCATCATTCATTGCTGTACCAAAAAGAGAGACATCGCGGCCAGCCAGAAGGCGCGCAACCTGATCTATGTTATTCTTCATAATCATGAACGCAACTCTCATATAAATAGTTCTGTTGCAAACAAATCATGACCCAACTCTAAATTGGGCAAGACAATCATGCGTAAAAAGCATGCCGCTTTTCTCCAATATTCCAGGTAGCATTCGCTGGGTAAGGTCAGCGCTCGTTTCAACAGTATTGAGCTGTAGACCTCTTTTATTATGATACGTGATTATGTCTGCTTTTTGTTCTGAAAGTCGAAATAGTGCGTGCGACCGACCATCTTGCCCAAATTCATCATCTACACCTGAAAGCTTCCAGTCATAGGCAACAACACTTCCATCAGAAAGTTGCTCGCTAAGCATAACCAAAAACCGCCCAAAAGCACTACCCTCAATATACGGGCTCACGCCTTCCATCATTACGAGAACTTTCGAGTCAGCGGCTGAGAGAAGCAATTGTCCCAACTCTGGTTGGAGACCCTGATTCAGATCAATGGAGGCTAAGGCAACTCTTTTCGGCGGGCGAAACTGATCAGCTAGTCGACGCCTGCTTATAATAGCCATTTCCTGATCACATTCTAATACGCTGGCTCGACTCTGTTCTAAAAGTTTACGAAAGCGATACGATCGCGTATCCATACCGCAACCAATATTCACTATGAGTTTCACATTATTGGAAATCGCATCACGAAATACCTTATCGTAGTACCGGGTTCTTGCAATAAGATAGTAATAAAATGCATCAGAACGAAAAAGATCTAGCTGAGCACGACTCAACCATTTTAGCCGCCATTTCTGAAACCAGGGCAAAAAATTACCCACAAAATAATCTGGCCCCTGGCGATCACCAGACTCATGCAGATACTGCATATATCGAAGTTCCGCTACATGCATCAAATTACTAAGATTCAACGGCCGCAAAATATAATATCCTTAACGATTACAGAAAAATCACACTGGTTACACATAAACCTTGTACACCTTCAAAACCGACAGGATCTAACTTAGTTCGCTTATCTATTAAGATAAACATCGAGTCAAGCCATCCTCAAGAGCAAACAGTGGGCGCCAGCCTGTCGCCTCAACAATCCTACCAATATCAGCCTTTACATCATCTACATCACTACGTCGTTTCGTTCCTTGGCCGATAATCGGTCTTTTATCATTTGAAATGCTCAAGGCCATCTGTGCCACTTCTAAAATAGAATGAGATACTCCCGTGCCAACATTAAAAACCTCCCCTTCCTTACCACGCGTCATACAGCGAAACATAGCATCGATAACATCATCAATATAAATAAAATCTCTCCGGGCCTCCAGGCTTTGAAGCACTATTTCAGATTTAGATTTATCTCGAACTTGATCAACAATTGCACCTAAAACAAATTGCACACTTTGCCCAGAGCCATAAACATTAAACATTCTAAGCGAAACGAAGGGAACCCCATACTCTCGGGCATAAAATAAACCAATTCGTTCCGCTTCAATTTTACTGAGGTGATACGGCGTCAGCGCGGCTAACGAATGTGACTCATCTATTGGTAGATAGCTTGGCTGACCATATGGATATGTCATAGCATATATTATAGTTGCTCCGGTCTCGCGAGCCCAATCCATAACCCTAGCTGTTCCAAGGGTATTCACTGCCAGAAAGTCCAGTGGATTCGCCCAACTTTCTTGAACATTAGTCATGCCTGCCAGGTGAATAACCACCGCATTGCGTATCATAGGGAGATCATCACTAACAATATTGAAATCACGGCCAAAGAATTGTCCCGGGATCCCAAGAAACTTAATTATTTCCTTTACCCGACTGCCGATAAAACCATCACTTCCAAGCACACAAATTTGTCGGCCAGCTAGCTGCTCTCTTAGTGTCTCTTCCCAGGCTGTATCTATCTGCAATTTACCCTCCCTGAAGCACTAGCTGAAAGGCATCAAAACTCACTGCGTAAACCGTCCATTTACCCAATCCTCTGAAGCCTGCTCATAATCATCGGGGCGACCAATATCCATCCAGTATCCATCATGATGATAAACAGAAACCTTCTCACCTTTCTGGATCAAGTCGTGCATCAATTCATCAAAGCCGTAGGGCTTCCCTTTCGGTATAGAATCTAACAAGCGTCGACTGATTACGTATATTCCAGTTGAGACACTCAACGGTAACTTTGGTTTCTCTCTAAATCCAGTTAATTCATTGGCATCATTAGTTTCAAGCACTCCAAAGTCGACATCTTGCACACGGCGAAAAGCACAACTGGTAAACAACCTATCTGCGTTTACATGCTCTTCATAAAGCCTGTAAAAATCAAGATCACATAAAACATCACCATTCATTACCAAGAAATGCTCGGGGAGGTCTTCTATAAGTGTAAGAGGCCCAATCGTACCAAGCGCTGTAGTCTCAAGCGAATAATCAATAGGGATGCCCCACTGAGAACCATCACGAAAAAATGCACGTAAAATATCTGCTTGATGGTTCACACAAAGAGTGATGCGAGTTGCGCCTTGCCTCTTAAGCTGTTGCACAAGGATTTCCGCAATTGGCTTATCGCAAAGCGGAACAAGCGGCTTGGGGATTGCTATAGTGTACGGACGAAGCCGCGTACCCCTCCCCCCTGCTAGCACTATTACTCTCATTCTGAATTACTCACTACAATTAGAGGTCGGTAGACCTGTTCAACTATGGTTTTTGTCATGTTTTTTACAGTAAAATGTTTTAGTACGGTACTGTTAGCAGCTTCACCCATTTGCAATACTTTTCCAGGCGATGCTGACAACTTTAGCATCGCATCAGCAAGCTGCACAGAATCACCCGGTGAAACAAGCAACCCGGTCTTGCCTTCTTCAATAACTTCACCAGCACCACCAAGATCGGTTGCAATTACAGGCAGGCCAGTCGCCATTGCCTCAAGAATTGTCGTAGGCAATCCCTCCGCCATTACAGACGGTACAACAAAGATATTAAGACCTCGATAAAATTCATTGGCAGAGATCACCTTACCAACCAGTAAAATACAATTTTCTAGCCTCTTGCGCTGTATCATTTCCTGAATCGATAAATATGTACGCCCTTCACCTGCTATTACAAGCCGTAAATCCGAACGCTGTTGTACAGCAATTTCAAAAGCCTCAACCAGGTACTCAAAGCCTTTCTCAGGAACAAAACGCCCAAGACTTCCTATTGTCACCGTTTCGCTACTTATCGCAGAAGATTGCCTTGCTGAAAAACAATTTGGGTCAATCCCATTGTAAGCCGTAACAACTCTATCTTTAGGAACTAGATATTCCGCTATCACGTGATTACGGCAGGCTTCTGAAACTGCTGCAAAGCTACCTCCATGACGTCTTAATAACCAACCAGTACCTCTAATACGAAGTCTCTGAGTCCATCGCCCCCGATTTCTACCACCCCGCCTATCAACAACATGTGATACACGTTTCACAGGCAAACCAATCGCAGCTAGCGATGCAAAAACATCTGAATTCCAGAGATAAGAATGAATAATATCAGGTCGTACTTTTCGAATAAGCTTTCGCAATTTGAAAACACAAACTATAGATTCCAGAATATTTCGATACACTCCACTAAATCCTAGACAATACGGAGTCACCGGTAGCCTCTCACGATACTCAACCGCAATTTGACCAGAGTCACCCAAAATACATACTTCATTTCCTAATTCAGGAAACTCCCTGGTTAGGTGATCAATGTGACTGACCATCATATTTTCAGCGCCACCGATATTGAGTGAGTTAATAACATGAAGAACTTTGCCGCCGCTCATCGCTGGTATATGCTTTTTCCCACCTCTAGACAAAATATTTTCACGATGCAGCATTAGTTCCAGTAATCGCATCTTCCTTTTTCTTTATCAAAACATTCTCAGACGATCTATACTCTGAATTATTCATTACCAGACAATAAACAATGTGGCAGGCATTAACAAATTTCTCGACAGCTCCTCCGCAACCCAACTTAAGATCATCATGGTGAGAAACAAGCACTAAAATATTCATTAATATTTACCGATTCCATACCTATATGTAAGAAGTTCTTTTCGTTCCTTACTTTACCGAATTCCCCAATAACCTTCTTGCCATAACACTATCTAAATAATCATATTCTCAATCTACTACATATCTTCAACATGGCTACAAATAAAAAGATAGAACCTTGCATACTCTTCAAGGTCTTCAAGTGTAGCACTTACACTTTTCCAGCCTAGGTAGCATAGCTACAATAATCTAAGACAGAACACTCTCAACGGTGTTTTTCATCAGCCCAAGCCCCAAGTAGCCATCAGTTGCCTATTATCTTGAATAGCAGCGTCCCGCGATCATGCAACCATTGAATTGCCTCGCAACGATGCTAATAACTATATTTCGTATTTAAAATTCGGCTTTGTTCCTACAATAATTGACCGGTCTGATATTTTCGATATTCCTTACACACAACGTTACCTAGCGGAATATCGTTATACTGATTTTAGCGCGTACAACAAAACACATTGCTGTCACCCCCTGTGGTCAATGAGATGTGATAATGATGAACACCTAAGCCTGTACTAGCAGTATCGAAACATATCAAAATATTGCCACTGCCACCTATCTTGCAGCTTTCCATCCTAAATTTGGAGTAAGACGCCTTTTCACCGCCTGAGTCTTATAAAACATCCATTCCATCATTGTCACCAGGTACATCCCAAAGCTAGTCAGACGGAAAATTATAGCTAGATCGACTACCGACACCAGTGGCGAAACAACTGTCCCTGAGCCCCAAACTTTAGCCAGATAGGCGAGCACAATTGCATTTGATTTAACATCGACAAAATAGTTTGTTCGTGCCGAACGAATAAGCGCCCACGCCATACCTGCCCGAAAACACCGATCCCTTCTTAGGGTATCAGGTACAAGTTCAGCAATACTTTTTAAAAATTCCGCATATCCCTTGACACCACGAATATCGGCTCTATATGGTTTTTTAAATTGATTCGCGCTCAGGCGTTTTTTGGGATCACTCTCACTACGATAATACACTATAGCATCTTGAACCCATCCGAACTTTGGCTCAATCATGACCATTCTCATATGCAGCTCCCAATCCTGACATGATTTCAGATGAACATTCCACCGACCAAGTTTACTAAGGAAGGATCGGCGCAACATAGGCCCTGATGTTTGAAAAAACGGCCACTCCAACTGCCTAATGGCGGCTTCTCGCCATTCTATAGCCCTGTAACCATACGGCCAAATCTTACTGTTTTCTAATTTCACAACAGGGCCATAGCAAAACTCCCATTCATGATTGTTTACTAGCGCTAGCACCTGCGATTCAACTTTATAAGGATGAAGTATATCATCAGAATCTAAATAAACGATGTATTCCCCTACTGAGGCCTCTGAACCTACATTACGGGCAATAGGCGCACCTTCATTTTCCTTTACTATTAGTCGCACAGAAAAATCAGGGGCATGATTTTCAGCTTTCATAAACCGCTCGACTACATTCACTGTGTCATCCATCGAACCATCATCAACAATAATCAATTCGATTGGACGGTAACTCTGATTCCGAACAGACTCTAGCGATTCACATATAAGATCCGCTCGGTTAAATGTCGGAACTATGACAGATACCACACCAGGCTGGAAGCTATAACATAACCAGTCCTCCATATCGACTTTCTTTAATTTATCCAAATGCTTGGCGCTCATATTAATCATTTACCAATCCACATCAAGGATGTGTTTATTTATCTACGGCCCAACGCTTTTTGCAGGCTCTCAAGGATCTGCTCTGTACGCAAAGGACCAATAGACGCCGCCATCGCACGTGTAAACCATTTACCAAATGCCATGCGGCTGCCATGCGAATCAATGCGGCTAGCTTTAGAAAAATAATCTGAGGCTGCGCCCTCTTCTCCATGCCGGACATAATGACGAGCATCATGGGCGATAGCTCGAGCAATCTCCTGACGCCGCAAATCCGATAACATCCCTTGAGTTAAAAGAAGTTCATAAATATTCAAGTGAATAACCAATTTTTGTTCCAAAACCTTCACATAGTCAGATGAAATACTATTTGGCTGTCTTTGAATTTGAAACAGCACCTCTGGCAGATATATGAATCCAAGCCCGGAACAAGCCAGCCTAAGGTTTAGGTCAAACTCCTGGCAGCGGGGAAGCGCCTCATTGAAGCCCCCAACTTTTTCCAGATTACACCTCCAGTGCAACGGGGAGGGCGTCGGCAACTGGCTCCACAGGCAGAACAGAAACGGATCATCATCATGGTAATTAAGATGACGTTCCTCAAAGTTATGCCCTTCACCGGAATCTGTTTCCCAGTCACAAATTACCGTACTGCCTGGCATTTTCTCTGTCGCAATCACAACTTGCCTACTCAGTTTCTCTGGAAGCAGCAAATCATCAGCGTCGTGGAATTGGATAAGGTCGTTTTGAGCCAGTTTTAATCCACGGTTCCGCGCAGCGCACGCCCCGCGGTTTCCCGTGGATTCGTAACGGACTCTATCCCCGTATGAGCGAATAATATCCAGACTTCCATCCGTCGAGCCATCATCAATAACAATCACCTCTATATTGTTGTACGTTTGTGATAGCACGCTATCTATAGAAGCACCAATATGATCCTCAGCGTTCCAACACGGGATAACAACACTAACGCCTGGCTTACTCATCTCAGAATTTACCCGATATGCGTAAGATATCGATAGAAAACCCAAGTGCCGCCTTCAGCATTCTCGCTAGCCGATGAGGTTGACCTTGCCTCTCGAACCGCTGTTGAAATTCTCGCCACCGATGCACTCGCCGTAGCGACGCCAAAAATAGCTGCTCTGAAACGGAGACGCATTCCCGATTTGTTAATTGGTCAAGAACTCGACAACATGCTAAATACATCTGTGTCTTATTATTTGGCCATGTCATTAATAAATCTATTAAATCAGCAGCCACTGGCATTTCAGATGCAGCGTCCCAGTCTAAGATCATTATGCGCTGAGCCTGATCCAGTGCAAGGTGACCAATATTCAGGTCTGCATGACAGTAACTTACCGGTAACCCAAGTCCTCGAACCAAAATAGACTGTAGATAAGCGAGGAAAGACTGCCTCGTTGGCCAATCTGCCGGCCACTCTACAAGCCCTGTCGCAGCCTCGACATCGTCAAGCAAACTAACCGACATTGATTCAGAAATATTCCGCACCTTGACTCCATAACTGATGTAGTGCCGGATCATTGCAGGAAACAGCAAATCTTGAAACCAAAGAGTATCACTAGACCGACTAAGCAGACGCCCCTTCACCCACTCTTCCAATATGAATGTCGTCGAACCCAAATTCCCACTATCGATAATACGAGGAATTAACAACTCTCCCACTTCATCTACAATTTGGCGGTTACTTATCTCTTTACTAACTATGGCACATCCCTCCCGCGAATTAATAGCAAGTTTCGCGGTACAGTTAAGCAAACCGTGTCCTAGTGTATTGTAAAAAGTACGTGTTAAGCCTGTTCTTGACCAATGGCTACGTATATTAATTAATCTTGCCGCACTTGTGATTTCACAGCAATTCGATTCCATCAGAGCTTTACAGGTTTTTAGCATGTTTCGTCCTGCAAATACGGGGACAATGTCATGTTGAAATACGGACATTGGGAGTTTTTCAATTATTTCTGGCCGTCGTATTAACCAGTCTGCCGTCTCCACAAACTCTTTTTTGTGGATACACTTTGTTTCGCTAAATGTACTTTCGAAAGCACACAATGCGTCGCTAACAATATCCCGCATATCTGGGCTCATAAAATTACTCTCTTGCGTGACAACAGGTTTATAGTTTCCGGGTTATCTACAGGATATGGTAGACCTATCTATAGGGTCTAGGCCGCGATGTGCACAAAATAAATAATGTAAGCAAACCACATACTCGTTACATTCAATCGAACGCAAATAGAAACCGAAATGAAGAATAGTTGCACTGCAATATTGAGACCCATTCAGAAAACAGCGTCTCTGATGAAGGGTTTTAAAGACGAAAGATGTGAATATTTATGCAACGATTAATGCTGTTCGAAAACCATACTGCACTTCATTTAGCCAGGAACATAAAATCTGCATATGCAGGCTTTTTATTTTCTCGAGATTTTGCATTCACAACACCTACACAATTGAATCCATTGTCATCCATAAAATCTATGAGCTCTGATAGAGAAAATGCATTCTGATATCCTCGCCAAAACATATATTCAATAATGCAAACAGAAACTTGTTGCAACAAGTTAGTGCCAGATTGAAGAATTGCTAATTCGTTACCTTGCGTATCAAGTTTAAGCAATATTGTCCGGGCTGATTTTTTGGGGATGAACTCTAATAGACTATCCAGTATACGCGCACTTATTTTCTCTTCAGTAATTTCATCAACATCATAGTACTTCATCTCCTTCTCGAATGCCTCAGCATCAGCCTTAACAATCGAGTTCATACTTGAATTTGGATGTTTATAATACGTATATTCACCTTCGTCTTTTGCAAGCGCATACGGCACCGCTATTATATCAAGGGAAAGCTTGCTTAAATATTCTTCGCGTATTTCTTTATTTGGCTCAACACAAATTATCTTTGAAAATTTCCAAAATTCGCTCATTGCTCTACTGAAATACCCCTTGTGAGCCCCAATATCAATAAGCTGATCAAGTCCAGGGTCACAGGAATTTATCGCTTCTGCAAGCATATAATACTCGAGAGGTATATCACTTGAGACATTTACCCCATATGAACTCTGTAGTCTTTTCCTTTCAGAGAACTCAAGATAGCGCCTTGCCAATCTCTCCAGACGGTAACTAACACTCATTTCAAAACATCTCCCTATTCTCTTTCAATTTACCCTCCCCATGTAAAACATACGGAATGTATATATTGAGTCTACTCAAAAAGTTACTAGCAGTAATCAGGCCTGATTTCACTAACTGATAAACTCTCGACTAGGCCAAGCCACTTGTTGCAGACATTACAAATACTCTGTCAGATTAACCACAATATCTGCTGTAAAACGCCAGACAAATGAGAAGCCTGAGCCAGCTTAACTCAGCGGTTGTTATTGTCGACTCCGGATTCAAAAGATGTTTCAAATTCGGATAATGGTAATTGATATTCACTAGTATATCGAATCAAGGGGCGCGTTTTTAGGGCTAAATGACTCATCCTCTTGCACTCACTGTACCCTATAACAGGCTCTCTTATTGTATTTATATGGGCTTTTACTTTCCGAGAAGACACCATATAAAAGGTATGCTTGTATTCATGTTAATAGATTCCAGCCAGGCGTAAAAACGAATCCCAAAACCTGAATAGTAAGGTAAGTTATGCCTGCTAGCACACCTATCAACAAACGAGTATTACTCGTAAATAAAGCATGCTAGGAGTTTTGTAGTTCTATCATGCTCCGTAATCGTGACTGCTTTGCATCTCGTAATTCTGAATACTTTCCACTCTCCAGGATTCGTCCATTTTGCAATACATACACATGATCAACATTTCGTATAGTTGCCAAGCGGTGAGCAATGATAATGACTGTCATCTGGCCTCTAAGCCCATCAATACTTTGTTGAATGCAAAACTCAGATTCACTATCAAGCGAACTCGTCGCCTCATCTAGTATAAGTAAATCAGGGCCCTTAAACATCTCTCGTGCGATGAATAAGCGCTGTCTTTGCCCTCCGGACAAACGTACACCTCGATCCCCTACAATCGTGTTATACCCATCGGGTAACTCCTCGATAAACTGTGAGATATTGGCCTGTCTTGCAGCAAGGCAAACGCGTTCACGAAGCTTAGTATCGGCACCCATGTCCCCGGCCCATAAGGCGATATTATTTTCGATTGTATCATCAAAAACCACTGCATCCTGGGAAACGTATCCGATTTGACTACGCCATGAGAGACTCTCAATCTCCGTTCCTAGCACTCCATCAATGATGACTTCGCCTTTATCCGGCTCAAGCACTAATGTTAAGATATCAACAATCGTTGATTTGCCCGCCCCGGATTCTCCTACAAAAGCCACCGTGGCACATGCAGGAATAATAAACGAGATATCGGTAAGTGCATTTGTTGAATTCTTATCGTAGGCGAAACTAACACCCTTGCATTCAATTGCATCTGATAGTTTCCCGACCGCTGTTTTCCCAGACTCCTCACGATTTTCCCGTTGATCGAAAAACTCCTGACGAACGACCTCTACAGAACCAATCGTATTCATCATTTTCTGCCAACGCCCTTGAATAGTGATGACTGTTCCCAAGCCTCGATGAAACAATATAATCGACACCATAATCGGTGCGAGAGGTTGACTCAGTATAATAATCTGTATAGCAATGATCAGAATGATAAAAAAAACAGAGACTGGCTCCATAACTGTTGTTGTAAATGCAAGAGCGACAGACTGTTTTTGCTGATATTCCGTTAGTCGACTTATGCTTTTCATTATCCCATCACGCAGATGGCCACCTTGATTGGTTGCAAGCAGATATTTAAAAGCCTGTAATGTCTGAATTAATAGTTTTGATAGATTTCCATTTTCTGTAGACGTCTGACGAGACAAGTTGCGAACATGCGAATTTAGCTTCTGAAAAAGCAACAGTATTACCAGTCCAACGATAAGCGCCATCGCGCCAAATTGCCAAGCAACAAAAAGCGCTAACCCAAAATAGCTCACAGTTTGAATAATACTTGAAAGAAACCCAACAAAGGATTCAAATGATGATAGAAAGCCGTGAATTTGGGTGTTAATGATATTTATAAAATGCCCCGTGTCTCTGCGCATATAGTAGAGATAGCTCATCGAGCTATACGCATCAAACAACTGCGCCTTCAACTCTTTCATCAATTGAGCACGCAGGTAACCCATATATGCTACAGCGCAAAATCTAATGATACCTTTTACAAAAAACGCAAGCCCAATTATGAACAGAATAGCTATAATTGAATCATTCAAACCCATGAACCCAAGCAGGTCACCAAGCAATTTTGATACCGCGGTCACATCCCGATCTTCAGGCGAAACGCCATCGGTATTTATTGTCTCCAGCAAGGGAAGAAGCATAACTATGCCAAGCCCCTCAGAAAGTGCGGCAAATAACGTCAAACCAAAAACATAATAAAGCCTTCGCCCTATATAAGTTTGAAAGATATTCAGATAAATATTGATATCACGAAATAAATTCATTTGTATTCTAGATACTGCATAGAGCAGCATCTTCTCTGGAAACAATAACTCTGCTAATACTCAGAAACTTTTCCTGGTAACTCATTCACGGGAAGATGGCTTTGTCACTTAACTCACTGCAATGGATAACAATGGTTAGACTTTCTCCATCAAAGACATATAAAACTGCATTCGGCGAATCAGCGCTTATTATTCTGAGTCAAGTTCACGGCCATCTATTTTTTATTCAACATTAAACTATGAGCTAAGCGTATAAGGCGATCTTCATTCTAGCACCGTTAGTACCTACTACGTTTTACTCAACTTAATCTCCAAAACTTGAGTTGTACTTATTAATTGAATTCACGGCTAACACCTGCAGTTCGTTTCATCCATTGGCGCACAGCCCTGGTTCTTCTTTCAAACAGCAAGTACATAAAAAATGCAACCAAAACACAGAATAGACAAACAAGAATATAGATACCCAAACTACCAAGCGTGACACTATCAGCCCGTTTTAAACCCAAATAACCAAATAGGTATAACAGTGGATAATGCGTTAAATAGAGCGTATAAGAAAACGAAGCAAATGTAGTACCGACTTTCTCTATATTCTTTACGAAAATTCTGCGTGGCTCAAAATTCACTATAGCCCTGATAAAAATAGCTATCCCCGCTGCCAGGATCAAATGCGCCACTTCCTTCTCAGGAAAGAATGAGGATATACCAGAAAAGTCAAATGAGTCGGATGATTGCACAATTTGTACTGATAACACTCCGTACATTATCAAGATTATTGATACAATAATTTGTAACTTAATCTTCCTAGAATCAGTTCCTGTAAAGTAAGCAAACATCCCAAACAACCAACAGAAAAGGTAATGAGCTGACAATGCTATAAATACGATCCCGACCAATAGTACTGTTAAACCCGCTAGCCATTGGTAGGAATGTTTCAACGTAAACAGCCCTATGGCCCAGACCAAGATATAAAACCAGGCTTCATATGCCAGTGACCATAGCGGAGCATTTTTGCCATATGAACTAACCAAAACACCCTGTAGAGATAAAAGATTCCCGATAAACACTTCAATGCTCAAATTCGGAAGATCGACAACAAACCCAATAATTGCTGTCAGCACAAGAGCAGGAAATAATGGCAACATGATTCTGGATATCCTGTCGATAGCGTAATTAGCCGGCGAGAACTGTCTTGCCAACATACGTTCAAGAGACATACCTCCAACAAGGTAACCGCTAAGCACAAAAAACACTATAACTGCTTCTTCTTCAACACGCGTCAAGGCATACCAAATCGCAACAAGGGCACCTTTATCCGATTGAAGCAATGCGCCATATTCCACAAATGTAGCCCCACGAGCATGCGCCAGCAGCACAACTAATGCCGCGAGAAATCGTATCCAATCAAGCCACGGAGAATGCATTGATAAACTATTTATTTACTGTTGAGAACGTAGTAGATATGCTTATGAGCACGCATATATAGGCATATAGTAGTCCAATCATCACAAAATCGCACCCAGGACCAGTAGCATGTCTCCACACCACCCATATATATTTAAACCAGATTTTACCAGGCATCTCGAGGAAATACTAACCAACAACACTCGTCATACTGATAGAAATCTGATAATAATTGAGGAAGAATCGCTCCAGCAACTTCGCTTACATGGAGTAACGTCCCTTTACTGGCACCTGATTCATAATCATAAATTTATAGATAGCATGCCTACCAGTTTCATCACATCAGTGTCAGAGATTGCAAAAAAGAAAGCTGCTGCAGAATTAGCAACCGGCTATGAACTAAAACGGGTATTAAGCACCCTGGCTGAAGTGAATATTTTTCCACTAATTTTAAAAGGCAGCGCACTCGCTTATAGCTTGTACCAACAACCGCATCACCGACATCGCTGTGATACTGATTTACTCTTCAAGAACAGAAACGAAGCGGAAAATGCTTACAAACTACTCAGTACATCAGGGTACAGACGCACTAGTAATAGTGGTGGAGAAATTCTCAGTCATGAATTTTCCTGTCATAAACGTGATAGATTTTCTTTACTACACAACCTTGACATGCACTGGAAAGCGAGCAATACCAAACAATACGGTAGCATATTTTCGTACGATGAACTAAAACAGGAATCTGTCGCACTTCCCAAACTCGGAGCCTATGCCCAGGGCTTAGGCTTAAAACATGCTTTAATGCTTGCCTGCATACACCGTGCGGCCACTATGGCTCAGGGCGATGCTAATCGCCTGATATGGCTTTACGATATTCATTTGCTTAGTCAGTCCTTCAATGATGAACTATGGCAAGAACTGATTATAGATGCTAAAGCAAAAAACATATCAGGTGTTCTACTCGATGGACTACAAAAAACAAAAGACACTATTTCAATTAAGGTAGCTGGCAATACATTAAGGCAATTACAGACTAACATTGCACGATCAGAAGACCACCCAAAGGGTTCACAGCAACGCTGGCGCTATCAGCTCAGTGATTTTAGAGCGTTACCAGACTGGAGCAGCCGTCTGAAATTACTGAAAGAGCACCTGCTTCCTGATACAAAGTACATACTGTCCAAATACAACTCAGACAATATTCTCCTACTGCCTTACTTTTACACGCACCGCATATTCAAAGGGGTCTCAAAGCAGTTTTATCGACCAAAAAACTGAGCCCGCTCAAGATAGTCCACAAAAATCGATTAATAATTTATCGGGCATTTCAACTTCTATAAACATCTTATGCCGAACCAGGGCAACCAAAATATCAGCCTTATCTAAGGCAGTTCCCAAATCAACCAGCTCCAGCTCATCATGCTGTTCAAGATGTGGTTCCACTGGTAAAACCATGATTCCCATATCAATAAGTGCTCGTGTTATTTTATAAGCTGGGGATTCCCTTAAATCATCTATATCCGGCTTATAGGATAACCCGAGACATGCAACGACAGGCTTTTTCCCCCACTCATGTTCGTAAGATAGAGCTGCTGATGCGATCTTATCCGCACTCCATTGAGATTTACTGTCATTTACAAGCCTAGCCTGCTTGATCAAATGTGTTTTCTCTGGTGTACGCGAGACTATAAACCATGGATCAACCGAGATACAGTGCCCCCCCACTCCACAACCTGGTTGCAGGATATTAACCCTGGGGTGATGGTTAGCCAGTGCTATCACTTCATCCACTGCAATGGTCTCGTCTTCACATATCATTGATAATTCATTCGCGAAGGCGATATTGACATCACGATAACTATTCTCAACAAGCTTACTCATTTCTGCCGTTCGCGAATTAGTCTCAAGCACTGCCCCCTTTACAAAACTACGATAGAACTCAGCGACATGTATTGTGGATGTTGTATTTATTCCGCCAACGATACGGTCATTTTCAGTAAGCTCTACCATAATACGACCCGGCAAAACCCTTTCCGGGCAATAAGCTATATACAGTTCTTTTGTTTCAACGCCCTCACCATTGAGCACTTGCTCAATGAGCTCTGTTGTCCCCACTGGCGACGTCGACTCTAGAATGATCAGGTTACCTGGCTGTACATAGGGCGATATCGCCTTTGCTGCAGATTCCACATAATCCAGATTAGGCTGCGGTAATTCTTCCTCATTATGAAAAGGCGTTGGCACACAAATCATGAATATATCAGCAGCCTCTGGAACCAGGCTGGCTTTTAAACTCCCCGACGCAACGGCGGCTCTTACATATGCATCAAGATCGGGCTCAACTATATGTATCCCACCTTGATTAATTGTATTGATAACATCTTCGCTCACATCGAGTCCAGTAACACGGTATCCACTATTGGCAAGTAGTGCCGACGTCGGCAATCCAATGTAACCCAGACCAATCACGCAGACGTGCTTACTCATACATACAATTCCTTCTGCAGTATATCCGCTATTTGTGCTGCTGCCGTGCCATCACCATATGGGTTATGTGCCCTTGCCATAGCCTGATATTCTTCATCCTTATACATTAATCGCATTGCTTTCACGATATTCTCTGCATTTGCACCAACAAGCTTAACCGTACCGGCATCCACCGCCTCCGGCCTCTCTGTTGTATCTCTCATAACCAATACAGGCTTGCCAAGGCTTGGCGCCTCTTCCTGCAAGCCTCCACTATCAGTTAACACCACCCAGGAATGATGCATCAGAAAAATAAATTCATCATAATCAAGAGGTTCAATCAGATGAATATTACTAATTGATGCAAGCTCTTTTTCAACCGGCTCCTTAACATTTGGATTTAGATGTACCGGGTAGATAATCTGAGTGTCAGGGTATTCTACGGCTAGCTGGCCCAATGCTGCACAAATTTCCTGAAACCCTGCCCCAAAATTTTCCCTTCGATGTCCAGTCACTAATAATATTCGCGCGTTACTGATATTGAATTTCAGTTTTTCAGTAAATGCATTCATCAATCTTTGCGACAAGTCGGAATTATTTTTAATGATCTCCAAAACCATGTGTAAGGAATCGACTACTGTATTTCCCGTAATATGAATATCAGATTCAGCTATTTTTTCCTGTAATAGGTTTTGCTTGCTCGATAACGTCGGGGAAAAGTGAAACCGCGTAATACGAGAAGTTAGTTGACGGTTAATTTCTTCTGGATAAGGTGAATACATATTATTCGTTCTTAGGCCAGCTTCAACATGCCCTACAGGAATACATTGATAAAAGGCGGCTAATGACGCGGACATAGTCGTGGTGGTATCCCCATGCACCAGAACAAGGTCTGGGCGATATTCTGTTAGTACAGTTTTCATACCCAGTAAGACGCCACTCGTAATATCATATAAATCCTGCCCCTGTTTCATGATATTCAAGTCATAGTCGGGCTCGATGTCATAGAGCGAAAGAACTTGGTCCAGCATCGAACGATGTTGGGCAGATACGCAGACCTTCACATCAAACAACTCTGCGCGTGCACGCAACATAATCACAACTGGTGCCATTTTGATGGCTTCTGGGCGTGTCCCAAATACAATCAATATTTTTTTCTTCTGCATAAAGTGATTTAGGCTGCCATCAAAGTACTAAGCTCATTCGCCTTACCATCGACAACATATTCGATCGCCCGCAACATGCGCCTTGCCTGGTTCTCACGCGTGAATTCACCGGAAGCTTCCCTACTCTTCTCGGATAGTTTACGTCTCAACAAATCATCCTTCGCTAATTTCAGGACACTCTCTGCGAGTTGCCGAGAATTTTCTGGCTCGACCCAAACTCCACATTCATGCTTAAGAACCAAATCTGAGGCTTCTCCTTTAGGTAGCGCCATCAACATAGGTAGGCCCATTCCCATCGACTCAAATATTTTTGAAGGAATAACAGTTTCAAATAATTTATCGTTCTTAAGATGGATCAGTGAAATATCACACAGCGCCCAGAATGCAGGCATCTCAAGTTTGTCTTGTCTATCAATAAATAATATATTCTGAAGACCCATATGACGACTTTTTTTCAGTAGATTGTGTTTTTCAGCACCTGCACCTACCAGCATAAATACAATTTCGTCATGTATCTTTAAAATTTCAGCCGCCCCCAGAACATTTTCCAGCGCATGAGCCAAGCCGTGTGTACCAATATATCCAATTACTACTTTCTGCTCTAGTGCGTACTTCTCAAGCAATGCCACGTTTTTATCCTGTGGACTGAATACATCTGTATCGACACCATTCGTTACCACGGCAAGCTTTTCCGATGGAATTCCACGCCGCACTAACTCTTGTTCAAATGAACGCGTGACAGTAATAATCGCAGAAGCTTTCATATAGAGAAATTGCTCGATCTTCTCCAATAGCTGAATTGCCAGACCGTGCTTCATGGCACCAACAACCTTGATAGACTCTGGCCAAAAATCTCTCAACTCAAAAACAAATGGACAACGTTTAAACACAGACAACATCCATGCAGCGCATACCGTGAAAAATTGTGGTGACGTCCCAATAACGACATCAGGACGTTTAACGAAGAGACCCGCAAGAAATGCCATAACCATGAACGACATATAGTCAACCGTGCGCTTAATAAACCCTTCATTTGCCGTTATATATGTCTTCACACGTTTAACCTGAATGCCATCGATATTTTCACCAACATACCAGGCATTATCATAACCTTCGTATACCCTGCCCTCGGGAAAATTCGGTGCTCCTGTAATGACTGTCACACTATGGCCGTCCTTCACCCATCTCACAGCATGTTCGTAGGTCCGGCTGGCTGGTGCATTACTTTCAGGAGGGAAATTATCGGATATAAAAAGAATTTGCACTGTGGACACTACCAACTAAACTGTGCCTTACACCAAGGGCCATCCAAGCGAAGTCGTATTTTCTTACTATCCAGACTCAGAGCAAATTCTGGGTGCCACTCATCGTCTTCAAGAAAGATATCTGCGCCGTCAATGACCAGTGTCACGCATTTCGAATCAGGTAAGACCATGTCTATCTGACCAGAAACCGAACCCGGTTCTACAGTTACAGAAGGATGAAAATGAAAGAACCCCTCTGCATTCTCAAACTTTCCTGATATTTCGTCCACAATAGACAAACTATTTTTCCCCAACTTCCACGTTCTACGATGAACCATTCCTGGTTTCAATCTCATATAACCATCATGCTCGCAACTAACCTGAATAAAATCATTATCTTCCAGAATTTCAAGATTATAAGTAGATGCACGTTGGGCAACCCTAAAGCCACCCCATACTTCAGATGAATTTTTATCATTAATACACACAGTATTGTGGGCTGAGGTAGAGCGTTCATAGCTACGCTGCGCACCTACGTCATATATTGATGTACCTGTATTCACAAGGAAACGTTGATCAAACAAGGACATTTCGAATGACAATGTATCCGCATGCGCATGACCTGGGATATACGAAGCACCTACCTCTGCGACATCAAGGTATAGATTAACCGTAGTATCGTTCAGATGAATATAACCACTATCTGACAGCAAATTAACTCTACTCTCTACCTCGTCATCCACATCAATACCAACGCGCCTGGCATACGAACACAATGATTGATATTGTGCGGAGACTTTAAATGTAGCGTCGTTAAAAAATACTATTTCCCCATCCGGATGAACTAAATGCTTCATCCATGTCAGCATTCTCTGAATAACCGGTTGCATACGACTTACAGCATCACCGCTATTTTTCTTCTCAACTAGTTGTAATAGATAATAAATATCCAGAAAATCTTCAAGAATGATTGCGTGGTACATTGGGCTTAATTCAAAATGCCCACCATCCTCAAGAACCTGCTCATCGATCTCGTGAAATAATATTTTAATACCAGAAGCAAGCCATTCATCGGCCACAGGCCCCTGATAAAAACACCCTGAAAAAATTAGTGCTTTGGCATTTGCCAACAAATGATTGCCCAGCAAATGGTATTCCAGCTGCGAGTAGAGACACGCAGTCTGTAATGCAAGGCTAGTACGTTGATATTCATCTAGCTGCTGATAAAGATAGGCCCACTTTATCCAGTTCACTATTCTTAAAGACAATGGATATGGCTCCCAACCATTACCTTCGCCAACAGGGTTTTCATCAATCCAGCGCTTAATCAAACCATGTTGATACTGCACCGAACCATCTTCACTTCTCGAAAGAAGACAATCAAAATAATGCAAATTATAAAGCCATAGCTTCGAATAATGTGTGTTATTCCAGTCCAGAGGGGTATTCACTTCGTGCGTTTCATTAAGAAATTTGAATTGACCACCCTTACACATAGAATTATCTTTATATATAGATATGAACCATTTTTCTGGGTAAACTTCAGTCTGTTCAGGTAGTCCGCTATGACTTACTTCAGGCTTAACAAGTCGATAATAAATACGCCAGAATATTTGACTGGGCTTTAAATAGCGTAAGGTATTCAGATATAAATTGAATCGATAAAGCATCTACCAATCTAGACTGCATTAGCCAATTCTATACTCACTCGACTTACTTCAAATAACTCTTCAAGAGGAATCGGTTGACTCCCTCTTTGCTTAATCGCTGCAACAAACTCTGAAACACAAGCAGCCTGCCCCTTATCCTGCCGCCACAAGTTATATTTCTTAAATCCCGGCCAACCATACCCTGTAAGCTTACGGAAATTATCAAGCTGTAGTATTTTTCCCGAACAAAACACTTCAAGCCTTTCTTTTGGAAACGCCTTACTTCCATTCGCAAGGTAATGCACCGTGCCAAATGAACCGTCAGCAAAGCTCAGTGTAAAGCTCACTTTATCACTTCGAACAGAGACCCCGGGCACATCACCAATCGCCATGATATTCCAGGATGTAATTTCTGAATCTGACAAAAATCTTAGCAAATCAATAAAGTGGCAGGCTTCGCCAATAATTCGCCCGCCACCTATACACATATCCTGTGTCCAGTGATCCTGCGGAATATCCCCGGCATTCACAGTCATAACAAATGATTTTGGTTCACTAAGCGTATCAAGCAATTTTTTCATCTTCTTCACCTGCGGTGAAAACCGACGATTAAAGCCGACCATTAATCCCCTATAAACACCTGCTTCACTAGCTGCACTTATAGATGACTGAATTTGATCAAGCTCACTTAGAGTTAATGCAAGAGGCTTTTCAACAAAAACAAACTTTCCATTTTCTATCGCCTGACAAACATACTTTGCATGCGAATCATGACGCGTTGCGATGACCACTGTATTAATTGATTCATCTGCTATAACAGACTCTACATTTGTAGATGTTCTCTTGAATCCATATTTTTTACCATAATGAGCGCCAGACACACCCGCACTCGTTACGACATTATTCAATTCAACACCCGCTCCAACAAAGCCAGGGATTAACACCCTTCCTGCATAGTTGCCTGCTCCGATAAAGCCAATATTCACAGCATCATACGAAGCTGACTCCCCAGCTTTATTATTAAGCTCTACCACTCTCGCCTTATTAGGCAATTCATCCTTTACTGGGTAATGAATAAGCATCCCGAGACTGTCATGACCAGAGGACAGCTCCTTATATGCCTTTTCCGCTTTATGGATATCAAAACGATGCGATACCAGATCCTTGATCGACAAGCTTTGCTGGCTCAACATGTCCAGAACCGCCTCAAAATTTCTTTGCTCTGTCCACCTAACATAACCAACCGGGTAATCACGACCATACTCTTCATATTCAGAGTCATAACGCCCAGGCCCGTATGAACACGAAACCTGAAAGGTTAATTCTTTTTCAAAAAAATCAGCTCGCGATAAATTAAGGCCTGTAACTCCCACAAGAATAATCCTGCCACGCTTTCGACACATTTTGGCAGCCTGACTCACAGGCTCATTACTCGACGTAGATGCTGTGATTACAACGCCATCAACTCCCCGACCTCGCGAATAAGAGACAGCAACGTTCACAGGGTCTTCACCAGCGGACAAATTAACTGTCTCCGCGCCATACCCTCTCGCCAATTCAAGCTTAGTCTCATCGAAATCAATCCCTATCACACGACAACCCTGCGCTCTAAGTAATTGAACCGTAATCAAGCCAATTAGACCGAGTCCAGTCACGACAATGGTTTCGCCCAACGTTGGCGCCAATAAACGTATACCCTGCAAGGCAATAGCACCAATAACGGTAAATGATGCTGCATCAGCATCAACATTATCTGGAATTTTTGCACATAGATTCACGGGTACAGAAACAACCTCGGCGTGCTTACCATTTGACGCAACCCGATCACCTATTTTGTACCCTTCAACACCCTCACCAATGTCGATCACGACACCTGCATTGCAATATCCTAATGCTATCGGTTGATCTAATTTACTACGCACAGCATCAACCGTTGGCAACAGCCCATCGGTTTTAATTTTTTCTAAAACCATCCGAACTTTATCTGGCTGCTGCCTGGCTTTATCAACTAAATTCGCTTTACCAAACTCGACGAGCATGCGCTCAGTTCCCGCAGACACTAAAGTCGTTTTTGTTGCAATTAATAGACACCCTGGCTGAACTGCAGGCACAGGAATATCTGCTATCGTAGTTTCACCATTTGAAAGATTCTGAAGGATTTGTTTCACAACTTACTTCAATTAAGACTAGAGATGACTATAATTCTCGTTGATGCCATTGCCAGGCAGTACGGATAATAGTATCGATATCAGAGTATTCCGGCTTCCAGCCTAGCTCCGCTATGACCTTACTAGCATTACCAATGAGTCGCGCAGGGTCGCCAGAACGACGTTCGCCAAGTACTACTGGAATATTTTCCCTAGTTACTTTCCTGGCAACATCAATTACTTCCTTAACAGAAAAACCTGCACCATTCCCAAGATTGTAGGCCGTTGTTTCCGCACCTGATATAAGCGCTTCCAGAGCCAGGACATGGGCAGCCGCCAGATCAGTCACATGAACATAGTCTCTGATACAGCTACCATCAGGTGTATCATAGTCCTCACCAAAAACTGTGATCGACTCACGTTTCGCCAATGCCGCATCTAGAACCAGAGGAATTAAATGCGTTTCTGGGTCGTGATCTTCGCCGACTTCGCAATCGGGGTCTGCGCCTGCAGCATTAAAATACCGCAATGCTACTGATCTCAAACCATATGCTACTGAATAATCATTCAGAATTTTCTCGATCATCAATTTAGATTGGCCATAAGGATTAATTGGACTTTGTGGATGCATCTCATCCATCGGGATAGTAACTGGATCACCATATGTTGCGCACGTACTCGAGAATATAATTTTATCAACACCCGAACTTCTCATAGCATCCAGTAAAGAAATCGTTCCGACCACGTTGTTTCCGTAATACTTGGCAGGGTCAGTAACCGACTCTCCGACATACGCATACGCTGCAAAATGCATAACTGCACAAGGCTGATACAGTGCAAACACACTCTCTAACCTTGATCTATCAGAAATATCACCTTTTACAAAATCGCCCCAATGAACCGCATACTCATGGCCATATACTAGATTATCGTAGACAATAGGTTCATAGCCTCGACGCGCCAACTCCTTACATGCATGACTACCGATATAACCAGCGCCACCGGTTACTAAAACTTTTTTACTCAGAGGATCACCTTATCATTTATCAAGAATTTAAAACCGGCTTTCGTCCAATGCTGTAATAAACATATCCCTCTTTCTCCATTAAGCCAGGGTTAAATATATTACGTCCATCAAACACTACTGCTTCATTCATTCTTTTCTTCATTTCAGCCAAATCGGGGCTACGAAAGATATTCCACTCAGTAACGATTGCTAGCGCGTCCACACCATCAACAGAGTCCATTGGTGATGAAGCTATTTCCAAGTCATTACGATGACCATATATACGCCGAACTTCTTCATCCGCCACAGGATCGAATGCTTTGATTTTGGCACCTGCTTTCCATAACGCTTCCATTAGCACGCGGCTCGGTGCTTCTCTCATATCATCTGTGTTGGGCTTAAAAGCCAAACCCCACACACCAATTGTTTTACCCTCCAAACCATCTGTAAAGTGATTAGCCATTTTTTCAAACAAAATTCCTTTTTGCCTAAAATTAACTGATTCAACAGCCTTCAACAATGAAGCATCATATCCAACTTCATCTGCTGTTCGCTCCAATGCAGAAACATCCTTCGGGAAACAGGAACCACCATAACCACACCCGGGATATATGAAGGAGTAACCGATACGACTATCTGAACCAATTCCATTTCTAACAGCCTCGATATCAGCACCCAGGCGGTCCGCCAGGTTAGATAATTCATTCATAAAACTTATTTTTGTCGCTAACATGGCATTCGCTGCATATTTGGTTAGTTCTGCAGATCTAACATCCATGATGATCAGTCGATCGTGGTTGCGGTTGAACGGTACGTACAATTGTCTTAACAGGTCTGCCGTATCGTTATTATCAACACCTACAACAATACGATCTGGCTTCATGAAATCTTCTATTGCGGCGCCTTCTTTCAAAAACTCTGGATTCGAAACGACCTGATAATTAGCTGCTAACGAACGGCCCCGCAATACCGAATCCATTCTTTCCTTCACTTTATCGGCAGTACCCACGGGCACAGTTGATTTATCAATAACGATTTTATCGTCTTCCATATGAGTTGCGATTGTCTCAGCAACGGCCAGTACATATTGCAAATCTGCTGAGCCATCTTCGTCTGGGGGAGTACCAACCGCAATAAATTGAAACTGACCATGCTTAACAGCCTCTTCTTCATCTGTCGTAAAAGTCAGGCGGCCTTCTCGGATATTCCGCTCAACCATCACATCTAAATCAGGTTCGTATATTGGTATAACACCCTTCTTTAGATTGCTGATTTTATCTTCATCAACATCCATACAAAGAACGTCATTACCAACATCTGCAAAACAAGCCCCAGTTACCAAACCTACGTAGCCCGTGCCAAATATCGTTATTTTCACGCTTCAAAACCTTCCAGTAGTATTTTTTCAAAGTATGGGATCGTCTTTTTCAATCCATCTTCCAGCTTCACTTCAGGCTCCCAACCGAGTTTCTCACGGGCTAAACTAATATCGGGCCGCCGTTGCATAGGGTCGTCACTGGGCAGCTCTTCAAAAACTAGTTGTGAACTCGACCCCGTTAGGTCGATAACCTTTTTAGCTAGCTCGCTGATCGTAAACTCACCTGGATTACCCGTATTCACAGGGCCATTAAAATCGTCTGGAGAAGCCATTAATCTAACAAACACTTCAACTAAATCATCTACATAACAGAATGATCGAGTTTGTTCGCCGTCACCATAGATTGTAATTGGCTTATTTTGCAGCGCCTGCATAATAAAATTTGAGACCACTCTTCCATCATTGGGGTGCATATTCGGGCCATACGTAT
>CALODD010000005.1:0-13420 GCA_942491945.1 uncultured Gammaproteobacteria bacterium | reverse complement strand
AACCACAGCTAATTTACTGTTTTTCATATAACCCCCAATTATTAACAGGGGGGATTATGAAATAAAGGAAGGGGTAATTGAATGGTTAATTATTGCATGTAATGAATAATTTTTAATGGGTACAAACAATCCATTTATGCGCGCATCACTGATAATGAATTGATCACTTCCAGTCCTACCGCCACCCACATGGCAAGCCGCGTAATTTATTCCCACAAATCAACATGGATACCCTTCGCTTCAAGCGCATCCGCTTTGGCACCTAGCCAACGTTGAAAATTAGGTTGCTCTTTGTAACCACCTGAAGAGACATAATCCATGATGCCCTGGGTATGAAATGCCTTGAGGTATGCTTCCGCACGAAATACTTCTTTGCCACCATCATCAAAGAACACAAAACTCGGGCTGTTCTGAATATTCAATTCTTTAGCCCAGTCTTTCGCCATAACCTGACGTCCGTCTGGTGTTGTTACACGTGCCTTTGACCACATATCGAGCAACACGATATCTAGCTTGGTCATTTCCTTTTTCGACTCTTCGCGTTTCAGAATATCGAGATGAAGCTCATCGCAGGTCAGACAGGCTTTCTGCTCAAACATGACTAATAGTGGTTTACCAGAACCACGTTTTCTGGCTTGTAAGTCATACGGTGGCTGCAGGAACTCTTCCTGCATATGCAACTTTCCAGATGCCTTCTTCTGCGGCTGTTCAGCATAGTAATCACGAAACGTCTGAGCGACTTCATGCTTGCCAGAAACATATTTCATGGCAGCCATAAACTTAGTTGGATGGTAATAACCATTAATACGTAAGACGACCTTGCCCTGCTCGTCTAACATTAACATCGTTGGTGTGAACATGACTTTAAAATCTTCTGCGAAGGTCTTTTCGGTGACATCATCACCTTTAAGATTCACGACTTCACGATCACCCCACATATTAATTGCAATGGTATCGAAGTGTTTCTGAGAAAATTCAGCAATTTCGCGGTTACCGTAATTATCTTGCAGTAATCTCTCGCAATAAGGACAGCCGTCCTGAAAAAAATACAGCACGACACGCTTATTCTCTTCTGTTGCCTCGTCGATGTCTTCACGGATATCCAGGAACGATTGTTTAAACCACTTTGGTTTTTCGTGATAACCCGGATTTTCCATCGCTGCGGTTAACTCTTCTTTCCCGTGACCTGCTTCACCCGGCTTACCCGCAGCCCATGATGCAGAAAAAGAAATTAAAGCGAGCCCAAGCAATGTATTTATCAGTATCTGCTTCATGACTGTCACCTCTCCTTACTTACCCATACCCTATTAATATGTTGTTTTTAGCCATATTGCAATTATGACCCGCTAAAGTGTCGACAGTTCGGTGCCAACGGGCATTCTCCGCACAGCGGCTTTTTACGGCAGAAGTCTTTGGCATGATTGACGATTAATGCATGATATTCGTTAAATACAGGCACATCAGGGCCAAGCGTGCTTTCAAATAGAGTGCGTAATTCATCATAATTCTCATCACCGCCAATATGACCTAGACGAGAAAAAATACGGCGGGTATAGGCGTCAATGACAAATACCGGGCGATTAAAAGCATAGAGAACAATATCGTCAGCTGTTTCAGGGCCAATGCCATAGACTTTGAGCAGAGCCTCCCGCATATCATCTGTTGACAGCTGATCAAGCGCCTCAAAGCCGCCCTGCTCGATGTACCAGCGACAATAGGCCTGCAGGCGCTTTGCCTTCATATTGTAGTAACCCGAAGGTTTGATGAGCTGAGCTAATTCATCCTGCGGTAAGCCATCAATGGCCTGAGCATCCAGGGCATCTACTGCCTTAAGATTAACAATGGCTTTTTCGACATTGGTCCATGCCGTGTTCTGAGTCAGAATGGCACCAATCATGACCTCGATAGCGGTATCGCCCGGCCACCAGTCTTTGGGGCCGAAATGTGACTTCAGATCATCGTAGATTGTCTGAAGTGATGCGGACATCTACCGGTCGCGTCGTTTGCCCCAGACCTTCTTTTTATCAGAAGACCTGTCAGAAGACCTATCTATTGTTGGCTTAGGTTTGGATGGGAATGATTTGCGTCCGGCTGGCCATGCAGAAGAGCGCTTCTTGCCCTTATGCTTGGGCTCAATGGTCGGTAAGCCAGTTTCATTGAGTAATTGGTTCAGTTCACCCGGTGTCAATTCACGATGACTACCCGCTTTCATCCCTTTATCAAGTTTTATAGTACCGAATCGAATACGGATCAAACGAGACACCATAATGCCTTGCGATTCCCAGATACGACGCACTTCACGATTACGTCCCTCACGTAGCATGACGTGATACCAGTGATTACTGCCCGTGCCACCGGCATCCACGATCGCTTCAAACTTTGCTTCACCATCTTCGAGTTCAACACCGGCCAACATGGTTTCAATCTGTTCATCAGTGACTTCGCCAAGCACACGTACCGCATATTCTCGCGGCAAATTATATTTTGGGTGCATCAGACGATTCGCCAACTCACCGTTGTTCGTCATAATCATCAGGCCAGACGTATTTAAGTCCAGACGACCGACATTAACCCAACGGCCATGTTCACACTCTGGCAGGCTTTCGAAAATCGTCCGACGGCCTTTTTCATCTGAACGCGACGTCACCTCACCTTCTGGTTTGTAATACATCAAACCGAGAATCAAAGGATTTTTGAAACCACGCACGGCAACAACTTTATTGTCGACCTGTAGTTTGTCTCCAGGCTTATAACGATCACCAAGTTTGGCGACCTGGCCATTGACCTTTACGCGCCCCTCTTCGATCCATTTTTCAATTTCGCGTCGAGACCCCTTGCCCTGATTGGCCAGTACCTTCTGTAGGCGTTCGCCTTCGAGTTCAGACATGATTAGTGTAATGTTTCGGTTGGAGTTTCAGAAGCTGCTGCATCATCGACTGATGCGATATCAGCAACAGACTCTTCATTCTCTGTATCCACTTCAGCTTCTGCTGAAACTTCTTTTGCTGGCGGCGCATTATCATCGAGATCCAGCTCTGCATTGATTGATTCAATATCACGCAGTTCCTGAAGTGAAGGTAACTGACTGAGCGATTTAAGATTGAAGTAATCCAGAAATTCTTTTGTTGTGCCGTACATTGCAGGCTTGCCTGGGACATCGCGATATCCCAACACCTTGACCCATTCACGTTCCTGCAGAGTTTTAATAATATTGGAACTGACGCTAACACCACGTACGTCTTCAATCTCACCTCGTGTAATCGGCTGGCGATATGCAATCAGCGACAACGTCTCTAATAAAGCACGTGTATATCGAGCGGGCTTTTCATCCCATAGACGCGATACCCAGGGCGCCAGTTCTTTCTTAACCTGCAGACGATAACCTGAAGAGACCTGCTTAATTTCAATACCACGCTCTTCGTATTCTTCATTCAGGGCTTTAATCATCGCGCGAATCGCCTCACGCTCGGGTGCTTTATCTTCTTCAAAGACAGCCGTCATCTGATCGAGAGACAGGGGTTTACCCGCAGCCAGTAACGAGGCTTCAATGATATTTTTAAGTTCTTTATCTTCCATAATACGTTCTCTTGCTGGACTGCTGATTAGCCCTGGACTTCGCTTTCTTCAGGCAATGCTTCTTGCGCCGCTACCTTCACATAAATTTCGGAATACAGCTCTGTCTGTTGCATGACGATGAGTTTTTCCTTGATCAATTCCAGTATCGCCAGAAACGTAACCACCACACCTGGGCGACCTTCCTCTGCATCAAACAATGACTGGAACGAGGTAAATGATTCTTGCTCTAGAGTACTCAGAACATTTGTCATACGCTCCCGTACTGATAGTGCTTCCATCTGTACATGGTGGTGCTTATTGACGTCAGCGCGGCTCATTACATTAGAAAATGCCTTTAATAAGGATTCCAGAGGCACTTCAGGTAACTTACGCGTAATAATACGATCTGCGACTTCAATCGAAGTCTGGAAGGTGTCTCGTACCATACGAGGTAATTCATCAATGTCTTCAGCTGCTTGCTTATAGCGTTCATATTCCTGTAGTCGGCGAACCAGCTCTGCGCGCGGATCACCATCTTCGTCCTCATCTTCACTGACCGGACGTGGCAGTAACATCCGTGACTTAATTTCTGCCAGCATTGCAGCCATCACCATATATTCAGCGGCCAACTCGAAGGACATTTCTGTCATCATTTCAATGTAAGCCATGTACTGCTGTGTGATCTTGGCAACTGGAATATCCAGGATATCCAGATTCTGACGGCGAATAAGATATAACAATAGATCTAGAGGCCCTTCAAATGCCTCTTCCAGAAACACCTTGAGTGCTTCAGGTGGAATATATAGATCCTGCGGTAACTGAGTAATGGCCTCACCCTGTACGACCGCAAACGGCATCTCGTTCTGAGTCGGATGCTCTGGGTGTTGCTCGTTTGTGTGTTCGTCAGTCATTAATAATTTAGTCCCATTACATGTGTGACTTCATCTAATGTTTTACGCGCTTCATCTCGCGCTTTTTCACTACCTTCATTGATGATATTTCGAACCATCTCAGGGCTTTCTTCATACACTTGAACACGTTCCTGCATCGGTTCTAATTCTTCCTGAATCGCCGTAATGATATGGCCTTTACAATCGATGCAACCAATCTCGGCAGAACGACAACCTTCCATAACCTGCTTCTGAAGTTTGTCAGATGAATAGACCTGATGTAGCTGCCAGACTGGGCATTTAGCCGGATCACCAGGATCGGTACGACGCACACGTGCTGGATCTGTCGGCATGGTACGCACTTTCTGGTCTATTTCTTCCTTGGTATCACGCAGAGATATCGTGTTGTTATATGACTTGGACATCTTCTGTCCATCCAGACCCGGCATCTTTGATGCCTTGGTCAAAAGCGACTGCGGCTCAGGCAAAATCACCTTGCCGCCACCTTCAACGTACCCAAACAGACGCTCGCGATCTGCAATGGTAATATTTTGCTGGCTCATTAGCAGTTCACGGGCGACTTCCAGTGCTTCCTTATCACCCTGCTCCTGATATTTATTAAGCAGACTGCGAAATAGCTTGGCGTTTTTCTTACCCATCTTCTTGATGGCGGCCTCTGCCTTTTCCTCGAAATCCGGCTCACGTCCGTAAAGGAAATTAAAACGGCGTGCGACTTCACGCGTCAGCTCAACATGGGCGACCTGGTCTTCACCAACCGGCACCAGACCGGCGCGATACATCAGAATATCAGCACTTTGTAGCAACGGATAACCCAGAAAACCGTAGGTCGATAAATCTTTTTCTTTTAGTTTTTCCTGTTGATCCTTGAAGCTTGGAACACGTTCCAACCAGCCTAGCGGCGTCATCATCGATAACAGCAAATGCAACTCAGCATGCTCCGGCACGCGAGACTGAATAAACATGGTCGCGGTGCTTGGATTTACCCCTGCAGCCAACCAGTCGATGACCAGATCCCAGACGCTTGCCTCGATGACACGAGGGTCTTCGTAATGCGTGGTTAGTGCATGCCAGTCAGCGACAAAAAAGAAACAATCGTACTCATGCTGCATTTCCACCCAGTTTTTCAGGACACCATGATAGTGACCGAGATGGAGCCGCCCTGTGGGGCGCATGCCAGATAAGACGCGACTATTCGCAGAGACTACTGAATTCAAAGGGGTTTTCCTTGTTAGACAATCTAAACAGGCTCAAGAACGGTGGCCCATACAGCGACCATTTCGAGCGGGCGGCTATCTTATCACAGCTGGCCGAAAATCCAGCCTGTCACCTGCTTATACGCCCGGAATAACCAGTTCAGCCGCCGCACCGTCACAAGGTGTTGCGGAACTCAGATAATCTCCCTGCGCGCAGTCCACGCCCAGTTCTTCAAGCTGTTTCAATGTATCGGCTGTTTCAACCCATTCCGCGATTGTTTTGAGCCCTAAGGCTTTGCCAACCGTATTCATGGACTGTACGAATACATAATCCGGAGAACCCGGCTGCATATCACGCACAAAGGAACCGTCAATCTTCAGGTAATCAACCGGCAGTTGCTGCAGATAAGTATAGGAAGATAAGCCTTTACCAAAATCATCGAGTGCAAATGTACAACCACGTTGTTTAAGACGTGACATGAAATGAACGGCCCGGGTTAACTTTGCAATGGCGGCACTCTCGGTAATCTCAAAACAAATCTGCTTGTCACCAATATCAGCACTCTCCAGTAGTTCTTCGACAAACTTTAAAAACGCCGGATCAGCGACAGACGAACCGGATATATTGATGCAGATGATCTGTACATCCTGCAAACACCCCTGATCCGTCTGGCTCAGTATAGTAATAACATGCTGAATCACCCACCGGTCGACATGTGACATCAGGTTAAATCGTTCAGCAGCAGGGATAAATTTATCCGGCCCAACGAGCTCACCTTCGTGCTGCATCCGTAACAGTATCTCGACTTTCTTGAAGTCATTAGCAGCGCCAACGTTATGAATCTGCTGATAAAACAGTCGAAAATGATTTTCTGTAATAGCTCGACGCACCTGACTGACGCGATGTAGTTCACCATGGCGTTTGGTCGACTCTGTATCGTCCTCGGTATAGAGATGAACTCGATTCCGCCCTAAATCCTTCGCCGTGTAACAGGCCACATCCACAGCGCTGAGTACCTGCGTCACATCCTGAAAAAATTCACTCAGGATAACCACGCCGATGCTCACACCGATGGTGAACTCATGACCTGACCAGACAAATCGGTAAGCCTGTACGGTTTCACGTATTTTCTCCGCAATCTCCAGAGCTTTCTCACCATTACAGTCCCAGAGCAGGACACCAAACTCATCGCCACCTAAACGAGCAATCAGATCTGATCCTCGAATACAGCGGCGCATCTGCCGTGTAATATCCTTGAGTAATTCATCACCAGCAATATGACCACTGGTATCGTTCACTACCTTAAATTGATCCAGATCGAGATATAACACGACATTATGAGTCGTGTTCTGGTGAGTGTCCTTTAACGCAGTTTCGAGCTGACGTTCAAACTGTGTGCGATTGGCAAGCCCAGTTAAGGCATCGTGTGTTGCCTGATATTCCAGTGCGGTTTGATGCGCTTTTTGACGGTAGTAAATCCAGAACATCAATACACCAGTAAATACCAGCGTGCCGATGTAGGTGATTAATACCCAGAACCAGCCTCGATCATATTTTTCCTGAGCTGATTTTCGAATCTTGTCTGATTCCGCAATGATCTCCTTGCGCTGCTGCATTAAACGCTCATGAATAGTTCTAAGTACGGGCTGTACTTCATGAAAAACTGTCTCTTCAGGATTTTCAACTTCCCCTGCTATGAGCCCATCAATTAAGTCCAGCTGAATTTGATAACCCTGACGATTCAGATTGATTTGCTCACTCAATATATCTCGCTCACCATCGTTCCAACCCAGCTGTAATAACTGATTTCTTGTCGCGAGAAATTGCATGGCATTTATTGAATGCTCCTGAATTTTGTCATCGCGTACAAATGGATCTGCAGCCAGTACAATGTCGCGAATAAGAATACGTCGTTCAGCAAGAATCTGAATTTGACGATTGAGTAAGCGTTCTTTGGTGACTTCATCTGAAGTAATATCCTACAGATCATGGTGCAGAATGTCAGTTACCTTGATCGCGCCAATACTCAGTAAGAATACAAAACCGATAAATATCAGAAAAAGACGTGATTCACGTCGCTGAATGCGCTTTAAGATTTTCCCCATTGGCTACTGCTGACACAGTTAATTCTAATGCCACGACGTTACACCGTCGCTGGGAAATTGACAATAATTAATCCACTATAATAATGTGTATAATCACAAATTAATCACATTTCCAGGACAAAGTTCCTATTGATTTAATAACTCATCCAGATGATGGTCATCCTGCTTACCCTGCCTGACTAATGAAGGCGGTTCTTCAGTTAGATCAATAACCGATGTTGCATCGACACCGCAAAATCCACCATCAATAACCAGATCCAGGTAGTGTTCCAGGGCTTCACGAATATCCCAGGCAATCGACATGGGAAGACTTTCATCGGGCAAAATTAAACTAGAGCTCATGATTGGCTCGCTTAACTCCGCCAGAAGCTCATCGACAATTTTAGAATCAGGCACACGTATACCAATGGTTTTTCGTTTTGGATTCTGTAGCCGTTTAGGGACTTCGCGGGTTGCTCGCAAAATAAAGGTGTAAGGCCCCGGAGTGAGAGCCTTCATCAGACGATAATCGGTATTTTCCACCTTTGCATATGTCGCGATTTCAGACAGGTCTCGACACACCAGCGTGAAGTTATGTTTCTTGTCGATTTTACGAATACGACAGATACGCTCCATCGCACGCTTATCACCAATATGGCAACCCAGCGCATAACCGGAATCCGTTGGATAGGCAATGACACCACCCTCACGAATAATTTTGACCGCCTGATGGATTAACCGAAGTTGAGGATTTTCCGGGTGAATTTCAAAATACTGACTCATGCGACGTCTCGTTCAGGCCAATCCTTAGACTGCCAGATAGGCTGGCAGGCAGCAGGCATTTGCGGCAATCGTCCTAACTTAATCCAGGCGTTTTCCGGGCCATGGTAATCAGAACCCGCGGATGCCAGTAAATCATAACGCAGCGCGATACCCGTCATATTCTTAATATCACTCGGTGAGTGACTACCGGAAACCACCTCGATGCCCTGCCCACCTGCCGCAATGAATTCTTCAACCAGCTCACGTAATTTTGTTGCCGTCATCTTGTATCGTGCCGGATGAGCGATGATTGCCAGACCACCTGCCGCACGAATCCAGGTGACGACTTCTTCAACGCTCGCCCACTCACCACCGACATGACCTGGCTTACCTTTTAATAGATATCGCTTAATCGCCTGACCAAAGTCTTTTGCATAGCCAGCATCAACCAGATAACGTGCAAAATGAGAACGACTCACCAGATTGCCATGCACGAAACGGAGCGCACCTTCATAGGCGTTCTCGATATTGGCTTTTTTCTCAAGGCGACGTGCGATTTCCTTGCCCCGCCAGTCTCGGAACGAAAGCTGGCGCTCAATACCACTAAGTAATTCAGAATTCGACACGTCTAAATGTAAACCAACAATATGAATGGTTTTACTGCGCCATGTCGCAGAGAGTTCGATGCCCGGTATGAGACCCAGATCACAATTCCTGGCAGCATTCTTTGCTTCCTCTATGCCAGCAACAGTATCATGATCAGTCAGTGCTAAATGAGTTACACCCGCCTCCGCCGCCTGCTCGACAAGATCAGTGGCCGTCATGGTTCCATCGGAGGCAATACTATGGCTGTGCAGGTCGTAAATCATGGCGCGGAAGTTTACAGATAAACACCTGAAAAGCCGATGTTTACTTTGGCTAGCACGACTCGATTTCAAGTGATGGGGGATCATGAAATACGAAAAAATTGACAGCCTGCTGATGTCCACGTTCCAGCCCGAACGCCGCCTACATCTGGACAAGACGCTTTATGAAATGGCAATCACTTCAGCTACCATTTATGCGCTCATCGGTATCAGCGGTCTGCTAGGCGTCACTATGACCACTCCACCAGGCATGGAAAAGTCACTCATTGCTATCACGTCTATAGCCGCATTAATCACTGGCATTCTCTTCTATCTATTTCGGAACTATTTCAATTTATTCATAGCCAACATCCATATGTTCCTGGCAGTGGGTCTGGTGACAATTGCTCTTTGGGCCGGTCAGGCCCCAGAGACTGCTGCCATCAGTATGATCTATATCCTGACCACGCTGTATGCTTTCCATTTTTTCACGCTACCTACCAACCTCTTCCTGATCACTATTATCGGATGCTGTTTTGCTGGTGTTGCTAATGACCTCAACTGGTCAGGGTGGCAATCTGTTCTGGTTCTATTGATTGGCAGCTGTATTACCGGTGGTATCGTCATCAACTTTCTCGTTAAGCGCATTCATAAACTCGCTACAACAGACAAGCTCACGGGCGCATATAATCGCCACACCTGGGATGCTATGCTCGAAAACGAGCTCAATTACGCACGACGCCATAAGAGATTACTTAGTTTGCTGATTATCGATCTCGATGACTTTAAAGCGGTTAACGACATTAAAGGCCACCAGGCCGGTGACAAGGTTCTCATCGATACCGCTCATAAAATTCAGAATTACCTGCGACAATCAGACACCTTAGCCCGCTGGGGCGGCGATGAGTTTGCCATCTTACTGCGTGACTGTGATTACCAGGATGCACAAAGCATGGCAGAACGCCTGAAGGCCCATCTTGAGGCCATTACTCCTTTCACGGCTGGTATTGCTCAATGCGAAGCAACGGACACAACAGATAGCCTGGTTTCGCGCGCTGATAATAATCTTCTAAAAAAACAAGGCAGCTCGCCCAGGACGCAATCAGGGCGTCACTCTTCGTTCCATTTTGTAGGACGTTCAGAGGGTCATTTCCCGCCCACAACCTGCTAGAATGCGCGCCCTTTCGTAAACTGATCTGTGAATCATGCTTTTACCTACTGAAAACGCGGAACAGCTCTCTAAAATGCTGGCCACCCTGACAAAGGAAATGTCAGCGCTGGAAATTAAACCCGAAGAACAAAGTGAAAACGCACCGAGCATTGAAGAAGTCACAGGGGTTCTGGAAAATCTCACCGAAGTGATCTATGCCGATTCGCAAGCGGCAAATGATGAAAAATTTGGCCCAAATGAGGCTACTGAGTTTGGAGAATATGCCATCTACATGGTGAATGGCTCGTCTTACATGCTTAAAAATGCCAATAAAACCAGCCTGTTACAACATAACAACATATTGGCAATTGGACTGGCATTGTGGATTGGTGATCACGGGGGAAAAATCAACGAGCCTCAGGCTCTGGTCGATACCATGGCCGAACTGGCAAACCAGACCACGGAGCCAGACGATCTCACCGAGATGTTCCATGTTCTGAGCAAGCTGATCAATGCCTGCAGCCTTACAATCAAGCAAGACATGGACAAGAGCAATATGGGCCGCCCCTGGCGTGTGTTAAACCTGAATCGCTGTATTGTGGCGACTCGAACCCAGGATACCGAATTGATGGAACTGGCATTTTCTGATCTCGTCACTAATTTGCCTGAAGATGCGCCAAACTTCTTCTCTCAGGGCATTAATCAGGTCGCCCAGGAAAACTACTCAGACGAAGTCCGCGAAGTCATGCAACGCTATCAGGAGCAGAATGCACCCTCGCAGATCGTCTCTTTACTGAAACATTAACTCATTCAGGATTCACTATGCTTTACTCAATTGTTGGGACTGATGTTGAAAACAGTCTGGAAAAAAGACTGTCGGTAAGACCTGCTCATGTAGCGCGCCTGCAACAACTACAGGATGAAGGGCGTCTGCTGACCGCAGGCCCCAATCCCGCTATCGACAGTAACGATCCCGGCGAAGCCGGTTTTACTGGCTCAATCATCATTGCAGAATTCGATTCACTCGAAGCAGCACAGGCCTGGGCCGATGCCGACCCCTATATTGATGCCGGTGTTTATGCCAATGTGAGCGTTAAACCATTTAAGAAGGTATTCCCATCATGACTGCTGAACGCGTAGAAATGATCCGTCAACGACTGACGGACGCACTGGAACCTGAATCATTAGATATCGAAGACGATAGCGCCAGCCATGCAGGCCATGCCAGTGCCGGTGGTGGCGGACATTTCAATGTCATCATTGTCAGTGAAAAATTCGAAGGCCTCAATCTCATCAAGCGCCATCGCATGGTCTACGATGCCGTTGATGACATTATGAATACTGAGATTCATGCATTAAGCATGAAGACCTATAGCCCTTCCGAATTCTAGGCATTACATTGTCCGACCGCTCTAAACTTCAATGGTTACTGGTATGGTGGGCTCTCGCCTGCTTTCTGTTCGCCAGCTGGTTATTCCCATCGACACGCGCATTATGGGATCAACTCGATAACGCCGTTTTTTATCTACTCAATGGTTCGCTGCAATCTGGTGAGACCTGGCAAAAGTTCTGGGCCATCGCCAACTGGCGACCATTCGATATGGTGGCTGCGGCACTGATACTCATCGTCAGCTTTACCTGGATTTATAAAAGCCCGTTAAATGAACGCCTGAATCAGTTGTCCGGATTAACTTTTCTGTTGGTTATCATTATTGCGACCCGCCTGATCGTGGCCGCGATTATCGATGGCATCGACTACAACCGCTTTAGCCCATCGATTGTGCTCGAACCCAGCATACGTCTGAACGCTATGTTCGACTGGATAGAAACCAAGGATTACCACAAGGTCAGCTTCCCCGGTGATCATGGTTACGTGGTACTCAGTGCGATCGTATTCTTCTTTATCAAAGCTGGTAAACAATGGGGCTATACCGCGCTGGTCTTGTTTACCCCATTCATGATTCCAAGACTGGTCAGCGGCGCACACTGGTTAACCGATATCGTAATTGGTTCGACCGCAATGCTATTAATCAGTATTCCGCTACTCATGGCGACACCACTCTATCAATGGGGACAACGCGGGATCAGTAGCGTCACAGCAAAGTTATTTGCCCCGCTACTTCGCTTGATCAAACTCTACTGATAAAGGCTATTTCTTTACGCCCAGGTGCTTGTTGATAAAACGAGCCGTTCGCTGCAGCGCATCTTTGGTCGCCAAATCATCCGCAAAGGTTCGTACATGCGGTGGTCTGAAATCAAAGCCACGACCAACGCCCGGATATACAATCAAAGTCGGCTTTCGACCTTTCTCTTTGAGTGCGTTGATACCTTCCATAATCGGACGAATACGCTGGTATTGATCATGTTCACCTAGCAGTACCATAGTCGGTACTTTTAAATCATTAATCTCGGTCGCATAACGATAGACCTGATACGGCTCAGGCAGATTTGGATCCTGCCAGTGCGGATAAGATGCTACATAACAGCCAACCTCCTTATCCTGCTTACCGTGAGTTACCAGCGCTCTCAGAGCCATATAACCGCCGCGCGTGTGCGATACCACGCAGGCTTTATCGGTACTGATATCTTTTCGCTGTAGCAGGACTTCAATACCCTTCGCTACATCGGTATCGATGGCATAGTCATGTTCCATCGGCAGCTTTTCAATAAAACGAGCAGTAAACACATCCGGTGCCAGCACGACAAAACCTCGTGCTGCCAATCGCTTCGGCATACGTAGCGTTAAATCATCAATACCACGACGACCATGCTGGAATAACACCGCAGGAAACTTACCCTTCTGCTTTGGACGAAAGACATAAGCCGGCACATCGGTATCACCATTGCTGTATTCAATCTCCTCCATGACCACATCGTAGTTACCCGGTACACCGAGCTTACCGTTCTCCCACCAGTCGT
>CALODD010000004.1:0-44786 GCA_942491945.1 uncultured Gammaproteobacteria bacterium | reverse complement strand
TGATGGCGTTAATTTGTGAGCGAAAGGTTTCAAGGCTGGATAATAACTGTAAAGCTGATTGATAGACTTCCTGACCGTGTTCTGTGACAGAAAACCCTGCGCGGCCACGCTGACATAAACGCATATTCAATAAAGATTCCAGTTCATTAATGGCAAGGCTTATGGCCGGTTTGCTGATATTGAGTGTGACCTCAGCCCCGGCAAAACCACCGGCTTCTACTACGGTTTTATAAATCCGCAAAAGGCGAATATGCGCATCGCCAATATGGCGTGGTAGCAGGCTTTTTGTCTTTTCCATAGCTTCGCAATTACCAGTGTTTAAAGCATTTTCATGTGTGCTTAGTATGCGGCTGTTTTAAAGTTAAGTAAATGGTTAACATTAGTTTAAAAAAGAGGTATTTATTAAACTAATTTCGTCATCAATAATAGCTTCATCATCAGGGGCATAGCCCTGAAACCTATATGTACAGAGGTAGTCATGGGACAGGAAAACGACAAATTTGCCGGACTTAACCAGCAGCAACTAGACGCTCACTGGATGGCGTTCACCGGTAATCGGCAGTTCAAACAGGATCCGCGACTCATCGTATCGGCGGATGGTCGTTATTATACAGATTCACTTGGCCGACGAATTTTTGATGGCCTGAGTGGGTTATGGACGACGGGCATTGGCCACGCACGCGCAGAAATTAGCGAAGCGGTTAGTCAGCAGGCGCGCCAGCTCGATTACTCGCCGTCTTTTCAATTTGGTCACCCTAAAGCGTTTGAGCTTGCTCATCGAATTACAGAGTGGATGCCAGAAGGCCTGAATCGAGTTTTCTTCACCGGTTCTGGTTCTGAATCGGTAGAAACCGCTTTGAAAATTGCACGTGGCTACTGGCGCAAGAAAGGTATGGGTTCTAAAACCCGTTTCATTGGACGCGAAAAAGGCTACCACGGTGTGAACTTTGGCGGCATTAGTGTGGGGGGTATTGGGCCTAACCGTGCCATATATGGGCAGGGTATTGAGGCGGGGCATCTACCGCACACTATGATTGCCGAGAATAAATTCTCCAAAGGTATGCCAATGAACGGGGCAGAACTGGCAGATGAATTGGAAGATATGATTGCGTTATACGATGCATCAAATATTGCCGCCGTTATTGTTGAACCTATGGCCGGTTCCGCTGGTGTTATTCCACCACCGTTAGGTTACTTACAGAAGCTGCGAGACATTTGCACAAAGCATAATATTTTACTGATTTTTGATGAAGTCATTACGGCTTTTGGCCGCGTTGGCAATAAAACTGGCTCAGCAGAATTTGGTGTAGTACCCGATATCATAACGACTGCAAAGCAATTAACGAACGGCGTTATACCCATGGGTGCAGTGATCAGTAAACAGGAAATTTATGATTGCTTTATGGAGCAGGGCGGTCCTGATTATATGCTCGAATTACCCCATGGCTATACCTATTCAGCTCACCCCATTGCATGTGCTGCCGGGCTCGCCTCGTTAGATATTCTGGAAAAAGAGGAACTGCCACAACGCGTAAAAACAATGGCGCCGCAATTCGAAGAAAAGTTACATAGTTTAAAAGATAGCCCTCATGTAACAGATATTCGTAATTATGGTTTTGCCGGCGCGCTAACTATTGAAGCTAAAGATGGTCAGCCTGCGTTGCGTCCCTATTTAATTGCCATGGCGATGTGGGAAAAAGGTTTTTATGTGCGTTATGGCGGCGACACAATCCAAATGGGTTTACCGTTTACCGTGGAGCTATCTGAAATAGATAGTTTAATTAACGCATTAGGCGAGAGCTTGCAGGAAGTTGCATAAGACCACTTCATTTTTATATTTAGATTTTAATTAGGAAACACTATGAACATTGTAGGCCATTTCATTAACGGTGAGTCGGTGCAAGATCAGCAAAGAGTACAGGACGTTTATAATCCTGCGACAGGGAAAGTAAGTAAACAGGTTGCACTGGCATCAAAACAAACTACCGAGCAAGCGATTGCAGCTGCACAGGCAGCTTATCCACAGTGGCGAAATACACCACCCTTAAAACGCGCACGCATTATGTTCCGTTTTAAAGAATTGCTCGAACAGAACAGCGACAAAATTTGTGCCTTAATTGGCGAAGAACATGGCAAAATTTCTCATGATGCCGCAGGTGAGTTACAGCGTGGTATTGAAAATGTAGAGTTTGCATGCGGTGCTCCCGAATTATTAAAAGGTGAGCACAGTAAAAATGCAGGGCCGAATATAGATTCATGGAGCGAGATGCAACCACTGGGTGTTGTGGCCGGTATTACGCCATTTAACTTTCCTGCCATGGTGCCCATGTGGATGTTTCCGTTAGCCATTGTCTGTGGCAACACTTTTGTTTTAAAGCCATCAGAACGTGATCCTTCATCTACTTTACTCATTGCGCAATTATTAAAAGAAGCCGGTTTACCTGATGGTGTATTGAATGTCGTTAATGGCGACAAAGAAGCAGTAGATACCTTGCTGCTAGATGAGCGAGTAAAAGCGGTCAGCTTTGTTGGTTCAACACCGATTGCGGAATACATATATACAACTGCGAGCGCCAATGGTAAACGTTGTCAGGCATTGGGTGGTGCAAAAAATCACGCTATCGTCATGCCAGATGCAGACATTGATAATGCAGTGAATCAATTATTAGGTGCAGCATTTGGGTCTTCTGGTGAACGTTGCATGGCCTTATCTGTAGTACTCGCGGTGGGTGATGCCACAGCCAATGCACTGGTAGAAAAATTACAGAAAGCCATGGCCGGTTTAACCGTCGGTGCCTGTGATAAAACCAGTAATGATTTTGGTCCGGTAATCACCGCTGCACACAAACAGAAAGTACAGGGATTTATTAGCAGTGCAGAAAAAGACGGCGCCACAATTGTGGTAGATGGTCGTGATCCTGTAGTGCCAGATTACGAAGACGGTTTTTTTGTAGCTGCTACATTAATCGATAATGTAACAACCAGTATGGATAGTTATAAACAGGAAATATTTGGCCCGGTGTTACAAGTTGTTCGCGTAAAAACTATGGAAGAGGGCATGCAGTTAATTAATGATCATGAGTATGGAAACGGCACCTGCCTGTTTACTCGTGATGGTGAAGCGGCTCGTTATTTCGCAGATAATATTCAGGTGGGTATGGTGGGTATTAATGTGCCATTACCTGTGCCAGTTGCATACCACAGTTTCGGTGGATGGAAGCGCTCATTGTTTGGTGACTTACATGCATACGGACCAGACGGAGTACGTTTTTATACCAAACGTAAAACCATTACACAGCGCTGGCCTTCATCAGGTGTGCGTGAAGGTGTGAGTTTTTCTTTTCCTAGTTAGTGTTGCTTAGTCGCTATTAAAGGTTAGGCCAATATCTCACATTAACTGAATCGTTTAGTTTAGTTAATGTGAGCTTTGAGCTTGTCTCAAAATAACGGGCAATATTTGATCTCTTCACAAAATCTTTATGTATAGTTCACCTTATATTCACATACCCCAGGGCAACATTCTTTTAAATAATTCTGGTGAGGTAATAAAATGAAAAACGTTACAGGTTTACTATTGGTAATCCTTATCCATGGTTCTTTCTTTCATACAGCAATAGCACAAGACGGAAAAACGGCTTTGGTGCCTTTACCTTCTGTCGACGACTTCACCATGGGTAATGATGGCTGGAGCGTCGGACTGGGTCTGAGTATTGAATACGAGTCTGCGTATGAAGGGTCGGATGAATTCGGCTTCGAAGTCGATCCCGCTGGCGCCATACAATGGCGCAGCGGTGATGATATTTTCTTCTGGGCGGGTGAGGCACTGGGGTGGCGTGGTCTTCGTTCTAAAACGTGGCTATTCGAGGCCGTCGTGGGTTTCGATGAGGGTCGTGAAGAAAGTGCTTCCGATGACGGTCGTCTGGATGGTCTCGGCGATGCAGATGAGGGTGCTGAACTTGTGCTGCAAGTACGTCGTGCTTTCGATGTCGATTGGCGTTATTGGCTGGATGCTCGATTTGTAACCAGTGATAACGAAAGTCTTGGTCTTGTTGGAGTGGGGCGTCGCTTCGGCGAACAGAATGACGCAAGCGGTCATGAAATGGCTATCGCTGTGGTGTTTCACGATGGTGATTTTGCCAATACAGCATTTGGCATAGATGCAGAGCAGTCAGTTGCATCGGGACTCAATGAGACTAATCTGAGTGGAGGGTTTCGCTCGATTGGGTTCAATTACAACTATCGTCATCACCTCAATGAGCATTGGCAGATTTTCGGTGAGGCGGTATATGAGCGGTATAGTAGCGACATTGAGGATAGTCCAATCGCACGTAACAACTATGAAGCCGAAGTAGGTGTCGGATTTATTTATGTATTCTAGTCCGTCTACCATTGATCAAAGGATTTTGGGCCGAAACTTACTATCGTGTCATTGCTGGGCATTTGAAAGTGACAGTTTTCAGAATGTACTTAAAATAACGTGTAATTCCTCTTCAGGGAGCTAGCAGTATTGATTGTGTGGGATGATCTCCAGCTAGTTGATTGATGTCTTCTGTCGACCCAAAGCAGCCCCTCATGAACACACAAAAACTATGATCTCAAATGAACTTATATTTTTATATACCTAGGTAGAAGCCTTTCATGGAACTATGCATTACTTCAGGTTTATCAGTTATATCACTAGTTTAGTTTCACATTGGCACCAAAATCTTATTTTAGGTGTGACATATTTCACTGCAAACATGTGTCTCAGTTATCAGGTATTTGTCTGACAGCTTCAGTAATATATGGATATGGCTTTTATATATAGTAAATAATGCTGCACACATGCTGGTGTGCAGCATTATTAGCCCTTAAAATACATGATAACAAACGAGAGTCCGCACTTGCGAAAAATTATATACCCCGCATTGATACTGCGGGTATATGAACACACTCAAAAGGATTCAAAATATTACATATAGGATATTTTCAGTATGAAAAAGTCGTCTGGTCTGTTAATTTTATCTTGCTTTACCCTACCTTTGGTTATTTCCTGTGGCGGTGGCTCAAGTGGAGGTGGGGGGTTCAGCGATGCCCTCAATACTGACAGTACTATTACAGCAACTGCCGGTCCTAATGGCTCTATTGATGTCAGCGACAGAGTAGTAAATGGACAGGCGGCTATCGCTACAATAACTCCAGATACTGGTTTTACTGCCACTGTTGGCGGCAGCTGTGGGGGGCACTCTCAATGGCAATATCTTCACCACCGATGAAGTTACTGAAGACTGTGATATTACGGTCACATTTTCGTTCACTGGTGCTAGTAACGCTACATTGAGCATTACACCAGTAAAAGCATTTCGTTTTAGTTGGTCAGATAACGGAGCAAGCCATTATCGCCTGCTAGAAAACCCCGATGGCTCTACCGGCTTTACTCAAGTAGGTGCGGATATTCCAGCAGGTACCGAAATATTTGATCACGTTGTGCCATTGCATCAGCGGGTTAATGCTCAATACATACTTCAAAGCTGCTTCGATGATCAATGTAATGACTCAGATACGGTCTCAGTGAGTGGTACGCTGGAAGATGCTATCGGTTATTTCAAGGCTAGTAATACCGGTGCCATCGATGATGAATTTGGTCATAGCATAGACATCGATGGGGATACCTTGGTTGTAGGTGCACTTGGTGAGGATAGCAATACCACGGGCATCAATAGTATACCCAATGATGATTCCGATGCATCGGGCGCAGTTTATGTGTTTACTCGGGCTGGCATTACATGGGCACAACAGGCTTACCTGAAAGCTGATAATACCGGTGCTAGTGATCAATTTGGTCATGGTGTCGCCATTGATGGCGATACGATAGTGGTCGGTGCACCTCGTGAGTCCAGTAATACCACGGGTGCAAGTATTAATAGTGCAGCATCTAATGATAATGCATTGTTTTCAGGTGCTGCTTATGTGTTTGTCCGTACCGATAGTTCTTGGGAGCAACAGGCATACCTGAAGGCCAGTAATACCAGTGCCGATGATCAGTTTGGTATAAGCGTAGATATTGATGGTGATACGGTGGTGATTGGTGCATATAAAGAGGACAGCATTGCGAATGATTCTGGTGCTGCCTATGTGTTTGTCCGCACCGGTACCTCATGGGCGCAAGAGGACTTACTTAAAGCGTCTAATGCTGGTGCTAATGATGAGTTTGGCTTAAGACTAGCTATCTCTGGAGATACGGTTGTAGTAGGTGCTCATTTTGAAAGCAGTGACACTAATAACCTCGGTAGTGCTAATGATGATGCAGCTAATTCAGGTGCAGCCTATGTATTCTTTCGTAACGGCAGCACCTGGCCGCAGCAGGCTTACCTAAAAGCCGTAAATATCGATGCTGGTGATCGATTTGGAGAAAGCGTAGCCATCGATGGTGATACGGTGGTGGTCGGTGCAATTCTCGAAGATAGCGATAGCACTGGCGCAATCAACACAAGCGGCGCATTTACGACACCCAATGAACTTATTTCTAATTCCGGTGCTGCCTATGTATTTCTTCGTACAGGCACAGATTGGGCTCCGCAGGCTTACCTCAAGGCTAGTAATACAGGCGACGCTGATCAGTTCGGTGTAAGTGTCGCTGTCAATGGTGATACGGTGGTGGTTGGTGCATATGAAGAGGATAGCGATAGCATTGGCATAAATAGCACTCCTAATGACAATGTTTCTAATGCAGGTGCCGCCTACGTGTTTTTCCGCACTGGCAGCACTTGGTCACAGCAGGCTTACCTCAAGGCTAGTAATACAGGCGACGGTGATAATTTTGGACTTGTCGTTGCTACTCAAGGTGATACGCTGGTTGTGGGCGCACGTGAAGAAGACAGTGATACGATTGGTGTCAGCAGCACGCCAAATGATAATTTCACAGGCGCAGGTGCCGTTTATGTCTACTAGCTTAGAGTGATAACAGGCATTGATATATCGAGCATTCTAAAAAAGCATCGCACTTAGGTTCGGTGCTTTTTTGGTTTTATCATATATTACTTCTAGTGACGGAACTTTAATAAAAGATGGTTTATTTGTAATGTCTACTAATGAGATAAAGCTAACTCTCTATGCTGATAACTTGAGCGGCTGCTTCTGGCCGTTTGCTGACGTATATGTACTTCAGTCAATCTATAGCTTATGACTTAATCAATTTGGGATCTGGTCACTATTTAAATTTGAGCTATGCAGTAGATGCTGTTCTTAAAGATTCACAAGATAGATACTGCTTATACACTCGTCGAGTAATTCCTGTAAATAAGGTGTAGGCAATGGTGTCGCTGTGTTTTGCGACTTCTGTCGCTAATAAGTTTGGTCCCCAAAGTTCTACATAACTACCGGTATCTGCATCATCAATATGCGTTAAATCAACAGCTAGCATATCCATGGATACACACCCAATGAGTTGTGTACGCTGACCGTTAACCATTACTGGGGTGCCCGTTTTTGCGTGTCTTGGGTAACCATCTGCATAACCCATTGCAACAATACCCACTTTTGTACTTTGTTTACATACATAAGTTCCACCATATCCCACGGCGTCGCCCGCATGTAAATTATGTATCGCAATAATTTCACTGCTTAATGTCATGACCGGTTTTAACTGATCAGCAAGTGGATGACTTTCTGCAAAAGGGCTGGCGCCATAAAGCATAATGCCCGGCCTTTGCCAGTGTGCATGACTGTTTTCATGGGCGAACGTGGCGGCAGAATTGGCCAGGCTATACGGGCATTCAATTCCATTTGAGTATTGTTTAAAAGTATTGATTTGTGCTTCAGTGCTGATATTAGATAACTCATCTGCACTGGCAAAGTGAGACATAAGTACGATATCTTTAACCCAGGCGATATTTTTTAAATCATCATAGGCCCGGGCGTAATCTTCTGGGGGAATACCGAGTCGATGCATACCGGTATCCATTTTTAACCAGACACTAATGGATTTTTTTAAGGGTGTATTTTTAAGTTGTTCTATTTGTTGACGACTATGTATGGTCGTCCATAAGTTTTGATCGCTAATTAACGGTAGTTCGTCAACGTTAAAAAAACCTTCTAGTAACAGAATTGGTAAGTTGATAGCATTCTCACGTAATTCCAGTGCTTCTTCTATACAGGCGACGCCAAAACCATCTGCATCATTCTGTAATGCAAAGGCGGCTTGTACAGCACTATGCCCATAAGCATCTGCCTTAATAATAGCCAGCGCTTTTTGCTGCTGGCAAGCCTGTTTAGCTAAACGATAATTATGCAGCAGTGCTGAAAAATCTATGCTGGCAGTCGCGGCTCTGGCCATTACTATTCTCTCTTATATAACGCTATGCAAATTTATAGAACCATAACAGCATCAATTTCAATATCGGCGTCTTTGGGTAGTGCTTTTACCGCAAAGGCTGCTCGTGCAGGGAAGGGTGCGTTAAAATAAGTCGCCATTATTTCGTTGATTTGTGCAAAGTATTTTAAATCGCTAAGCAGTACGGTAATTTTTACAAAATCAGCTAAAGTGCCACCGCTGGCTTCGGCAATGGCTTTTAAATTTTCAAATACCTGTATCGCCTGTGATTCAAATGATTCATTCATCATCTCCATGGTTTCTGGATTTAAAGGAATTTGCCCTGAAATATACACAGTATTATCGACCTTTACGGCTTGTGAATATGTGCCTATCGCCGCAGGTGCATTGTCTGTATGGATGATTGTTTTGTTGCTCATAATATTACCTTGTGATTTTTAAACTAAATTTTTGTTAGTGACTGTCTGTTACGATTAGCCTGTTATGCGCAGTAACGTTGTATGGATAAACCATCTGGATTAATGTCGGTCGGATTGTTACTCATAATATCGGCAATGAATTTTCCAGAACCTAATGACATGGTCCAGCCTAAGGTGCCATGACCTGAGTTAATAAATAAGTTTGCGTATTTCGTACCACCTAAAACGGGAGTGCTATCTGGTGTCATTGGGCGAAGGCCTGTCCAGAATTCTCCTTGTTGTAGGTCTCCCGCACCGGGGAATAAATCATTCACTACATATTCAATATTTGCTTTACACTTTTGTTCTAGATTTAAATTATATGAGGCGATTTCAGCTACTCCGCCAATACGAATTCGATCTTCAAAACGAGTGACGGCAATTTTGTAGGTTTCATCCATTACGGTTGAAACAGGTGCGCGATCTGAATCTGTAACCGGAATGGTCAGTGAATAACCTTTAATAGGATAAACAGGAATATGAATACCCACCTGCTTGAGTAAGTGTGGCGAGTAACTGCCCATGGCAACCAGATACTGATCAGCTTTTAGTTCACCCTGATCTGTAACCACACTACTAATGCTATTGTTATCCGTTGTCAGTTTTGTAACTTGTGTATTCATTAAAAATTTCACACCGAGCTTTTCACATTCTTTAGCCAGGGCTGTAGTAAATTTGAAACAGTCACCGGTTTCATCTAACGGTAAACGCAAACCACCCACAAATTTATCCTGTACGTGTTTCAGGGCGGGTTCGTATTGCAGGCATTGTTCTACGGTTAATTGTTGATAGGGTACATTGCATTCGTCTAATACCTTTAAATCTTTTTCCATACCCTGCATCTGTTTGTGGGTGCGGAAAATTTGTAAGGTACCTTGCTGGCGTTGATCATATTGAATGTCTAATGATTTACGCATATCAATGAAACAGCTATGACTGTATTGCGCCAAACGCATCATGCGCTCTTTATTGATCTGGTATGACTTTGTGTTGCAATTAGCCAGCATTTTTCCCATCCAGCTAAGCGTATTCATATCCAGCTCACGGAAATTGATACGCAGCGGTGCCAGATCCTGCATCAGCCACTTTATGGCTTTAATCGGTACGCCGGGTGCTGCCCATGGGGAGGAGTAGCCGGGTGAGATCATGCCGGCATTATTTCGGCTGGTTTCTAATGCCACGGCCTCCTGGCGATCCACCACGGTCACCTGATGGCCGGCTTTTGCTAAATACCACGCGCTGGCGGTGCCTATTACGCCGCTGCCTAAAATTAAAATATGCATAACATATACGCTCTGTAGAGATGTCTGATATCGCTATAATATGTTAGATTTACAAGATTAAAATTTTGTATTTTTAATTTATACAGTGATTTAAACTATATTTTATATATATTGCAGTGATTAATGTGGAGGATTAGTATGAGTAAACGCCCAATAGATCGGCTGGATCTTAATATCTTACGGACCTTACAGCAGGATGGACGCATCAGTTATGTGGATCTTGCAGAAAAGGTTGGTTTGAGTGCTACTCCGTGTATTGAGCGGGTAAAGCGACTGGAGAAAGATGGCTTTATTGAAGGTTACTACGCGCGCTTAAATCCTCAGGCTTTGAACTGCAGCATGCTGGTGTTCGTTGAGATTGCGCTGTCGTATCAATCTCCCGATGCTTTTTTAAAATTTAATCAGGCGGTGGCTGAGTTACCTTATATTATGGAATGTCATCTGGTGTCGGGTGATGCAGATTATTTATTAAAAGCACGGATTAATGATATGTCTGAATATCGTGCATTGTTGGGTGATATGTTGCTTACTTTGCCCGGGGTGAAAAATTCTAAAAGTTATATCGTGATGGAGGAGGTGAAAGAAACCCAGTCGATTCCTCTATTATTTAATCAGAATAAGTAATTCCATTAGTTGGGTGTATCTGCTTTGTTTTTACTCGCTGAAGGGTCACCTATTTCTGAGATGATCATCCCTGCGACAATTAATGCGCCCCCAAATAAGCCTGGCAAACCTAATTGTTCATTTAATACAATCCAGGCGGTGATATATGCAAACACAGGCTCAGTTGCGAGTAGTAAAGCGGTTTTATCGGCATGTAATATTTTCTGACTGCTTGTTATCGCCCAGTAGGAAAATGAGGTACCTAATAAGGCCGTGATGATAATAGCCCATACAATGATGGGTTGAGTGAGAGCATGTAGAGCCAGCTCGGTTTCCACAGGATCTGGGTAGAAAAGAGGTTCCTGATTATAAACAGCGGCTATCAGGCTATATATTGCAACACAAAATAGCTGGATGACACTCAGTGTAAGAACAGGTATTCCAGACACATACCTATCTGTAACTACAATATGCAAAGCAAAAGCAAAGGCGCAAATTAATACCAGTAAGTCCCCATCATTAAATATCAGGTTGTCGCCCACAGTTAAGAAGTACAAACCAATGGTGGCCAAACTGATACCTAGCCAGGTAGCAACTCCGGTTTTATTTTTAAAGATTAAAAATCCAAGTACAGATACTAAAGGGACACTGAGGCCAGTTATGAAACCTGCATTGGCAACGCTTGTAAAATACATACCCTGCGTTTGAGTATAGAAACCGATAAATAATAACGATCCCAAACCTGCACCCAGCAACCAGATTCTTTTTGGTGGTTTCTGTTTAGATTCAGTAGAAAAAAAATACACTGGTAAAAGGGCGAGTGCCGCTACAAAAAAACGAATAGCGTTAAAGGAATGAGTAGGTAGATGCTCGATGGCTAAATCGACCAGTACAAATTCCATGCCCCAGATAATGCTGACCACAGAGACGATGATCAGTGCAGTTTTGCTTGAAAACTGACTCATATTTTTTTAAATTTTGACATGATCGGGGTTAAAAACCCAGTTTGTCGCGAATGTTGTAATAGGTTGCACCCGTGCAGTTAATGGTACGCGCAGAGTCGACCGCCCGGAAATGGATATTGCGGTAAGCTGGCAAATACATCTAAACGCTGTGCTTGCCCATGGATTGCGTCGCAGAGTATTTTGCCTGCTAAATGGGTGCAGGTAATACCATGACCTGAGTAACCCTGTGAGTAGTAGATGTTGCTACCAATGCGCCCCATTTGAGGCAGACGCATCAGCGTTAATAAAAAGTTACCACTCCAGGCGTAATCAATTTTTACACCTTTTAACCCCCCCCCCCCCCTGAGGAAAGGTTTTTAATAAATTAGGTACGATTTTTTTCTCAATACGTCCCGGTTCGCGAGCACCATAGGTAACGCCACCGCCATAAATTAATCGACCTTCACCTGATAAACGGTAATAATCCAGTAGGTAATTACAGTCTTCTACACAGTTATCCTGTGGCAGTAACTGTTTTTGTTGTTCTGGCGTTAAGATTTCTGTTGTAACCACCTGAGTGCCGCAGGGAATCGCTTTATGTTCTAGTAGAGGAATTAGCCCACCTAAGTATGCATTACCAGCGACGACGACATAATCGGCGGTAACACTACCATGCTGTGTGCTAACCACGACTTTCTTGCCTTCTTTTACATTCAGAACTTCGGAATCTTCAAAGATTAATCCACCTAAGGATTCTACGGCTTCAGCTTCTCCCTGAGTCAAATTAAGCGGGTGAAAGTGACCACCCGATTTATCCAGCAGGCCACCTGTATAACGCTCGCTGCCAACATGGTCTTTTATACTGTTGGCATCGAGCATTTCCAGGTCATGGTGGCCATGTGCTTCCCATAGTGCTTTTTTACTTTCCAGTTCTTTTAATTGTTTGTGATTGCATGCTGCAAATACACCACCTTCTTTTAAGTCACACTGGATATTGTACTGTTGAACAATACGCCGAATAATTTTTCCGCCTTCAAATGCCATAGCCCCCATTTGCTGTCCGGTTTCCTTTCCATAATGCTTTTCAATAAAATCGATATCACGAGAATAACTATGGACTATTTGACCACCGTTACGCCCGGAAGCACCAAAGCCTACCCGTTTCGCTTCCAGAACAATGACCTTTAGACCACTTTCTGCCAGATGTAGGGCGCTGGATAACCCGGTATAACCGGCACCTATGATGCAAACATCAGCTTGTAAATTTTCCATAAGGGCGGGGCGTATGCCCTGAAAGTGAGCTGAAGCGGCATAATAAGAATGTGTATGCTGAGGTTGATTCATATTTATCTCGGGTATGGCAAAGTTGTAATATGAGTTGGGCTAATTGCGTTACTAGCCTGGACTCCAACGGTATGACTGAACAATAAGGTGCTACTATTATTTGCTCTATACCTCGCAGGGTATATTTCCTTATTAAGAGCCGACTGGTATTAATTCTACTTATGAAAAATTGCTGAAAGTCGTGTCTGCGTGTTCATGTTAAACCAAAAGGCAACTATCAAACTAGATTTACGAATACCAAAACTACGAACTATTATTATAGTCGTTCATTATAGAGTGTAAGCCATGAGTACCATCATTTATCCCACAACGAATTTGAAACATTGTGAAACACTGACTCTTGATCGCGCGAAAGGCGTGTATGTGTATGATGATAAAGGCAAACAATACATAGAAGGTATGGCAGGCCTATGGTGTACATCCTTAGGTTATGCTAATCAGGAATTAATTGATTCCGCCAGCGAACAAATGAGCAAGATGTCATTCAGCCATATGTTTGGTGGGAAAACTCACCATGTGGGTATGGATCTGGCTGAGAAATTATCCAGTATGGTACCGATGGATGATGCAAAGGTATTTTTTGGTAATTCTGGTAGCGATGCAAATGACAGCCATATAAAGATGCTGCGTTATTATTTTAATGCGATTGGTAAGCCTGAAAAATTTAAAATCATAGCAAGAGATCGTGCCTATCACGGTGTAACTGTTGCTTCTGCGTCATTGACAGGCTTAAAAGCCAATCATGAATTCTTTGATTTACCTTTTGAAGCATTAGGTATATTACGTACTGATGCGCCTCACTATTATCGAGGAAAAAACGAAGGTGAGAGTGAATCACAATTTGTTGATCGAATTGTAGGTAATCTGGAGCAGTTGATACTAAAAGAAGGGCCTGACAGCATTGCGGCTTTTATTGCCGAACCGGTCACCGGTGCTAGTGGAGTGATTGTACCGCCTGAAGGTTATTATCAGAAAGTGCAGGCCGTTTTAAATAAATACGGTATTTTATTCTGGGCAGATGAAGTAATTACCGGGTTTGGACGTACCGGTAATACCTTTGGTTGCGAAACAATGAATATTGAAAAGCCTGATATGATGACATTCGCTAAACAGTTATCGTCGGCTTATATACCCATCAGTGCATCGATGATTAAGGGTGATATGTACGAGGCTATGATTGAACCGAGCAACAAAGTGGGTGTGTTTGGTCATGGTTATACTTATTCGGGGCACCCCGTTGCTTGCGCAGTGTCTTTGAAAACCCTTGAAATTTATCAGCGAGATAATATTTTTGCACACGCTGCTGATATGGGTGAATACATGCAAGCCAAGCTAAATGAGTTTTCAAGCCATGAGCTAGTGGGTGAAGTTCGCGGTAAAGGCCTGATTGCAGCAGTTGAATTAGTCGCGGATAAAAATACAGGGAAGGCTTTCGAGACTGGTGCTGTTGGTGCGTATGCAGTACAGGCATGTCAAAATCATGGTTTAATTCTACGTGCAGTGGCTGGCTCTTCAATGGCATTCTGTCCACCATTAATTATTACAAAAGATCAGATTGATGAAATTATGGATAAATTTAGTAAAGCACTGGATGAAACCTTAGCATATGCAAAACTGAATGGCCTGTGCTGAAAGAAAAACATTATATTTTAATCAACATAAATATACTTATATTTACTAAATATAACAGCCATTAGATGATGAGGTTTTTGGCCTTCGTTTGAGACTAGATTAATCTTTTACCTTAACCCCACAGCTTCGGCTTTTAGGAAATATCAATTATGAGCTCAACAACTATTAATGCATATGCAGTTTTAGAAGCAGGCGGACAATTTGAGAAATACAGTTATACAGCGGATGATTTAAAGCCTAACGAAGTCGAAATCGATGTGGTTCATTGTGGTATTTGTCACAGTGATCTAAGCATGGTCAATAATGACTGGGGTATGTCTGAATATCCACTGGTGGCAGGTCATGAGATCATTGGCAAGGTGGCAGCTACTGGTAGTGATGTACAGAACCTTAAACAGGGCATGACAGTAGGGCTTGGCTGGCATAGTGGTTATTGTGGTCATTGTCATTCCTGTAAAACGGGTGATGAAAATCTTTGTCAGGCTGCAAGTGAAACAATTGTCGCTCATCATGGTGGATTTGCTGACAAGGTAAGAGCTGAAGCACCGAGTGTTGTGGTTATACCTGAAGGGATTGATCTTGCATCTGCAGGACCATTATTGTGCGGTGGAATTACTGTATTTAATCCACTTGTTCAATTTGATGTAAAGCCTACTGATAAAGTCGCAGTGATTGGTATTGGTGGACTTGGACATATTGCATTGCAGTTCCTGAATGCATTGGGTTGTTAAGAGACTGCATTTACTTCAAGCGAGTCAAAACGTAATGAAGTAATAAAACTAGGTGCTCACAAAACCTTAAACTCACGGGATAATAATGAAATCGAAGCCGCTGCAAATAGCTTTGATTTTATTATCTCAACCGTGAATGTAAAACTTGACTGGAACTTATACGTTAATACCTTAAAGCCCAAAGGGCGTCTTCATTTTGTAGGCGCCACAATGGAGCCGCTCGACTTAAGTGTGTTTAATTTGCTTCTGGGTCAGCGTTCGGTTTCTGGATCACCTGTAGGCAGCCCAGAGACTATTGAGACTATGCTAAAATTTGCCGCTCAGCATAATATAAAACCGCAAATTGAAACCTACCCAATGAGTAAAATTAATGAAGCATTCGATCACTTAAAGTCAGGTGATGTTAAATACAGGATTGTGCTCACAAACGAGTAACTAATTTTTATTGTGTGTTGACAAAGTTATACGGAGTATAGCTTTGACTAAATACAATACGGGCTATTTATAAACTTTAATATTAAACCTATATCTTGTTTATAATATTTTTCGATATAAAATCAGATTTTTATCTTTTGTTATGTCTGGTTGAGATACGTATAGCCTGTAGTTGTTTTCTGTAAGGTAAGAATTTTGACAGCTTCCGTTTGTGGCTATTACTTTTCGAAATAAACAAGCTATAAGAGGCTAGAAACATAGCGCTTATCACTATGCCAATAATAGATAGTGTTGTTAATGTCATGACAAATCTCTCTTTTTAATCTGGTTAGTACCGAAGGACAGATCATGTGTATGATCTGTCTTTTACGTTTATTTATGAATGTTCTGCATGTTTAATGGCTTCTTCTGCCTGAGCCTGAATTTGATCGACTAACCCCTGTGGCAATTCAAGCGCAGCTGCGAGTTTATTGAGATGTGCCTGTTCAGATGGATGATCATTATTGATACTATACAAGATGCTAGATAAACTTCGGATTTTAGTGTCAGGTCATATACACCCTGACTCAATTCATTTACATCAATGGGCTTATTCAATAGATCAAATACTATGGCCTTCATTTCGGATGATAGTTCCATTTGTTCTACGGTTTTGAATATGCGCTGTTGTTCTAGTGAATCTATATGCCCATCAGCTTTCGCTGCAGCTATCATGGCTTTGATCATAAGCAAATCAATATCGATAGATTCGGTAGTCTGCCTGAATGCCTCGTTAATATTGAATTGCTGTTGTGTATTAATTAGATCGCTATTGTTATGCTGCCAGCTTTTATAGGCTTTATAGGCAAGCCCACCAATAACAGCGGCACCTCCAAAGCTTGCTGCTGTACCAGCCAGTTTTCGTGCCTTTTTATTGCTCATTAATAATGCCATTATGCCGCCAGCTGCCGCACCACTCATTAGACCACCTGGTATATTGTCAGTGATCTTTTTTAAGGCGTTACCGATAGTGCTTCCATTTGAAGGCTCATTTCCTGAACCCATAAATTGATTGAGTAAATTTTGCATGCTCATGTTGTAATCTCCAAAATTTAAATATGTTAATCAGGCTTTATTCTTCACCATTCATGAAACCGAGAATGTGAAGTAAACTTGTGAATAAATTAAAGATAGATACATACAGTGTGACAGTTGCCATGATGTAATTTGTTTCACCACCATGAATAATGTTGCTGGTTTCATATAAAATAAGTCCAGCCATTAATAAAACGAACAGTGCAGAAACGGTGAGTGATAATGCAGGCATTTCAAAAAACACAGCGGCTAGACCCGCTAAAAAGCCGAGTATGATGCCAACCATTAAAAAACTGCCCATAAAGCTAAAGTCTTTACGAGTGGTAAGTGCATATGCAGACAGGCTGAGGAAAATAATGCCTGTTCCTGCCATTGCTGTCATAACAATTTCACCACCATTGGCCAGGCTTAAGTAACTATTTAGTATTGGACCCAGGGTGTATCCCATGAAGCCGGTGAGAGCAAATACAAAGGCTAATCCTACGCTGCTATTACGAAATTTAGCAGTAGCAAAAAGTAGCCCAAAATAGCCGACAAGCGTTAGTAACAAACCAGGATGAGGTAGATTGAGCATCATAGATACGCCGGATGTGATGGCGCTAAACAACAATGTCATCGATAACAGGCTGTATGTGTTGCGCAACACCTTATTTGTTTCAAGTGCATGGCTATTGCTAGCGGTATGTGTCATTGGTGAGTTCATTTTTTACTCCTCAGAAAACTTCTTTGCTAGGGTAAATATTCAATTATTTCTGTTTCGTCAGAAGTGATACTGTCATATCTATTAAAATTTCGACTTCTGTTGCGTTGACGTGTGACTCTGCGGCTAAGCGTTCGACTTGCACGGTCTGCTGCTCTATCTATAGCCACATACATGTCTGTTTCTGTGTCCTCGATGACCACATCAGATTGCTGTGGCAGGACCATTTGTATGTGACAGCACTTGTCGCTACCACCACGTGGGCCATTTATATCCGAAAGACGAACTAGAATGCGTTGTATATGGTGATAACGTGTACTCAGTGCAAAACCCAGACGCCGTTTAATATGCTCTCGTAGGGCTTGAGTGAGGCTAAAATCACGTGCTTGTATTTCAATTTGCATCGGTCTCTCCAGTCAGTTGATCTGTTGATACGAGAGTTAGCCTAATGTTCTTTGAAAATAAGTAATAGTCGAATAATATACTCAAATAGTTCGATTTAACCGAAGTGATGAGGCCATGATTAATTACAAGCATTTGCATTATTTCTGGGTGGTAGCCAAGCAGGGTGGTATAGCGAGGGCGAGTGAACGCCTGCATCTGACACCTCAAACGATAAGTGGGCAGATTAGTCTGTTAGAGGATAGTTTGGGTGAATCTCTATTCGTTCGCGTTGGGCGAAATCTGGAATTGACCGAAGTAGGTCGACTCGTTCTCAGTTATGCAGATGAGATTTTCTCCTTAGGTGGAGAAATGGAAGAGATGGTGCGTAATTTACCGGTAGACCGTCCGATGGTATTCAAAGTAGGTGTAGTTGATGTGGTGCCTAAATCGATTGCTTATCGCCTGTTAATGCCTGCGCTCCAACTGCCTAATTCAGTACGCATAGTATGCAAGGAAAACAGCCTCGATAGTTTACTGGCAGAACTCGCATTGCATCATATTGATCTGGTGATTGCAGATGGCCCCATTCCTTCTGGTTTGAGTGTGCGAGGCTTCAATCATGAACTAGGAGAATGTGGTATTAGTTTCCTGGCGGCATCTGTTCTGGCTAAAAGCTTAACGGATGATTTTCCACAAAATCTTAATGGTGCTCCATTTTTATTACCGGGTGAATTTAACCTGATTCAAGGTCGTTTGCTGGACTGGCTTGATAGTTTGCACATCTTCCCACGTATTGTCGGTGAATTTGATGACAGTGCATTAATGAAAGCCTTTGGTCAGGGTGGGGCAGGTGTGTTTGTCGTGCCAACAGCTATCGCAGAAGAAGTTTCTACTCAATATGCTCTTGAAATTATCGGTAGTACCAATGAGGTAAAAGAGCAATTCTATGCTATTTCTGTTGAACGTAAAATTTCACATCCGGCTGTTGTTGCGATTACAGAAACAGCGCGTGGCTGGTTAAAGTAACCTGATGATCTGGATGTAGATTGCGCAGATCCAGGTCCTGTTGAGAATATGTCTTTATCGAAATGTACTGCATAGAGATATGTAGAGTTATATAAGTATTTAGATTGTGAGTTAAGTAATTTTTTTATGCCTTTTATATTTATAATATTGATAGTGCTTATATTTCTAATTATCTGGTTAGGGATAAAACTGCGGCATAAATTTATTCGAGAGAAACTGAAAAAGTCTGAACTTCCACCAGCCTGGCTTTGTATCCTGAAAAATAATATAGCCTTGTATAATAAATTACCATTTGAGCTTCAATATAAGTTACATGGTCTTATAAATATTTTTCTATATGAGAAAGATTTTAGTGGTTACGGTGGCTTAGAAATCACAGATGAGATCAGAGTCACTATTGCGGCACAGGCATGTATATTAATGCTTAACAGGGAAGGTGAATTATATCCCTCATTAAAAAATATCTATGTCTATCCAGATGTTTTCTGGTCTGATCAAACAACTTTCGATGGTATGGTAAAAAAAATACAGAAAGTGACGCGTATTGGTGAATCGTGGCATCTGGGGCATGTGGTGTTGTCATGGGCTCATTCAAGAGAGGGCGGTATGCACGACAATGATGGTCATAATGTAGTGTATCATGAGTTTGCACATCAACTTGACCATGAAGATGGTGCGATTGATGGCACTCCCTGTATTAGATGAAGCGAATAACTATAGAGACTGGAGTCATGTTTTTACTCTGGAGTTTAGTCGGCTCAGGGAAAAAGTGTCACGTCACAAGCGCAGTTTAATTGATTCTTATGGTTCGGTATCAGAAGGCGAGTTTTTTGCTGTGGTAACAGAGTTATTTTTTTGAGAGACCTGAATTATTTAATAGGGAGCATCCCGAATTATACGAGCAGCTAAAATTATATTACCGTTTAAACCCCTCAGAATGGTTTTAATGAATGTGTAAAGTACATCTTAAAAAATATTTACAACAAATTCACGATATACTGCATGCTCATCAAAGTATGGAAGCAGACTGGATACAATCTCTAGTTGAACTTTGTAATCATGATGAATTGTTGCTTTATAAAGAATTGAATTCAAAACATATGTGGGGTGGAGCAGGCTCCGTAGCCAATGAAGCACTGGCTGATAATCCGGGTATAGAGGAATGGCAATGGAATGCAGAAATACAGCAGTTTCGTGAGCTAATGATTGAAATTGGTCAGCATTTAATCGATCGAGGCAATGCTTATCCTGATATTTCTTCATGGCTACTAGCCTATAGTAACTGGAATCAATCAGGTTATTAACTGTGAAGGTCATTCTACTTAACCATATAGCAGAACTTGTAGGCTGCTAATTATGAAAATGATTTATACAAACGAAAATCGATTTCTGGTAAGTAATGCGCGAAATATTCTGCAAAATGAGGGTGTTGAAGTGCAGCTTAAAAATGAGTTTATTGGTGGTGCAGCTGGGGATTTGTCACCATTTGATACATGGCAAGAACTATGGGTTGATGATAGGGATTATACGAAGGCTGTGAATTTGTTGTTATGTCTAGAAGATACAGGTTCATCTACAGAGTGGACTTGTCCAGCTTGTGGTGAAGCAAATGGAGCTTCATTTGAAGTGTGCTGGAGCTGTCGAAAAGACAGACCGTAAGATTTTTTATATTGCACTATGCACACACCACGTTTCCACATATTTTCTCGGGCAATTGTTTTTACGATATCCGTTAAACTGTGGGCTCTTCTTACCAAGATCAGAGACAATCGGTGACTCACTTTACCTTCAAAAATAGCTATTTAACACTAGGCGAGGGGTTTTACAATGAATGTAAAACTGACCCGGTTGAGAACCCTGAGATGATTAAGTTTAATCATGAGTTAGCAGTAGAGCTTGGCATAGATAGCGATAAGCTGACAGATGAATTTCTCGCGAATGTATTTTCGGGTAATCTGATTCATCACAGTAGTGAACCGATAGCTATGGTTTATGCAGGCCATCAGTTTGGTCATTTTAATCCTCAGCTAGGTGATGGGCGTGCTATTTTTCTTGGTGAGCTAGAACATGCTAGCACCGATACTGTATGGGGTATTCAGTTAAAAGGTTCGGGACAAACTCCCTATTCACGTAATGGTGACGGTAGAGCTGCACTGGGACCTGTGTTGCGTGAATACTTACTAAGCGAGGCTATGCATAAACTTCATGTGCCAACAACACGTGCTCTAGCAGCTGTAACAACCGGTGAAGAGGTGGCACGTGAACGATTGGTGCCAGGCGGAGTGATTACTCGTGCAGCCAGTAGTTTTGTGCGTGTCGGTAGCTTCCAGTATTTCTATATGAATGAAGATATGTCTTCGGTTAAGTCACTCGCTGATTATGTCATTAAAACTAACTATCCTGAAGTGGCAGAGGCTGAAAACCCCTATATGGCATTGCTTGAGGCGGTAGTGCAACGTCAGGCGAGACTGATAGCAAAATGGATGCAAATAGGTTTTATTCACGGTGTGATGAATACGGATAATATGTCGATTAGTGGTGAGACGATTGATTATGGGCCCTGTGCGTTTATGGATGTTTATAGCCATACAAAGGTATTCAGTTCGATTGATCGTGATGGTCGTTATGCATACAGTAATCAGCCATCTATTGGCTTATGGAATTTATCTAGACTTGCTGAAACCTTGCTAGCATTTATTGCTGATGATACAGATGCCGCTGTAAGCATCGCAAAGAATATTCTACATAAGTATGTTGTGGAATATGAGCAGGCATGGCTCACTGGTATGCGAGCGAAATGTGGTTTAACAGCAGTATCAGGTGTTAATGCAGATGAGGATAAGATACTACTCGAATCTTTACTAGACATTATGGCAGACAATCAGGCTGATTTTACTTTGACATTTTATTATCTTTCACAACTTGATTCTGTTGCTAATGATAAGGATGATGCTGTTCGTGGTTTATTTTCTCAGCCAGAAAAAATTGATGAATGGCTGGTTCGTTGGCATAAGCGATTGTCTTTCGAATCGATACAGGATCAGCAACGTCAGAAGAGTATGCAGCATGTTAATCCGGTATATATTCCTCGTAATCATCAGATTGAAGCTGTAATTAGAGCTGCTGAAGATCATAATGATTTTGCACCTTTTCATGCGTTACATGATGTTCTGCAAAATCCATTTCAGTATCGGCAAGGTAAGGAAGATTATATGTTGCCACCTAAACCTGAAGAGGTTGTACAAAAAACGTATTGTGGAACCTGATGTCTAATCTATTTTTGATTGCAGTGAGGGAATTGAAATAAGTTGCTTTAAACCGTCATTAACGAATAACTCAATGCTTTTATATGACTTAAGATTCGATTTTTCCCAACAGAAAAGCCAGAGCATTAGATTAGATGATATTTCTAATGTTCTGGCCTTATTGTGTGTAATATTATTTAAGCGTTTACCGAGTCAATAGGTAGTTTGTCGTTTATTTTATAGCCCCCTTTAGGGATAAACATGGGTACCTGTGACTGATAGTCTTTATACTCAGGCAGTGCTTTTGCCAGGTCCTTTTCCTCAAATCTTACGCCTACAAAGATATAACCGGTTGACAATATTGCAAATAAAAGATGTGCAACAGTCATGGTCGGTGCAGCCCATAGACCAAGCATCATACCAACGTACAGAGGGTGTCTTACATAACGGTACAACAATGGTGTTGAGAATGGTAAATGAGTATAAGGTTTATTACGAAAGTTAAGCCATACCTGACGTAATCCAAATAAATCAAAATGATTTATCTGGAATGTTGCAATAAATAGAATAGCCCAGCCCGTTGCGAAAACGGTATATATGGCAGCAATACCAACTGGATCTGTTATCTGCCAGATAATGCCACCGAGCGGTTGCCAGAAACAGACTATGCATCCCAGTATCATTGTTGAAGCCAGAACATAGGTGCTGCGTTCTAGATGTGTCGGTATTACACGTGTTAGTAGTTGTTTAACTGCAGGTCTTGCCATAATGCTATGCTGTAGGGCAAAAGCCGTCAACATACCTATATTTATAACAAGTGCTTCAATTAGGTTTGAATTGCCTGCTGAATCAAGAGACGGGCTAACGATAATGTTACCGATAAATAAAATTGTGTAATTAAAAACTACAAAAAACAGTAAGTATGATATGACGCCATAACTTAGTACAAGTATTCTGTTAATCATGAGTATTCTCCTTAAGGGTTTGAAATTATTTACGCTGCTGCATGAGTCAGGTTACTAGCTACTTCCAGTAGTAGTGATCCTGTTCTAATTAAGTATTGTTTAAATGATGATGTGCGTTTCATGTTAAATATCCTTATTAGTCAGATTGCAACGATTGATGCGTTAAAACCCAAACGTGTCATTTTGTTTAAAATGTTTAATGCACGAATTTTACTGGCGTTATATGCAACCATAATAAAATTTGGTCAACTCTCGCTCCGTTCAAAACGTGTTATTCCGTCCATTTCCCTGAGACGGCTGGCAATTTCTACAAACTCATCTTCGCTAAGCTGTTTTCTGGTATAAATCATAAAGTCGCTGTTCAGGTGTTTCATATGTAAATCCTCAATTTGTATATTAAATAATGCTTATATTATTGTGCAATTCATTGTCTGTTTTGATGGGATTAATCTTAGGAAACAGGGGCTTTTTTAAATACTTACATTTGTGTAGTATCTAACTACACATTATGTAGTAACCAACTACAGAAAGAATAATATGATAAATAGAGGCAGTTGATATGGAATACGGACAGTTCTGTCCCATCGCTAAAGCCACAGAGATACTGGGTGAAAAATGGACAATATTAATCATTCGTGAGTTGATCATGGGGGCGACACGCTTTAACGAGTTTCAGCGTGGACTTACCCTGATTTCACCAACACTGCTCTCAAGACGATTAGAATCACTGGCTGATCATGGTTTGATATTAAAGAAAAAAATACCCGTTCAAAATGGCTAGGAGTATTTTGCTACAGAGTCCTGTAAAGAATTGATGCCAGTGGTTCTAGCGCTGGGTGAATGGGGCATGCGTTGGGCACGTTCAAATCTAACTGAAAAAGATTATGATGTAGAGTTGCTCATGTTATATCTGAAGAGAAGTATTGTGCCGGATAAACTGGTGGGTACGGAAACAATCATCAGGTTTATGTTTACTGATATCAAAGAGTATCCCGACTGGTGGATAGTCGTTAAAGGTCAAGATATTGATATTTGTGTTAATGATCCAGGTAAAGACGTTGATGTTTATTTTACGTCCAGTGTTAAAACACTCGCAGATATATGGATGGGTGATTCAAATTATCGTAAGGCGCAAAATGATGGGCAGATGAAGATTGTTGGTCCAGCACAACTTACGAAGAATATAGCTACATGGATGACTAACAGTATATTTTCTGATTTGCCACCCGCGAGTGAAATTTAGAGATATGTTTATAATATATAAACTGCAAGTAAATATATTAAACGTATATTAACGAATCGGTGCTTTTTTTAATGAATATAATTGCATATAGAGTAAACGAGCATTAATTCAATTTCGCCTCAATCTTGTATTTAAATTTTTATATGTTGCTAAATTATCATGTGTAAATATCTTAGTGAATGGACACCATCTGAATCAGCGCTCGATCTGCTTAATCTTAATGGCGTGAATGAGCAGCAAATAGATAATGCACTTTTGTATCTCAAATCAAGATCTGATATGGAATCTATCGACGATGTGGACGGGTACGATAACTGGAATGCATTTTTTATTATGTTTTGTATTAAGCTGATTAAACAGCATTGATTGGACTAGTGCGTTATTTTGGTTTTGATGAAATATCTGTACCTTAACTCGCAATATTCTGATCGTGATTTGCCAGCATTAGAATCAGTGACTGTGCATGTTCTGCAGCTCGTCTACCAAGCTCTGTGAGATAACCACCATCACTTTGTGTTACCAGACCTTTCTCGTAAAGGCGTTCAACAGCGTTTATTTTTTCTTCGCTTGCAGTTGAATGCACTTTGATGCCTTTGTTAAATGAGTCGAGGCTAAACTGAATCAGGATATTAAGTTCTGCCATTTGCTCGCTTTTGTAATGCATTTTCCACCTGCTATATTAGAATTTTTAAGGGGGCGTTAGATCATAATATAATATTGTATGTATTGCACCAATGTTATTTTCGCCTCGTTACGCTTATTATAGATGGCTTACGATACCTGTTGTTAATATTAAACGATGATTATGTTCACCTATGTTAATTATATCTAATACGGTCAGATTGCCAGATACCGAGATTGAGCTTACTGCTATCCGCTCACAGGGGGCAGGAGGGCAGAATGTGAATAAGGTAGCCAGTGCAATACATTTGCGTTTTGATATTGGATCTTCATCTTTACCTCAATTTTATAAGGAGCGTCTGTTTAAACTTAATGATAAGCGCATAACTAAAGAAGGCGTGATTGTTATTAAGGCACAGCAGTTTCGAACACAGGAAAAGAACAGGGAAGATGCTTTGACACGGTTACAGGAATTAATAAAAGGCGTTACCTATGTGCAACGAGCACGTATTGCGACCAAACCCTCCAAAGCGGCCAGATCACGTAGAGTAGATAGCAAGACCCGGCATGGCAGAAATAAGGATCTTCGACGCAAAATCAGTCACACAGATTAGCGTTATAGCTGTGTTTTGTTGAGTTGTGCGACCAGGTTTCCACTAGTACGACGCAGTCTCTGACTGAGCATGCTAGAAACAATCCATAGTAGCTTGAATGCAAGTTCTGCATTCTCACTGAGCAGGTTAAATAAGTCTTCTCGTGTCAGGAATAATAGTTCGACATCGGTAGCTGCAACAGCTTGAGCCGAGCGTGCTTCACCATCAATGAGAGACATTTCACCAAAACTTTGAGATGGGTATATTGAGGCAATGGTATTGATTTTAGAGCCAGATTCCTTTTTGACGATATCAACTTTTCCTCGAATTACTATCGCCATGGTGCTGTCTTCCGAGCCTTCCTCAAATATGACTGTGCCACGGCTAGCTGTGTAGGCTGTCATATGTTTACTGATGTTACATATCTGATCCCAGCTAAAGTCATTGGCCCAGTGGGTAAGTTCAAGGTAATTTGCCAGGCCTTCTTCTGAACAGGATACTTTTTGCAGGCTCATATAAATGTAGTTTTACCCAAAATGATTAATCAATATTGTGATTATAAATCTTTAAATTCTTTGCTGAATTCATATATAAGAGATTATAGAACACCATGCAGAGATATCCATTTGCTCTGTGTGGTTGAGCTGACCTTGGGAGAGGCTAGCACAGGGTATCAATATTCGAGGCTGACCGTGATCGATTTAAAGGCCGGTGTGCGGCTTCTTTTGTCCACTGTCTGGCTGACGAGTACATTGGCTTCCGGGTAATAGGCCATCATATTGCCTGATGGTAGGTCAAATGCATAAACACTGAGGTTTTCCCATTACACCCGTTTCAGATCGCAGAGTTACTGTGTCTTCCTGCTTTAAGCCTCTTGTTGCCATATCCTGGGCATTCATAAGTACACACCAACGATGGGGTGTTTTACGGTAGGAATCATTCTGCTCATAGATAATACTATTGAACTGTCCTTCACTGCGTACGGACATTAAAGTGAAATCTTCATTGCCGATAGGCGTGTGAGTATTCAGTGGATTTACAACAAATACAGCACGCCCATCTTCTGTATGAAATTCAGGTGTGTGTTTAATTCTGTTTCTAATATAAAACTCTTTTTTAGCAACATCTATATCTGCAAGGTCCTGCATGCCTGGAATGGTGTGTGCAATGGCATCACGAATTTTACTGTGCATTTTGAAGGCAGAGAAATCAAATTGATCTTCAGGTATTAGACCCTGCCCAATGTCTGAGAGTATATTGACTTCTGGCCTTACATTATCAAGTCGATCAATGCCGCCATCACTCAGGCGTACATAATTAAACATCGATTCCTGGCTGGTTGGTTGCCATTCTTCATCTCGAGCTGTAACCGGAAGAATGAGGCTTTCACTATTATCACAACCGTGTATATGGCCAATATTGAGGGTGGTTGTGAGAAATAATTTAAAGCCAATGCTATCCATTGCCTGTTCAGCCCATTGGCTATCGGGTGATGCTGCATATAAATTGCCACCGAGCATCAGGGCGTTATCGATGTTGCCCTGTGATGCGGCCTGTAAACAGGCCATTGTATCCATGCCCTTCTCTCTAGGTAGTGAAATATTTAAGTGCGTTTCAATACTTTTGAATACATCTTCTGCGAGTACCGGTTTGACGCCCACAGTGCCGACTCCCTGTATATTACTGTGCCCACGGAGTGGCAATAAACCTGCGCCCGGTTTACCAATCATGCCACGTAACATGGCAAGATTGGCTATGGCTTCTACATTATCAACTCCGTGCAGGTGATGGGTAATGCCCATGCCCCAGGCGAAAACGCATCGTTCTGATCTGGCATAGCGGTCTGCTATGTTTTCAATTTCCTGCTGGCTAAGACCTGTGAGTGACTCAATCTGTTGCCAGCTCGTATTATTGATATCATCCCGATATGAATCGAAGTTACGGGTATAACTCGAAATAAAATTTTGATCATGATGATTATTATCAATAATAGATTTTGCAATGCCTTTAAATACAGCAAGATCAGAAGCAATTTTCGGCTGTAGATAGGCAGACGCAATTTCATGGCCGCCCATGAGCAAAGATTTAGGGCTTTTAGGTACCGCAAACTTAACGAGACCGGGTTCTTTAGCCGGGTTTATAACAACCACTTCTCCACCTCGTTCACGGCAGTTTTTAAGCTGGTGAATAAAACGGGGGTGATTAGAGGCCGGGTTGGCACCCAGTACAAATACCAGATCACATTCTCCCAGATCGGCAAGTTCAACGGTTGCTGTGCCAGTACCTATTGTTGGTGCAAGACCATCGCCCGTGGCCTGATGACAATAGTAGGAACAGTTATTGATATTATTACTGCCATAAAGACGTGCCATAAGCTGTAATACAAACGCGGCCTCATTAGATGAGCGACCAGAGGCATAAAAGAAACTTCTCTCTGGTGATGATGCTTTAAAACGACCTATTGCCAGTGCCAGTGCATCATCCCAACTTATGGGGGAAAGTTTATTACCATCTTTTGCTTTATATAAAGGCGTGCCTAAACGTCCCAGGCGCTCTATTTCGTGTGCCGAGAGTTCTTTAAATTCATCCAGTGTATGATCGAAGATGGGTAAAGGGATCGGACCCTGAATATCCGTTGACTGAGCCTGAACACTTTTATTACACACAGATGGATACTCATCTAACTCATTGACCATTCCACCACGTTGGCCACCCATACCAAGACCACAGGCTTTACAGGCATTATGTGCGGTAAGGGCTTTAGCTGCGTTTTTAACTCCGATGCGTCTAACAGTGTTAAGAGTATAAAGAACTTTTTTAAAGCCACCGCCAATCATGTTTTTTTGTGTTGTCATGCTATGCGCTACTAGGTTATGTGTTGTTAATTACCTGAAGACTGACAGTCCGGATCAGGCGACTGATCTGATCTTCGACCGGTTCGGCTGGCTCGTTCTGCGTTCGGCGGGTTCGTGGGCTGCTCGGCCGGGGAGAAGCACGGAGAAGCAGGCGCCTCCGAGGAACTCCGACGTCCGATACGCCGTCGAACCACCGTGGGCTTCTGCAATCGCTGCCACAACAGCCAACCCGATTCCCGACCCGGGAATGGTCGCATTGAGACGGTTCGGTCCGCGGTCGAAGCGATCCCAAATCCTGACCTCATGGCGTCTGGGAACGCCCTGACCGTTGTCGTGGACTTCGAAGACGACATCGGAACCGGTCGACACGATGCGAAGCATCCGGCGAGGACCTCCGTAGCGGGCTGCGTTCGTGAGGAGGTTGACAAGTACCATAAAATTCAACGATCGACGAAGACGGCACGATCGTCGGCACCCTCTACTTCAACCGATTCGCCGTCAATGCCCGAAGCGTTGATTGCGGTGCTGGCGAGTTCTTCGACAGCCACTTGTTCCACATCAAGATCCAATCCGCCATCAGTTCCTCGGGCAAGCATGATCAGGTCCGAGACGATGGTCGACATGTAGTCGGCCTGCTCGTGGATGATGTCGAGCATGTCCACCTGATCCCCTTCCAACCGGATTCCCGGTCTTCCGTAAAGGAGTTCGACGTAGCCCACAACCGCGGTGAGGGGAGTTCTGAGCTCGTGGGAGATTGTCGTGACAAGCAGGTCTCGCTGCTCCTCGATCGTCGCACGGTTGTCGAGAATCGCAATGCCTTGACGAGCGATAACGAGAAGGGCTACGACGACAACAGACAACAGAAGTACCGGATTCGATGCCACGTCTGCACCCAAGGCGACCTCGACGACGAACACAACGAGCATTCCGAGGCGGTGGCATGTATGGCGCAATCTGGGTCCAGAGCGGTGGGCTCGATCGGCGTACTTCGTCCGACCGATGGCTGACCGACGAGGGACGCCGATGCGAAGAAGAGGGCAATCGCCAGCAGGTTGATCCAGTAGACCGGGTTGGTGCTCTGGAACGATCCTGATTGGGCGGAGGCAAAGAACGTGATGTCTCCGAGCACTTGGAAGAACACGGCTGCGGTGAAGAGTGCAACCCGAACATCGAATCGGTGACGGGACCGCCTCAGCAGCACGGACATCGCGACGATGAGAATCAGGAGATCGAGAAACGGGTAGAGGGCACCGATCGTCCGGGTGAACGCTGATGAGTCCGCCAGATCCGATGTCATATCAGCGAACAGAAGCACCCAAAGAAGGGCGGCAATCGACACGGCCCCAATGAGCCCATCGAGAATCATCCGCACAGTTTGCTTCGACGATCCCTGCGCGTGAGGAAGTGTTGCGGCACCAGCGATCACAAAGATGTAGGTAGCCAGGAAGAACAGATCAGTCCAACCGAATGGGGCGACGTCACCCTGGACAAGGAACATGACAGCAACGACGAACACTCCGAGGGACGAAAAAGATATGCCTGCGCCAATCAGCGACCACCCGATGCGCTCGCGACCTGACAAGGACCAGCCTCTCCGTATGAAGAGGCCACCGGCAAGCGCCGCACCGATCATCACACCGAGAGCACCGGCAGTGTCGGCCGCGTCCTTGGATCCAACAACCGTGACAAGCGCACATACCGCGAGAAAGAGAAACACCACCAAGGAGAACTGTCCGAACCGGACGGTGGAATTCGTGTTTGAAGCTAGTGGAAGAGAAATATGCCGCACCCTTGTTGTATCGGCCAGCTACGCCGATACATGAGCAGTTAGGTGAGCGAGTTCAGACTGCCTCTAACGCAGATCGATGTGCCACTCCGTAGGAACGACCAGGCCCTCGATGTTGCGCTCCATGGCGTCCATGAACCGTTCAAGGTCATCGTCTGTTTGGAAGTTCGTCGTGGTGAACCGGATCCCATCCATGCCCTTGGGGACCACGGGGAACCCAGACAAATTGACGTAGAACCCGTCCTCCATCATCCGTCGGCCGTACTCGATCGCATTGCCGAGCTCACCCACGCGCACGAACCACAGTGGGGTACGCGAAAGCGAAAGTGCCGGGAGTTGTGACTCAACGAGCCGACTTCGCACATAATCAATCTTGCGGAGCAGCCGCTTTTCGAGCTCATCACGCTCGGGCGAAAGGTGTATGTCGGCGGCTGCCACGGCAGCGCCAAGTTCCGCTGGGTGCAACGGGCCTGAGAACGTGAACGTTGCCCCTGCAAGCAGGACCTTCTGTGCCATCTGCTCGTTCGGAAGAACCAAGACCGATCCTCCCGCACCCCACGATTTGGCGAGGGATCCGATCAGGATCATCCGCTCGTGATACCCGACTTCTGTCAGGACGTGACCGATGCCATTGTGGCCCTTCCATCCGACGCCGTGAGCGTCGTCGTAATAGAGATGGAAATTCTCGAACTCAGCCAACAACGGTGCGATCTCACGGACCGGTGCGGTGTCTCCGAACATGGAGTACACGCCATCAGCGAGGTACCACACCCGCTTGAAATTCTTCGACTCACTCTCGAGCACGGAGCGAAGTGCGTCGACATCATTGTGCGGAAGGTTCCGTACGTCAGCACCGAATCCGCGCAAGACGCTCGCAGCCAACTGCACGGATGCATGGACCTGATGATCGAGAAGCACCAGATCAGCTGGGCTCACCACCACGGGGAGCACCGAGAGGTGCCCGAGTGTTGTGGTGGTCGGAACCAGAACGTGGCCCTGATTGAAGATCTGGCCGAGTCGGTCCTCAAGGTCGGCGTAGAGATCCACCGACGCGTAGGCAGCCGATGATGAAAAGACGGGACCGAACCGATCCAGCGCCGCCTTTGCGCCGTCAATGAGGCGTTGGTCCGTATTCAGCCCCAGATACGCACACGATCCATAGTTGAGGAGGTCTTTTCCGTGAACCCGAATCGTGCGGCTGTCCCTTGACTGATCTTCGACACGCAGCCGGATCAGTCCGCCGCGAACGGCCTGTCCGAGTCGATTCTCGACCAGATCCAGTGTCTGGTCGCGATCCGTTGCAACCTTGGAGTCCATGGTGTCCTCGAGTCTCCCAGTTCAGCTAGTTCGGAAAGACGACCATACACGGGAACGGCAGCGAGTCCTCGGAAATTGGCTTGGATTCCCAATATTTCGGCGAGAAAGTGCCGGTACTGATCCCAGACTCTCAAGAACGATCACCTGAACGATTCACAACAGAGGGCGTTCTCTACACTTCGACCCCCTGCCGACGGCCGCATCAGATAGGACACCGATCAGCCCGATGACCCCCATGTACGGAACGGTCACACGAACCACTCGACTCAGCTCGTCCATGATTCGGATCGAGTTCACAGGTGCGGGGCTCGATGCGTTCTCACCGACCGGCTACACGGACGAGTATGTGAATGCGCTGTTCCTCCCATCGGGAGCTGCATACTCGCCCCCGTTCGATGTCGAAACCGCCCGTGGATTCCCGGTTGAGGCACGGCCACGACCGAGACGATTCACTGTCCGCAACTGGGACGCCGACGAACGCGTACTCACCATTGATTTCGTGACCCACGGCGATGTCGGGTTTGCCGGAACGTGGGCACAGGCTGCCGAACCTGGTGATCGCCTCCAGATGAGCGGCCCAAGTGGTGGATATCACCCGGACCCCGATGCAGACTGGTACCTCCTTGCCGGAGACGAGAGCGCGTTGCCAGCAATCTCACGATCCCTCCAGAGTGTCCCGCCAACCAAAGCATGCGTCGCCTTCGTCCTCGTCGACGACCCGACCCACGAGATCCACGTGATCCCCTCCGATGGACGGCGGATTACCTGGCTGCACCGATCCCAGTCGGGGTCCCCCGAAACGCTTCTTCGAGATTCGGTGGCCGATCTCTCGTGGCGTCCCGGAACCGTGGATGTATTCGTGCATGGCGAAGCTGGCGAGGTGCGTGAAACCCGCAAGCACCTCATCGCAGAGCGAGGCCTTGACAAAGAGGCCATGTCCGTCTCGCCGTACTGGCGTCGCGACCACAACGACGAAGCGTGGCGGGCAACTGAAGAAGCAGTGGCTTCAGGATCAAGAAAGCGACGTTTGAACTCTCTGCTCGGAGATGTCCATCGCGAGCGGTGCTCCACGCCTACGATTGTCTGAAGGGTCGACTGCCTTGCGGAGAAACACCATGACACCTTCGATGATTCGACTCGTCATGATCGCTTCGGCTTTGACATTGATCGTGACGGCATGTGGGTCATGGGCCTGGCCGACGTCACCAACGGGACATAGGCAAGTTCTATGCCGCATCCGTCAACACCACCACCGACGCCCACCTCATCGTTGGAGGCGCAGCGCCGTGCTCACTTCGGACGGCACCCAGACAAATTTCACGACGACCGAAGCATCCCGAGGAATATCTCCTCGCCCAAGCGATGGCATGGGCACCCCGACGACCTCAACGCACCGATGACAGTGGGCGACTTGACCCTTGTCGCCCCCGCCATGTTCGGGGACTGCGGTGACAGTGCACCCGAACTGGTCACTGTGGTGGATCTCGATTCCGCCACTGAATCAGGGCCACTTCCGTTCAGCCGCTGGATCGAATTCTGCAATGTTGAGAGTGCCGACTGCTGATCGCCCTCTGGGAACCGTTCAGCTCCCCAACCACTCCCATGCTGCATCCGTCTCGTCCGCCTGGAAATGCTTCGTTTCCTTGGCGTACATCGGAGAACCGAGTCGAGCCGCAATGCCGGCGAGGGCGTTGTCGCCTACGACCGCCAACTTTCGGATCGAGTTGTGGAATGTCCTACCGACCCGCCAGTCGTCGAGCATCGCCTTGACCTTGATGCCGTCGTAGCCGCCCACGTCGAGCAACAGCGCCAGATCGGAGCGATCCTCAAGCACCTGTTCAAGCGTCATCGTCAAGGTCGCGTAGTCCGTCTCAGTCAACTTGCCATCGACGGAGAACCCGACGACATCGTCGTGGCTCTCGGGTAGCCGACGCAACCCGGCGGTGCTGAGGAAGCTGTCACCAACGAACTGCGTCTTGAGCAGTCCGGAAAACGCGTGATAGGAGATGAGCTTGATCAGGGCGGTCTGAACCTCAACCCCGATCTTGCTGCCTGGTACAAAGCGCTTCGCAAAGTCGTGTGCTTTGGTTTGGCGAATGTCCATTTGCGGCTTGACCCTGGCCTCGTAGTTGGCGAGAGCCTGCGACCATTCAGTGGTCGCACCGAGTTCCTCGGCGAGGACAAAGGCGCCAGCAAGGGCCATCGATGCACCTTGGCCGGAGATCAAGGTCATACATCCGGCTGCGCCACCGACGAGTACGACACGGCCGTTTCGCCATGTGTCCATCCGAATCTGCGTGACAGTATCCATCAGAATCTCTTCAACATCCGAGAGTTCGTCGAGCACACGGTCTGTGTGCCAGCCGGCTCCCTCGAAGACCGAACGGAGCCGGTCGGCTCGTTGCTCGGCAGGAATCCATCCGTCGTCGAGGTCAGTCCGAGAGCAAGAGCGCCACGAGCTGGACGTCGCAGTCACTCGAGTAGATACCAACCTCACGACCCGGTTCGACATAGTTGTCCCACAATGCAGAACGCTCGTATTCGCCTTGGAGGAAGAACGAGGCAAAGCGATAGCCGAGATAGACGGCGAACTCGTCCTCGGGTCCGAAGGCGAGGGTCCGGACGTTCGAGTGGATTCCGTCAGCCCCGACAAGGAGATCGAACGATTCGGTCACGCCGTCGTCGAACGTCACTCGGACTTCGTCTTCCGACTGTTCGATCGCCGCGATGGAGGTACCAAATCGAATCTCTACTTCATCGGGGACCGCCTGGGCAACGGTATCCACGAGGTTTCCATGCATCAATGGGAAGTAGCGGTTGTCCAGGACCTCACGCAATGCGCTGTACTTGAGCTCCGCGAGGATCTTCCCGTCACTGTTGACGTACGCCATACCAGCGTCACCATTGCCGGCAAGCTGTTCCTTCTCGAGTTCGGAGATGATCCCCATTCGCTCGGCGACGTCGTAGCCGGCACCAAAGAAGTCGAGACCGTATCCATCGTCGCGCAGGCTCGGCGATTTCTCTATCACCACTGGCGTGTGCCCTTGTTTGTCCAGCCAGTAGGCGGCCGTCAAACCCGCCAGTCCTCCACCCGATATCAGCATCCGCATCCGCTCTCCTTCACTCAGTTCAGCTACGTCCATCCGAGAACAATTGGTCGATCCCAGCTATCACAGCCGTCGTGCAGTCATATGGCACTGACCATCGAGGACGTCTTGCCACTCTCAGCCCAAGACTCGAGAGCGCCTGTGAGAGCGCCGACAACCACACCAGCAAAAATCAACGCATCAGGTTCCGGCCATCCCGACTCGACAATGACAGCCGCCATCGCTCTGCGGAACTCGTCCGTTCGCACGGCCATGGCCGCCCTGAGCTTTGGAACCGAAGCAATGAACCTGAGCTGCTCGAGAGCCGATGCACCAGCCGACGGATCTTCGTCCCGGAACACGTCGGCCATCGTTGCGGCGACAGCATCGGCAGGCGACATCGTTGCGAGGTGGGCCCGGTAGACGGCAAGGAACACGTCGTCGTACTCGTCCCACAGAACGATGCCCTCTTTCGTCCCGAAGTATCGGTACACCGTGCTCGGGGAAACATCAGAGTGATCGGCGATCTGATCGACTGTGACCTCGTCGTAGGAGTTCTCGCGGATCAGCGTCAGCGCTGCCGCCTGGATTCGACGCTGTGCCTGGAGCTTCTTCCGCTCCACCAGTGGGAGGGAATGCTCAGCCGGATCGTTGGTGTCGGTGACTGGATCGTCCATGAGCAAAGATGCTAGTGACTCTCAAATGCGAGTTACTTTCAGTTCTGGCCGACATCCAGTCAACTCACTTCACATTGAGAATCGAATTCATGCCGCTATCGGGCGGCGCGCAGCGAACAATCCTGCGAGAATCCGATGCATGGCACCGCACGTCGAGACAACACAAGCGACAAGCGACCGCGGACGCCCTCCCGTCGTGATGGTGCACGGGGCCTGGCACGCTTCGTGGTGTTGGACGGAACACTGGACCGGGTATCTGGCAGACAGAGGATACTCCACTCATGCTGTTGATCTCCGCGGCCACGGCCAGTCACCGGGCCCGTTACGCGGGCGGGGATACGCGACTACGTGAATGATGTGCGGGCCGTCGCTGATTCTCTCGATGAGCAACCGATCATCGTGGGCCACTCCATGGGTGGGTTCGTGACTCAGCACTATCTCTCTCAACACCGGGCCCGAGGAGCGGTTCTCGTTGCCTCGGTGCCACACGGTGGCGTCATTCCGGCAACCGCCCGAGTGGCTCGGAAGCACCCAGGTGCGTTCCTTCGCTCAAACGCAACGCTCAGCCTCGGTCCCATCGTCGACGACCATGAGCGGGCCAAGTCGCTGCTATTCAGCCCACACACTCCTCATGAGCATTCCCACCGCCACGTCCAACGAGTGCAAGACGAGTCGTATCTCGCTTTCGTCGGCATGATGTTCTCCAAACCGAAACCCAAGCAGGTGAGTGACCCGGTCTTCGTCATCGGAGCCGGGCATGATGCAATCTTCTCCCCCGACGAAGTCCGCCGGACTGCCGAGGCATACGGAACAACTGCAACGGTTTTCGACGGCATCGGTCACAACATGATGCTTGATACCCGCTGGGAGGAACCAGCTGGAGCCGTCGCCGACTTCCTCGACACGCTGTAGCTGAGCACCGAATCGGGTGCTAGGTTTTTCGTTTCGAGCTCACAAGGAGGGTTCCATGCTCCAGCCCATCGAGGGATTGCCCGCAAACGTCGTCGCATTCGAGGCCGTCGGAGAAATCGATGCCGGGGACTATCACACCGTGCTCGACCCGGCCGTCAACGCCGCTCTCGAATCCAACGAGAAGGTTCGATTCCTGTACGTACTCGGTGGAGACTTTGAGGGCTACAGCGGCGGAGCAATGTGGGAGGACACCAAGGTCGGAATCGGCCATTGGAGTCGCTGGGAGAAGATTGCTTTCGTGACCGACAACCATGCCTATCACAACGTCGTCAAAGCGTTCGCTTGGTTGGTTCCGGGCAAGATGAAACTCTTCACATTGGCAGAGCTTGATGCCGCCAAGGAGTGGGTCGCAAGCTGACCGCTCGGAGAGTCCTGAACGATGCTGAGCGCTGCTCGTGCCATGGCGGCCGTCGTTGACTGAACCCGAGGCGTCAAGCCAGCCGGTCTCTCTCCAGTCCGCCTCACAACATCCCGCGTTCGGGAAGTTCGACTTCCCGATCCATCACGTCGAAACCCGAAGTCAGTTGCGAGCGTGGTTCGAACTCAATCCCCACGCTACCCGGGGTCTCTGGTTGTGCTCGTGTGCAACACCGCGGAACGACCAGGTGTCCGTACCAGGAGGTAGTCGAAGAAGCGATTTGTTTTGGCTGGATCGACTCGACCCTGATGATCCTGGACGATGACCGAGGAATCCAGCTCCTGACACCGCGGAAGGCCAAAAGCAGTTGGACGAGACTCAACCGGAAGCGGTACTCCGAGATGGAAGCGGCCGGACTCATGACAGATGCCGGCAGCCGTGCCGCTTCGACCGCACAGGCGAACGGCTGGTGGACGATCTACAACCCTGTGGAAGACCTCATCGAGCCGCCGGAACTCGCCACGGCTCTCGACGCAAACCGACCGGCACGCGAGTCATGGGACGGGTTCCCACCAAGTGCCAAGAAGGCGATGCTGTGGTGGATCATCAGTGCCGCAAGGACTGAGACTCAGACCAAACGGATCGTGACCATCGTCTCCGAGGCTGAGGCCGGTCGCCGCGCCATGGGCTGACCTTCTGTCGACGTGCCGCTTCTCGGTGCTCAGATTCACGGTTCAGAAACGAGCCTACGATGACCGTGCGTCTCGAAAAAGGAGGCACCGACGCATGCGCATCGCATACGGACGGTTCAGCCAGGAATCGAACACGCTTCAGCCCGGTCGTGACGGAAATGGATGTGTTCCGTCGCCAGGGATACGCAATCGGAGACGACATCGACCTGCGCTCCGGCGGAAAGGCGCAACCCGCTGTGGGCGTTCGCCGACGTCTGTGACGAGAGAGGTGGCGTCGAGCTGGTGCCCCTGGTCCGCGCCGGGGCGGGAGCCAGCGGCCGGGTGACGAAGGCCGCATTCGACGAGATCATGGCGGCGTTCACCGAACAGCTGGACTCGATGGGCGAAGTCGACGCGGTGTACCTGGCGCTGCATGGAGCGATGGCCGCCGAGCACGATGACGATCCCGAGGGACTCCTGCTGGAGATGGTGCGACAGCAGATCGGACCGGATATCTGGCTGGTGGCATCCACCGACCATCACGCCTGTATCACCCGCCGGAAGGTGGCGAATGCCGACATCATCGTCGGGCACCGCACCCAGCCGCATGACCCTTATCACACCGGCCAGCAGACGGCCGAGGCCCTGTTCAAGATGGTGGACGGGAACATGACGCCGACCGTGGCGATGCGGAGGGCTCCGATGATCACCCATCAGGAGCAGTACCTGACCCGCAAGCCGCCGATGAAGATCTGGTTCGACCTTGCCCGGGAGATGGAGACCCGCCCCGGGGTCATCTCGGTCTCGACATACCCGATGCAACCGTGGCTGGATGTCGAAGAGGGCGGCTGGGCGTCGATCGTCTACACCGACAACGACCCGCAGCTCGCAGACGAGTTGGCCAAGGACCTGACCCGCAAGGTGTGGGAGCTCCGTGAGGACCTGATGGTCCAGGAGTCGATTCCCGTCGCTGGCAGCGGTGGCCAAGGCCGAAGCGGCATCCCGGGGGGAATCGTGGTGCTGTCGGACACCGGCGACAGCGTGGCAGGCGGCGCAGCCGGTGACTCCAACACGATCCTGGCCGAGATGCTCCGCCAGGACGTGGAGGAACCGCCCTCGTCCCGATGGTCGACGAGGCCGCTGCGTTGAAGGCGGCCGAGGCGGGTGTGGGCGCGACGATCGAGGTGCAACTCGGCCGATCGTCCGGCACCCGTTGGGGTGAGCCGATCACCGTGACCGCCGAAGTGCTGAACATCACCGACGGCGTCATGACCGCCGACATCCACGACGAGGCCCAGGAGTTCGGGACCACCGCGCTCCTCAAAGTCGGCAACGTCCTGGTGGGCGTGTCCCGGTATCGCACCGGATCGGTCCTCAAGCCGACGTTCTGGGCGCATCTCGGCGTCGACGCCACCGACCGGGACGCCGTGCAGACGGTGGTGGTGAAGACGGCCTCCAACTTCCAGTACTTCGCCGACTGGACCGAGGAGCTGATCCGGGTCGACACGCCCGGTCACACCCAGTCCCGGGTCTTGGAGTTCGACTGGGTGCGGCTCCCGCGCCCGGCCTTCCCGCTCGACGCCGACGCAGCACTCGACTTCGACTGAAGCCGAAGTCAGCCCTCGACGTTGCGGTTCAGCCACTCGAGAAGCTGATCCGCGATCTCGTGGTTGTTCTTCTCAAGCATCATCATGTGGCCGTTGCCTTTCAGGCCGAGATCCACCAGTTTGATGTGGTCGTTCTCGACCCCTGCGGAGGTCAGGAACCGGGACGTGCCGTAGTCATAGGTTGCGTGATACGAGGCCTGCCCGGAAACGATGGCGATCGGAATCCCAGCGAGGTTCGGAAGTCGCCTCGCGCGACCACCCATCTTGTAGACCCTCACCAACTCCGGGTCGATTGGCTCGTCATCGAGCGTCGGCTCCAGATCGTCGGGAGTCACCACAGGGGGGTCGTAGGACAACGGAATACTGGCGATCCCCCACGGCATCGACAGGCCCTCGGAATGTCGGTACCAGTCAGCATCATCACCATCGAACACAACATTGCGGAAGGGTGGACCGGCTGGTTCGATCGCGATGATGGCGGAAACGAGCTCCGGTCGAGCATCAGCGACCAACCAGCCGAACGTACCGGCCTGGGAGTGGGTCAGGACAATGGCACGACCGATCCGATCGAGGAGAGCGCACAGGGCATCGCGGTTGAGTTCCTGCGTGCGCATGCCGTCCGTGAGACTCTCGACCTGCGACGCATAGAACTGGTCAAAGGCTGCATCGCCTCGCTTCCCGGTGCCGGGCCATTGCGTGTGATGGTGCGCCATCGGCCACTGCATCGTCTCCTTGAAACCGACGAGACGCCGTTCGACGTGATCCGCAGTGCTGGCGGCAAGCGCTCCCGGGTTGGCGTACGACGTCGCCACATGACCTGACCGACCACGTTCGGGTTGATCGACGATGTACACCGCGTATCCCGCCCGCAGGAAGTCGTGAAGCCAGCCCCGTCGCCCATCCGGAGTAGCTATGAAGTTCGTACCCGTCTGACCCTTGCCGTGCACCATGACAACGGGCAGGTCGTGGCTCTGATCCGTCGGCACGAAGCACTCGACGTACATCGAGCCTTCACAGATCACACCGGTATCGATCTCGCGATAATCGCCGCCGACGAAGAAACAGCTGTGATCCGCGAGAGCAATCGTCCCGATGTCAGTTGGATGGGCCTTCTCGGACATGGGTGTCTGGGCGTTCCTCACGGTTCGAGATCGGTCTGTGAAACCGGCATCTACGATGGCCGGCGCCCCGAACAGCCGCCGATAGAATATAGGTTCACACCTCTCTCCCAAAGGTGCCCGTGTCCGCAAACCCCGAGCCCATTGCCACCGACAATGGTCTGACCCTTCAGTTGGCATCGTGGGCTGCGAGCACACGATCTCAGGGACCTCCCCCCCCGAACGTCACGCATCAGGTCCGTCGGTCGCTCATCGACTATCTCGGTGCCACGATCGTGGGCGCTTCGGCGGAACCGGCGTCCATCGTGCGTGACTACGCGGCCAGCCACGACTCGTCGTCCAACGCGACGGTCATCGCAACCGATGTGCGACTCAGCGCACCGAATGCCGCGCTGGTCAACGGCACCGCTGCACACGCCCTCGAACTCGACGACGGCTACACACCGGGCGGTGGCCATCCTGGATGCACCGTCGTTTCAGCGGCACTCGCCATGGCAGAAGCGACTGATGCGGATGCAGACCAGCTCACCCGATCCATCGCCCTCGGGTATGAGGTCGCATGTCGGCTGGGTGGGGCAACACACCCGTCACAGTGGAAACGCGGGTTCCACAACACTCCCCTGTTCGGAACGTTCGGGGCAGCCACCGCCACTGGTGCTCTCCTCGATCTCGATGCGACCGGCCTGGGGAATGCCTTCGGACTTGCCGGCTCCGCACGCCGGCGGTCTGCTCTCGTACCACGACCAGGGCTCAGATGTGAAGCGATACCACGCCGGGAAGGCTGCTGCGACGGGGTCGTCAGCGCCGAACTCGCCGCCCGAGGTCTCATGGCACCCACCAACGTGCTCGAAGGAGCACATGGGTACATGAATGCCTTTCGCAGGAGGCGAATTCGACCGCGACCATCTCGTTGCCGATCTCGGCTCCACCTGGCGGATGACGCGCACATACAACAAACCACACGCCTGCTGCCGACACGTACACGCTGCGGTGGACGCCGCCTTGGCGATCCGGAAACGCGAGAACCTTGACCCTGCGGGCATCGACAGCATCAGGGTCGAGACGTTCACCATCGCTGCGAGCTACGGGAACAAGGACATCCGCACCGCCCTGGACGCCCAGATGAGCCTTCCTATTCGCCCAGTGCAGCGCTTGTCCACGGCGAGGTCGGGATGGCGACAGTTCGAGGCAGATGCACGCTCAAACGAGCTGCTCCAGTCGCTCGTTCAGCTGACGGAAATTGTGATCGCTGACGACCTCGATCACGACTATCCGGCAAAGCGCCCCGCCAGGGTCTTCATCAGCGCCAACGGCAGGGAGTTCGTCGAAGAGGTTGCGCAGCCATATGGGGAGCCAGACAACCCGATGTCCGATGACGACCTCGATGTGAAGTTTCGGCGTCTCGTCACTCCGATTCTCGGTTCAGAACGCACCGATGCAATCGCCGCTCGCTTCGGTGGGCCCTCGACGATCTCGAGCACCTCTCCCGGTCTGATCGGTGAACCACCCGATGCACGAACCCAGGTGTCGGGTCACACCGGCCCGCCGGGTGAGCGCCGACCTGCGAGGTCGAGTCACCACCGTACGACGATCTCCCACCCGAAGCGAAACAGGCCGCCAAAGATGCGGTGCTGGACCTGCTCGGTGTTTCCATCGCCGGCACCACCCACGAGCTCACGGACGTTTTGGCCCGATACATCAAGACGGCCGGACTCATCGCCGATCCGGCGTGTGGACTGTTCGGCCGATCCGAACGGATTGGCGTCGAGGGTGCGGCCATGTTCAACGCTGCCGTCGGGCATGTGCTCGACTTTGACGACAGTTCCGACACCCTCGGCGGGCATCCCAGCGTCGTGATACTCCCACCGCTCCTGGCGCTCGCTGAAATCCGAACGGTGACCGGTCGCGGAATCCTCACCGCCTATGCCGCCGGTGTCGAGGTCGCCGCCCACATCGCAAACCAGGTGAACATCGCCCACTACGAACGCGGCTGGCACCCCACGGCCACCCTCCGGGATCTTCGGCTGCGCTGCGGCATCGGCGAAGCTGCTTGGCCTCGATGCCGACGGCATCGCCCGAGCCCTGTCGATAGCCAGCGCTCTACCGTCGGGACTCCGTACACATTTCGGTACCCATATGAAGTCGATTCAGGTCGGCGAGGCCGCTCGCAATGGACTCCACGCAGCACTGCTCGCCGAAGCAGGCATCAAAGGGAACCCTGCCGCGTTCGAACACGAACAAGGTTTTGCCTCCGTCTACAACGGGGAGGACGGATTCCGTCAAGCGCCGTTCGACGCCACCGAGTCCCGCACGTGGAACCTCGTCGAGCCCGGCCTCGTCATCAAGCAATACCCCTGCTGTGCCAGTGCACACCCTGCCGTCGATGCGGTGCTCGATCTGCGGCGGCGACCTCACCCACGGAGGTGGAAATCGAGGCGATACGGATCCGACTTCATCCACGCCGGCTTCGCCACACGAACAACCCGGCACCGACCACACCGTTGGCAGGCAAGTTCAGCGTGCAATATCTCGTCGCCACGGCACTCACGACCGGTGCCGTCACACTTCAGGACTTCACCGAGGAGGCGCTGTCAAGACCTGACGTGAAACAGTTGCTTTCGATCACCACCGCGGAGGCGTTCCCACCCGAGGAGTTCGGTCCCGACCAGTACGCAGGTGAGGTCACGCTCGTCTTGGCCGACGGCACGACACAGCGTCGACGAGTCGAAAAAGCGCGGGGTCGCGGGACGGCTCTGGCGCTCAGCGACAGCGAGATTGTCGGAAAGTTCAAGGCGTGTGTGGAACCCGTTGTGGGAACGGCCAGGGCGGAAGCGTTGCTCGATGCAATCAAGTCACTGGACACCGCGACCGACGTCGCTGGTTTGGTTGCCCTCGCCACCGGGGATTCAGGGCCGCATGATGGGTGATCCGGATACCGTTCACCGACCACCATCCGGGTAACACTGGGGTGAAACCAGTGTTACCAGCCGATTGTATAGTGTATTGAATCTCGTTTCGAGGGAGCGCACACATGGCAACGACCAACGATGCCCGTCCGATGTTCATCGCCGGGGAGTGGCGGCAGGGATCCGATGGCGGAACCACGCCAACGTTCAATCCCGCCACAGAAGAGCAGATTGCCGAGGTGGCTGCGGGGACGGCAGAAGACGTCGACAGAGCCGTCGAAGCGGCCAAACAGGCAGCACCGGAATGGGGCGGACGTCCGTGGACCGAACGTGCCAACATCCTCCGTCAGATCGCCGGCAGGATCCGTGACGACGTCGACCGTGTCGCCATCATCGATGTCGACAATGCCGGACTGCCGATCACCACGGCAAGGGTCGATGCGCTGAGAGCAGCCGACGAGATCGACTACTTCGCAGGGATTGCCGGCGAGACCAAAGGAGACACGTTGCCGAGCCAATCCGGTGTCGTGTCCTACAGCATCCGCGAGCCGTACGGCGTTGTCGGCAGGATCATCCCCTTCAACCACCCTTTCAACTTCTCCGCAGCAAAGATCGCCGCCCCACTCGCTGCAGGAAACACCGTCATCCTGAAGGCGCCCGACCAGACCCCCTCGCTTCCCTCGCATTTGCTGAACTCGTTGAAGACCTCCTCCCGCCCGGCGTTCTGTCTGTGCTCACCGGCAACGGTGCCGAGGTCGGTGGTGCCATCGCATCCCACCCCGATATCCCCCGCGTCGCATTCATCGGCAGCGTCGAAACAGGGCGTGCTGTGATGCGTGCAGGTGCTGAACACATCAAGCATGTGACGCTGGAGCTCGGTGGCAAGAACCCCATGATCATCTGTGACGACATGGATCCGGCTGTCGCCGCACAAGAGGCCGTCAACGGCATGAACATGCGCAAGACGATGGGCCAGTCGTGCCAGTCGAACTCTCGAGTGTTCGTGCACGAGTCCATCGCCGACGAGTTCATCGAACACCTCGCCGTGATCTGCAACGGCCTCATCGTCGACGACCCTCGCTCGGAAGCAACGGAGATGGGGCCACTCGGCTTCCCCGGACACTACGAACGAGTCCTCAGCCACATCCGAAACGCTGTCGACGACGGCGCGAGGCTCGTGTGCGGAGGCTCCCGCCCGGCTCATCTCGAAAAGGGTTGCTACGTTGCACCAACGGTGTTCGCCGACGTCAACCCCGACATGCGGCTCTTCCGGGAGGAGGTCTTCGGACCAGTCATGGCAGTCATCCCGTGGTCTGACGAAGACGAAATGATGGACCAGGTCAACAGCCTCGATCTGGGATTGACCGCCCGTATCTGGACACGTGACGCCGCCCGGGCGAACCGGTTGGTTGCCCGGGTGCAGTCCGGTCTTGTGGGTGAACGGCTCCAAGGGCAAGACCCGCGGACTCCCGTTCGGTGGCTTCAAGAACAGCGGTATCGGGAAAGAAGGATGCCTCGAGGAGCTGATGAGCTACACGAGGGAAAAGGCTGTGATGTCGTTCTTCTGAGCGAACACGACAGTCACCCACGAAAGAGAGAGCACATGCGAGGACTGATCTTCACCGGCAACCGCGAGTCGGAACTCCGCGAGTTCCCCGACCCTCGACCCGGTCCGGGCGAGGCCGTCATCACCATCCGGGCCTCAGGTCTGTGCGGAAGCGACCTCCTGCGATACCGCGGAACAGAGCCGAGCCCGACGATCATCGGGCACGAGCCATGTGGCGTCGTCGCCGAGCTCGGACCGGGGAGCCCCAGCAGCCACGTAACTGAACGGCGATGAT
>CALODD010000003.1:0-16750 GCA_942491945.1 uncultured Gammaproteobacteria bacterium | reverse complement strand
GATAATATATTCTGGACATCTTTTCTCAATACAGATCCGTAAAATCTAGCACTCTATAAACTTTTCATAGCAATATTAAAGAATTTCTTTTGCGCTAATCCATGTTTAAATCCCAGATAAACCCGCATTAATGATCTGCTAATGCAAAAGATGTGGAATGATCGGACATTCAGATTCCAGCGTTCATTAGACCAGTAACTTTTCGTGAGATTACTTTCTTTTGAAAGTCATTTTGCCACTACTCACTCTTACCTTGCTAATTACACGACTAATGATGGCCTACGATCGCTCAGCACTTCGATCATCTAATAGTTTTAGTTGCCTTTTGGAAAATTTTGGATATCGAAGTTTAACGATTTCAGATAATCTGGGTAATTGACCGTCATATTCAATAGTCCGCGAACCATTTTCCAGATATTGCCTTGAAGTAATTAAGAACATCCTTAGATTGCGTGTATTCATATCAGGGATACCTATTAAATACATAATATGAAGATGCTGTTAGTAATAGCTTTAAACAGTCAGCCCTGTTTTCACGGGCTGACCAATGGATATAACAGCTAAGTAAGCCTGTTTTTCAAGCGCTTAGTTTGGGTCTTTTGGCTGAGTTTCCTCGATACACTTTGTAACAAAATTATCCCATTCATCTCCTTTGAGATTCTGCTGGTCAGCCTTATCCATACAGGTATTTTCGATTTCTTCATTAGCATACAGAGGTGAACTAATCACACCATAAGCAAATGTTATTGCTGTAATGAAGGCTAGAAGGGTTTTACTGTTCATTTTTATGACATCTCCAATAATAAGGATTCACGGGGTTATTACCATACATCAGATCATTCTTCGCGATACTTTTTGGCTTTGATATTTAAGGAGCATGGCATCAAAAATACCAACAAAATTTATTGATCGACATAATTCAAAGTATTTGTTTTCCATCTTTCGAAAAGAAGTGCAAATAAGTGTTTTGTAAATTCGTAATCTTGTCTAGCGGCAATGACCTGAGCATAGGATAACTGGATTGCCAATAGCCACACGGATTTACGTATTCTTTTCACAGAACAGGTTAATCACCACCTTTTGATTTATTGAGGATATTTAAAGTGTCAAAAAATTACGGAGATGATGAATTTATAAAAACAATTGACAATGAGATCGATGGAGCATGGTCATATAACGACTTACCTAATGACAAGAGAAAACGACTTGCCGCACGAAGGAAAATAGAGCGCTTACTAGAAGATCGGATGTTAAGAGAGCAACTTGAGGCCTACTATGATGATAGATCTTTATCATAAATTTAGATTTCCGATTTATCTGCAACCGTTATTCTACAGCACCCAAAGAAAAGCTTTAGGATGCATCAGGTCTGCTCTATAGGTCGCCTCAAGACATTAGCTCCACGATTCTTGCACTATGGTTATCTGATGCCGCATGGCCTTTTGAAGGCAAAGAAGCTTGTTATCAATCAGAAACGCGCCTACCTACTGTACACCAAGAAGAAGCTTCAGATACAGACAAGGAAACGTAAAAATCTGCAACACTTTCGATTACCAATGTTCGTGTCCACAAGAGCCAATAGGCCCTGGCCAATGGACTTTGTATCGGATCAGATCAGTTATGGGTAACGTTTCCGTGTTCTTAATATTGCCGATGACTACACCAAAGAGATGATCAGTCAATTGGTCTCCGTGTCCATGACTGGCCAACCGGCCGCTGAAAGTGCACGAGTCTCATCAATGCCGTGGTACTAATACTGGAGAAAGGTTAGCTTTATTCTTGCCAGCTAGTATTCTCACTCGAATTTTGGATGTAATATCACTTGATAGCCTCTATTCCCGTATAAATTCAATAGTCAGGTTATTTCATTCAATTCCAGTGAGTTCATGCAGATGGAAAATAATTACTTCGAATGGGCTATAACCTATAAGGTAAATCTAATACTGACTTTGATTGTCGTCGTGCTCTATTTCGTACTACGCCGTTTAGTAATCCCCAAGCTTGAAGATCTTATTGAAAAGGGCTCTTTAAAAAATGATGCCCTTCGGAAGGCAGTGACAACCTTTAGCTTACTTTAAGGCACGCTCATTCTTGCCATAGTTTTATTCATCTGGGGTTTTGATTTCAAATGGTTGCTCGCAGTTTCTTCGGGCATTGTCGCACTAACAGGCGTGGCATTATTTGCCAACTGGTCAATTTTAAGTAGTATCACTGCATTTTTTATTCTACTTTTTCATGATTCCTTTAAACGTGGAAACTTCATCAGGATCATAGAAGCTGACAACTACGTTGAAGGCATTATTTCTGAAATCAATCTCTTCAATACGAAACTAATCAGTGAGAACAGAGAGTACATAATTTATCCGAACAATCTACTTATCGGTAGACCTACCGTCATTAACCCAAAATCAAGTTATTCCGTGGTTGGTAAAATAAAAGAATTTGAAAAGGCATCGGCAAATACTGAACCTTCCAATAAATAATATGGTTTTTGAAATAGAAGGTAAAAATGAAAAAGTACTTTGAAAATTTAGCTAAAGCCTTGCTCGGTCAGTCATATGGCGAGTTAAGCGACAATGAGAAAGAAGTCATTAAAAGCATAGCTGATGGTGAACCTCTGGCAGAGAATATTAACCTGTCATTTCATGAACAAATGACATTTGGTCAAAGACTAGCAGATCAGATTTCAAAGTTCGGAGGTTCCTGGACTTTTATTTTAATCTTTCTTGCGATCTTAGTTTCCTGGATGTTCCTGAATTCATACATATTGGTGGCAAACTACACGGCGTTTGACCCATACCCATATATTCTACTTAATCTTGTCTTATCCTCATTGGCAGCATTACAAGCGCCGGTGATTATGATGTCTCAGAATAGGCAGGCTGCTAAAGACAGGCTAGAAATATCCGCAAACTATAAGGTTAGTTTGAAAACAGATCTGGAAATTACCAGATTACATGAAAAGATAGACTCGCTAACAAAAGAAGTATTGCGTTTGTCTAAATAGGATTGTATCTCAAATGCTCAGGTTGAAATCATTAAAGGTTTATTAAATACCTGTTGTGTATTCTTAAATGTGAAAGCAGTATACACTGTTAAATCTCCTTGTATTTGACAAAGAATAAAGCAATCGGATGATGAAGCTAGCTATACTTTCCCGTTCCCTGAAAGCCTACAGCACCCGCCGCCTCAAAGAGGCCGCGATTGATCGAGGTATGAAGGTTAAAGTGCTTGATACACTTAAGTTCGCTATTGACCTGAAGCAGGGACAGCCAGATTTATATTTTCGGCAAAAACGGCTCAGCGACTATGACGCCGTTCTACCACGCATAGGCGCTTCAATTACTTATCATGGCACGGCAGTGGTCAGGCAATTTCAGGAAATGGACGTGTTTTGCGCTAATACCGCTCATGGTATCGCTAATTCGAGGGATAAATTACGTAGTCTTCAGATACTAGCTCGACATCACATCGGTATACCTGAAAGCACCTTCGTTAGAGATAAGAAAGACGTATTACCAGCTATAGAAAGGGTTGGCGGCGCTCCTGTTGTTATCAAACTTATTGAGGGAACACAGGGAATAGGCGTACTTCTTGCCGATACCGTAAAGGCCGCAGAATCGATTATTGAGCTATTACAAAGCCAGAAACAAAATATCCTCATTCAGAAATTTGTTGCTGAAAGCCGTGGTAAAGATATACGTGCATTAGTTGTCGGCGACAGGGTCGTTGCAGCTATGAGGCGCGTTGCGCAAGGCCAGGAATTTCGCAGCAATGTTCATCGGGGAGGCGTTGCAGAACCAATAGAGCTGTCAGAAGAGTATGAACAGGCAGCTATACGATCCGCACAAATTATGGGGCTACGAGTCGCTGGCGTGGACATGTTGGAAGGCGCTGATGGCCCTCAAATCATGGAACTAAATTCTTCCCCTGGTCTAGAGGGAATAGAAAGTTGCACGCAGCTAGACGTTGCGGGTGCCATAATCGATTATATTGCTGCACAGGTAGAGTTCCCAGAAATTGATATACGACAAAGACTTACCGTCAGCAAAGGTTATGGCGTTAGCGAGATATATGTTCCTGATGGCTCAGATTATGTGGGTAAAGCTATTCATGATGTTGACCTTTCAGCAAAAGACCTTAATGTCCTTACGCTCTACCGTGGAAATAAGGTAATACCTAATCCAAAGTCGGATCGTATTCTGGAGCCTGAAGATAAATTATTATGCTTTGGCAAAATGGAATCGATGCGAGGCATGGTGCCAGCTCGAACACGCCGTCGTCGGAGTCCAGAAGTGCAAGAGCTACCGGATACAGAAGTAACCAATCCAGATACATCTGAACAGTCCTAACCAGACCACATGGAACAATCAGGAAATGACTAAGACACTTGGATGGCGTGAATGGGTGTCGCTTCCTGAACTAGGGATTGAATGGATTAAAGTCAAAGTAGATACGGGTGCCAGGACGTCTGCGTTGCATGCATTCGATGTGTATTTAGATGAGGGCTCAGAAGAGAAACTTGTAAGATTTAGCATTCACCCTAACCAGCGAGATTTAAGTGAAGTTATTAAATGTCAGGCACCAGTGCTCGATGAAAGGGAAGTTCGTGATTCTGGCGGACATATTGAACAACGTTATGTCATAGAGACCAAAGTAGATATTGGTGGTGTCGTACATACAGTCGAGGTCACATTAACAAATCGCGATACCATGGGGTTTCGCATGCTTTTAGGGCGTACAGCGATGAAAGGCCTATATTTGGTTGACCCTGGAAAGTCATATTTGACACGCAAGAAACCTAAGAAAAATCGCGCGAAAAATAATGACTGAATTATCTATAGGGGGTATCGATGTTTTACCAGGTGAACGAGCTACGATAAATTTACCGATTGCGTTATTGCACACACAAACACCGATAGATATGCCGGTAAGGGTTTGGAGAGGAAAAAAGATGGCCCAATATTATTCATTAGCGCAGCGATACATGGCGATGAATTAAATGGTGTTGAGATAATTCGTCGCTTACTCCAGCGCAAATCGCTACGAAACTTACGTGGCACATTGATTACCATACCCACAGTTAATGTATATGGTGTTATTCATCACTCACGTTATCTTCCAGATCGTAGAGATTTGAATCGTAGTTTTCCAGGCTCTGAACGCGGTTCACTTGCAGGACGATTAGCCAATTTATTTATGACGGAGATTGTTGAGAAGTGTACTCATGGTATAGATTTACACACGGCCGCAATTCATCGTAGCAATCTCCCTCAGATTAGAGTAAATCTTGACGATGCTGAGGCGGAAAGTTTAGCCAGGGCATTTGGTGTACCTGTTATCCTAAACTCGTCATTAAGGGATGGCTCTCTGCGTCAGGCCGCTAGTGAAAAAGGGTTACCTATGTTGCTATATGAAGCTGGAGAAGCATTAAGGTTTGATGAGTTGTCTATTCGAGCAGGGCTAAAAGGAATATTGAACGTAATGCGCAGCCTCAAAATGCTTCCAGAACGGAAGTATAAACCTAAAAAAGAAGTGGAACCTTTAGTAGCCAGATCTTCGCTTTGGGTACGAGCACCCGAAAGCGGCATGTTTCGAGCTTATACTTCACTTGGGCAAAGCATTGAGAAGAACCATATTCTTGGGGCTATATCCTCACCATTCGGTGATGATGAGACAGAAGTAACCGCGCCTACAAGTGGCATTATTGTTGGTCGCAGTAATTTGCCTCTAATTAACGAGGGTGATGCACTTTTTCATATTGCCAGATTTAAGATTAGTGAAGATGCTGCGGAGAATGTTGAAGCCTTCACCGAGGAACTATCAGAAGCAGAGCCCTACTTAGAAGAGCCACCTATCCAGTAAAAACAGTAATGATTTGACTGGCCATTAGAACTAGATTAAGTCTGATCAGGGATGTTCTGATTGTCCTTTTGTACCAAGAATCGTCGGTCAGAGAGAAGGGGCTGAATGGCTGCTTACAGGATGTCGTACTCTGTTTTGTATAAAACGAATACGCAACACCTGGCAAGATATACTCACGATAATCCGGATACCCATTTAAAAGTGATAGCTTCTTAATTACTAACAAAATATCATTATTCGATTCATCACTATTTTGTCGACTTGCCATGAACATTAATCTGCTCAAGACCTTTGCTGAAGTGGCGAGGCTAAGACACTTCGGCAAGACCGCTGACAAAGTTTGCCTGACCCAGTCAGCCGTCAGTGCAAGAATCAAACAACTGGAGGATGTGGTTGGGGTTCAACTACTCAGCAGAACCAGAAATAACATCCAGCTTACCCCGGAAGGTCGTAAACTGGCACTGGTAGCTGAAGACATAGTTAAAAAATGGGAACAGACTAAAAATGAACTGCGTCTTGCTGGTGATCCTGAACAGCAATTACTACGTCTTGGGATGGTATATGACATCTGGTCAATATTGTCGCCCGTCTGGCTTGGCGGAACACAGAACCAGCATACGCAATTGCTTTTTCAACTACATGTATTTTCAGCTTCTCTTCTACAGGAACGCCTGCTGTCAGACGAGCTGGATGCATCTATCATGTTCGAACCGCCTCATCATCCGGGACTAGAAATCATGAATATCGGTGATATTGAATTGATACTGGTTTCTGCTTCCAAACCTAGATCAATAGAAGAGCCAATAAGTGATTATATATTTGTAGACTGGGGCGAACGTTTTTCTGATCTACACCAACAACAACTGGGAGATAAGCTGTACCCTATGTTGAGTGTCAATATTTCAAGCATGGCACTGGATTATTTGTTAACACACGGCGGTATGGCTTACCTATCCAGACAACAGTCGGATAAATGGATAGCTGAAGGCAAGCTCTTCGAAGTCAAAGATGCTCCAGATTTTCAACGTGAGGTGTTTTACGTGTACAGAAAAAACCACCCATGGGCCGAAATCTTGAAAAGGATTACACCGACATTACACTAGACTAGACATGGCCAGACGCACCAGCGCGATGACTGCTTTTGGTCATATTACAGAAGGCCGCTTCACGTAGGGGTTACACAATAATCCGGTAGCCTTGTTAAACATTGACATTGCTACACTCATACAAACCGTCAATAATCCGCTTTTTTCCCTTTTTCTGGTTAGTATCATGCAAGACAAGATTATCGTTGGTTGTGAGGAATGGTGTGGTTTTCCCGAGCTTAATGTCCCAGCCATTAAGGCACGGGTAGACTCGGGTGCTAAAACGTCTTCCATTCATGCCTTTAATATAAAGACTTTTAAGCGCCATGGCGCGACCTGGGTAGGCTTCGATATTCACCCGCTACAACATGATCGTAAAACCACGGTTCGCTGCGAATCACCTGTCATAGATCGTCGCCTGATCAAAAGTTCGAACGGTACGAGCGAGAAGCGCTATGTGATCCGCTCGAAAATGCAGATTGCTGATGCCGAATGGGAAATCAACCTGACGTTGACTAATCGTGATTCCATGGGTTATCGCATGCTGCTTGGTCGCGAGGCCATGCATGGGCGTGTCATAGTTGACCCATCCATTTCATTTAATGTTTATGACCCCGCCATTGAAGACATCAATAAACTCTATGGCAAGGATCTGGAACCAAAAACTGGACTCAAAATTGCTCTGCTGGCCAGCAATTCGGAGCTCTATAGTAACCAGCGCATTATGGCGGCGGGTGCTGAACATGGGCACCAGATGATGTTCCTCAACATCAAACATTGCTATATGAAGCTGGATGCCAATGCGCCAGAAGTACATTACCGCGGTGGTCGCGTGATTAATGAACTGGATGCTGTCATTACCCGTATTCGCCCCAGCGCAACCTTTTACGGCTGCGCACTGGCACGTCAGTTTGAGAGTATGGGCGTTTACACTATTAATCAGTCGGATGCAGTAGCGCAGTCACGCGATAAGCTATACTCATTGCAGCTGTTGCTAAAAAATGGTCTGGATATCCCAACTACCGGCTTTGCGAATTCGCCGATGGATACCGGTGACCTGATTGAGATGGTCGACGGCGCACCACTCATCGTCAAACTACTTGAAGGTACTCAGGGTCGAGGTGTTGTTCTTGCTGAAACAAAGAAAGCCGCAGAAAGCGTGATCAATGCGATTAAGTCTCTACGCGCCAATCTACTAGTACAGGAATTCGTGAAGGAAGCTCAGGGAAAAGACCTGCGTTGTTTCGTCATCGATAGCAAAGTCGTTGCTTCGATTCAACGCGAAGCTGCACCGGGCGAATTCCGCGCCAATATCCATCAGGGTGGTACCGCATCAATCGTTCGTATTACCCCAGAAGAACGTAAACTAGCGGTCAAGGCAGCAAAGATACTTGGGCTGAAAGTCGCCGGTGTTGATATTATTCGCTCCGCCAAAGGCCCCCTGCTGCTGGAAGTAAATTCCTCACCAGGACTGGAAGGTATCGAAACTGCGACAGGCAAAGACATTGCCGGCAGTATTATCCGTTCGATTGAAAAGCAACTGCGCTGGACTAAACCTGTACATGAGTGATCTCGCACTAGAAATATCCAACCTGCACAAGACCTATAACAATGGTTTTGTCGCGCTGCGTGGAATCGACCTGAAGGTTGAGCCTGGGGATTTCTTTGCACTGCTGGGACCCAATGGCGCGGGCAAATCGACCGCCATCGGTATCATTACATCTTTAATCAATAAATCCAGCGGTACTGTGAAGATTTATGGTTATGACACCGATACACACTTTACTGAAGCCAAGTCCTGTATTGGCGTTTTGCCGCAGGAATTCAACTTTAATGTCTGGGAGCCGATTGAAGAGATATTAGTCAATCAGGCGGGCTATTACGGCATTGAGCGTGATGAGGCATTTAAGCGTGCTGAGTACTGGCTAAAAAAACTCGATCTGTGGGGGAAACGTCATGAGATATCCCGCAATTTATCGGGCGGTATGAAACGCCGCATGATGATCGCGCGCGCGCTAATGCATAACCCGAAGTTACTGATTCTTGATGAACCTACGGCGGGAGTCGATATAGAGAATCGTCGTACCATGTGGCAGTTTCTGACTGAGTTAAACGAACAGGGTACAACCATAATCCTGACCACACATTATCTGGAAGAAGCCGAAAATCTGTGTCGTAATATTGCCATCATTGATGAAGGCAAGGTCATTGAAGACACCAGTACTCGAGCATTGATTAATCGACTCGGTAACGAAACCTTCGTGCTGGATCTCGACCAACCACTGGAAACCGTGCCCGATCTACACTGTCATGCTGCGCGTCTCACTGACTCACAAACGCTTGAGGTCGATATCGATAAACACTCGGGTATTAACACTCTGTTTGAAGAGTTGAATGCCGCGAACATCACCGTATTAAGCATGCGCAATAAGAGTAACCGTCTGGAACAACTGTTCCTTGATCTGGTCGATGACAGGAAAGCCTCATGAATGCACGTCAACAATGGATTGCATTCAAGACCATCGTCATTAAAGAATTCCTGCGGTTTATCCGCATCTGGAAACAGACCGTACTGCCACCAATGATCACCACCGGGCTATATTTCATTATCTTCGGCAACCTGATCGGTGACCGTATCGGCGAGATGGAAGGTTATCGTTATATCGATTTCATCGTACCCGGCCTGATTCTGATGGCCGTCATTACTCAGAGCTATGCCAACACCGTTGCGTCATTTTATATGGCGAAGTTTCAACGACATATCGAAGAGATGATGGTCTCGCCTACACCGAATTACATTATTGTTCTTGGCTATACCGGTGGCGGCATTGCGCGCGGCGTGATTGTTGGCGTTGCTGTGACATGCGTTTCACTGTTGTTTACTCAGTTGAGCATACATAACGTCTGGGTGCTATTCAGTATTGTTTTTCTGACGGCCACTCTGTTTTCGCTGGCCGGTATTATCAATGCCGTTTATGCCAAGACCTTTGATGATATTTCAATTATCCCGACGTTTATTTTGACGCCACTCACCTACCTCGGCGGTATCTTCTATTCGATTTCGTTGTTGCCTGAGTTCTGGCAGAACGTGTCTCTGGCGAACCCGATCCTCTATATGATTAATGCCTTCCGTTATGGCTTCATCGGCATTACCGATATCGACCTGTGGATCTCGTACAGCATCATTATTGGTTTCATCGTCACGCTTTATATTTACATCATGTATTTAATGAAAATAGGATATGGCATCCGTGCTTAATCATGACGCACAGACTCAAAAATATCACCCTCAACTCTCTGTTATTTATCGTATCTTTACTAATAGCATTAGTTATTCTGGAATATTCTGTAAGGCTTTTCATACCCCAATTTAGCCCGGATGGCCGCTGGAAATACGAAAATATAAATGGTCTCCGTATAGCTGAAAAGAACAAGACATTTAGACACTGGGAAAACACTGGAGAATTTGACGTTTTAGTAAAAACAAATTCAGCGGGATTTCGGGATTCAAAAGAACCTTCTTTATCAAAAAAGTCAGATATTTTTGTCGTCGGAGACTCCTATAGTCTTGGGCACGGAGTTAGCGAAGAGAAGCGATATAGCAATCAGATTGAAAAAGTTCTGAATAAAAATGTTTTTAATATCTCCATGCCCAACAATTTTAATGGCTATGCAAAATTGATTGAGCATGCCCGACACCACGGAGCCAACATAAACAAGCTCATTCTGGGCATATGCATGGAAAATGACATCAGTGGATATTATCGCGGCGCAAAAAAACCACATCGGATTCCTAAAGCACTCAGATTTTCGACAATAAGAAGATGGTTAGCGCACAATTCAGCAGCCTATGCGGCGATAGTCTCTGCCATTTATAGTAATCAATACACCGTCAACCTGGGGTACAAGCTCAATCTTATACGTGACAAACGAAACGGATTCAACCGATCGCGCCTACACATAACTGTTCACAGGTCCATTGAACGCCTTAAACGCCTGATTCAGGAAAGCAATACAAAAGAGCAATTAATCTTGATCATCCCTTCCCGTTTTCTCTGGTCAGGTAGTTTCCAGGAGTCTGAGGATCAGGTACATAATATGTTCGTTAGTGAACTTAAATCACTCGGCTATCACTTCATCGGCCTTCGACCCATCTTTGAAAAGGATGGTTCACCAAAAGATTATTATTTCCCTCACGACGGTCACTGGAATGAAATTGGTCATAAACTTGCTGCTCGCATAACCTCTGACTACATTCTAAAAAATAATTTATTCCAATGAAAATCGGCATTATTTCAGATACCCATGGGCTCATTCGTCCGGAAGTCCATCAGCATTTAAACGGTTGCGAACATATCCTGCACGCTGGGGACATCGGTAAAGATAATGTCATTCAGGAACTCAATACCATTGCACCTGTCACTGCAATTCGTGGCAATGTTGATATACAGGCATGGGCCAGGCAATACCCAGAGATACTAAAAACATCATTAGCGGGCAAGCAATTCTATTTAATCCATAACCTGAAAGAGCTCTCGATTAACCCCACCATGGACAATATTGATGTCATTATCTCTGGACATTCACATCAACCATTGATCGAGACCAAAGACGATGTTTTGTTCATTAATCCCGGTAGTGCTGGCCCTCGACGTTTTACCCTGCCGGTCTCGCTCGGAATCCTGGAAATTGAGGATAATAAGATGAACGCCAAAATTATCACTCTGGCACAATAAGATATTGTCAGATTCGATACCAATTTGTATCTTTCGCAACCGATGACCGAACTACTGAAAGCCAAAAACCTGATCCGAAACTATGCCGACTACAGAGCGGTAGACGATGTTTCGATCACATTAAATTCTGGCGATATCCTTGGACTACTGGGTCCCAACGGTGCCGGCAAGACCACCACCATGAGCATGTTAACCGGCAATCTCGCACCGAGCGCCGGTTCAGTCATGATTAAGGGAATAGATTTACTCGACGATCCGAAACAGGCCAAACAGAATATTGGCTATTTACCTGAGCAACCACCGGTATATCGCGATCAAACAGTTGATGAATATCTACGCTACTGTGCCCGTCTGCATAACATCCGCAATAAGCAGGTCGCTGAAGCTGTCGACAAAGCACGTGAACGTACCGGACTGATAGATACCGGCAAACGCATCATCGGTAATTTATCCAAGGGCTATCAACAACGTGTGGGGATTGCTCAGGCGATTATTCATGAGCCTGATGTCATTATTCTGGATGAACCAACCGTCGGTCTCGACCCTATTCAGATCCGAGAGATTCGCGAATTGATTCGTGAACTTGGGACACAACATGGCGTGATCCTGTCCACTCATATCCTGCCTGAAGTTCAGACCGTATGTAATCGCATTAATATCCTGTACCAGGGCAAGATTGCTTATGACGACGCCTATGCAACCGCAGAATCAGAGGCACAACTGATTGTCCGTTTTAATAGTAACCCGGATATCGAATCACTGGACGCCATTGATGGCGTAACAGAAATCGAACAGATCGATGATGGCCGTTATACGATCACCCATACCGCTGACAGCTACCCAGCTAACGCCATTGCCACCCTCGCGATTGAACAACAATGGGGATTGTTGGAATTAACCCCTGCGGCGCCTGGGCTAGAGCAGGTGTTTCTGAATCTGACTGGCACAGATCGGGAGCCTGAAAAAACGCAAACGATGTACGCTGGAGAATCCACATGATTCACGTCATCGCTACCCATGAATTCAAGCGCATGATGCTATCGCCACTGGCATGGGTGATTCTGGCACTGGTACAGTTTCTGACTGCACTTCAATTTCTCAACAGTCTAGAAGACTACATGCTCAATCAACCACGCCTGGTCGGTATGGAAAATGCACCGGGCGTCAGTGACTGGGTCGTTGCGCCGTTGTTTGCCGATGTCGCTTTCATGTTACTTATGGTTATTCCCATTATTACGATGCGCAGTCTGAGTGCGGAGCACCGCGACAAAACAATTAGCCTGCTAATGACATCACCTGTTTCAATGACAGAAATCGTATTGGGAAAATATCTGGGTACGCTTTATTTCCTGTTCGTCATGGTGGGCATGATTTGTATCATGCCGCTGTCACTCATGCTCGGTACCGACCTGGATACCGGTAAGTTATTTACCGGCGCACTAGGATTATTACTGATGCTCTCCGCATTCGCGGCAGCAGGTATTTTTATTTCCAGCATGACAAATTCACCTGCCGTCTCAGCCGTCGCGTCTTTCTTTTTATTATTCGCATTATGGTTGATGTTCTGGATAAACAGCGGCGGTCAACAACTGTCTGAAATCGTTGAATACGTTTCGTTGCTGAATCATTTTGTACCGTTACTACGCGGCAGCATTACTACAAACGATGTCGCCTACTTTATTTTATTTGCTACGACTTTCCTGGTGTTTGCTATTCGTCGTCTGGATGCACAAAGGCTACAGGGCTAGATCATGTTGGCACGACTGCAAAACATCATCTTTGTCATTCTGTTTCTCGCGGTTATGGGCTTACTCGCCTGGGCCAGTGAAAAATACCAGCATTCATTTGACCTTACCTGGGGCAATCGAAACTCACTGACAGAAGCATCGATTAAGGCGATAAAACAACTCGACCAACCACTAAAAGTTACCGCCTTTGCCCGCGATGACAGTAAAGGTACACGTGATTTAATTACGGATTTAATCGAGCGTTACCATCAACACAAAGCCGACATTGAACTGGAATTCATAAACCCTGATTTAGTACCGCAACTGGTTCGTGAACACGGCATCACAGTCGATGGTGAATTACTGATGCAATACGATAAACGTCAGGAAACCTTGCAGGCTATTAGCGAAAAAACACTGACTCAACTTTTCACACGATTTGCCAGTAAGGAAACTCAGATCCTTGCGTTTATCGAAGGCCATGGAGAACGTAACCCACTTGGACAGGCCAACCATGATATGGGCAGCTTTGGTGAACAACTTGCGAGCAAAGGGTTTCAGATCCAGCTTCTGAATCTGGCGAAGACACAAGGCATCCCAAACAGTATCCAGACGTTAATCATCGCTTCACCACGCACGGCTTATCTATCCGGTGAAATCGAGATGATTGAGACTTACATCGAACAGGGTGGCAATCTGTTACTGCTAACCGAACCAGAGAACCGTGAATACACACAGGCCATACTCAGCCAACTTAATATAAAAGCACTACCGGGAATTGTGGTTGATGCAACCACGCAATTATTTGGTATCGCCGACCCTACCTTCGCATTGGCTATCGAGTATCCGCGCCATGCAACAACTGAAACACTGCATAGCCAGACATTATTTCCGAAGGCTGTTGGTCTGTTAGAAGCAGAGGAAAGTGACTTCCAGACAACACCGCTAATTCAAACTCTGCCTCGCAGCTGGACAGAGACCGGCAACATTGAAGACCATGTTGCCTTTGATGCAGATACCGAAGAGCGCGCAGGCCCGATCACCATTGGCATGGCGCTGGAAAAAGACACTCAACGTATCGTCGTCATAGGTGACGGTGATTTTCTATCCAATACGTATCTGGGTAATGGTCAGAATCTCGATCTCGGCATCGCGTTGTTTCAATGGTTAAGCAGTAACGATAACCTGATCAATATTGGCACCGTTAGTGCGCCGGACACACAACTGGAAGTTAGTCAGGCTGGTGCCCTTTCCCTGTTACTAGTATTCATGATCCTGCTGCCATTGCTATTGCTCACCAGCGGCATTTTGATCTGGTTGAAACGACGGAATCAATAACAACCGAGCATGAATAAACGTCAACGTACACGCTGGCTAGTGAACCTGGCTTTGTTTATTTTTGTCCTTGCTTTGCTTGCCCTGCTATTACTGAATAACGAAGAACCCGAATCAACTACTGCCACACTAACGGACTACGTTTCAGATAATCCGCAACAAATCATTATTGACCGGCCGGGTAAGGAGCGCATCCGATTTCAGAAACAGGATACACAGTGGGCAATGACTGAGCCCTATCAGCACGCAGCTGATAGTAACGTACTGGGGCGCTTACTCTCGATCAGAAACCTGTCTGTCACTTCCGACTTTTCGGCAGAAGGTAAAGACCTCTCTGACTTTGGTTTATCACCCGCGATAGCAACCGTCCAGTTTGATGATGTCCGCATCGATTTTGGTGGCATACAGCCAGTTGATAAAAAACGTTATATATATATCAATGGCCAGGTATTACTTGTCGACGACCAACATATCAACCAGTTGAACACAGGCAGTATCTCTTATCTGGATCGCCAGATCATACCTACAGATAAAGAGATACAAACACTAGAAATTGATGAAGCAATGGTTGAACTCAACGACAGCCTACGCAATCAATGGCAAAGCATTAAAGCCAGCTGGTTAAGCCTGTCACAGGAAAACGATGATACGAATAAGCCATTAAGCGCCAAGGTGCAGCTAAAGCTAACAGACGGTTCTAATCTCACCTACACCGCGATTAGACGCGACATCGATGTTGTTTTGATAAAGGCCCCTCTCGAATATCACCTTCCGCATACGGCAATCGAAACACTAGGGTTAACGTCACTCGCCGAGCAGACACCACATCAAACCGATGCATCGACTAACAGCGACCAAGCACAATAACCATGCCTGAGCTACCTGAAGTCGAAACAACACGCCGTGGTATCCAACCACATGTACATCAACAAAAAGTTACTCAGGTTATTATTCACAATCGAAAATTACGTTGGCCTGTCACGCGCACTCTGGAAAGTAACCTAACAGGTCAAACTATTAGCAAACTTAATCGGCGTGCGAAGTACCTCCTGTTCGAAACAAACAGAGGTAGTATGATTTTACATCTCGGCATGTCGGGTAGCTTGCGTATCGTTGATATACAGGATGAAGTCAAAAAACATGACCATGCCGAATTTCACTTCGACAACGGCAAGATTCTAAGATTCAACGACCCCAGACGCTTTGGCAGCATCCACTGGACAACGCGCGCTGTAGACAAACATAAACTACTTGAACCACTTGGCCCTGAACCATTAGAAGATGGATTTGATAGCAACTACCTTTTTCAGCAATCGCGCAATCGAAAAGTCGCCATTAAGAACTTCATCATGAATAGCCACATTGTTGTCGGCGTCGGTAATATCTATGCATCAGAGTCGCTCTATCTGGCAGGCATCCACCCGAAGCGAGCAGCGAATAAAGTTTCAAAAGCACGATATGAAAAACTCGCGACGACGATTAAGCAGGTTCTTGCGGCAGCCATCGAGTCAGGTGGATCAACGCTGAATGATTTCATCAAACCCGATGGGCAACCCGGCTACTTCCAGCATCATTTCTCAGTTTATGGAAAGACGGGAGAACCCTGCGAAAACTGCGGCCAACCGATTAAACAAATTACATTAGGTCAGCGTTCAACTTTTTTTTGCTCTAGCTGCCAAAAATAAAAAACATAACTAACCAGCATCTATACTTGCTGCATATTTGTTCAATATTCTAGCCATGTATAAAGCATCACTACTCATACTTAGTATCATACTGTTGTTGATCGCCAGCTGTAGTTCAAAACTAGATGACAACCTCGGCATATTCAGGGAAGCCATTCACCAGATCAACACTGATCAGGCGAAGATGAGCTGGTAGTATATACAGTTTGTAAAACACTGGCCGGAAGATACCACTTCCCCCATGAACCTTGATCCTCTTCAGGCCCATGTTGCTGTTGACATCGACCAACACTGGAAAATATCAGTCAAACATACAG
>CALODD010000002.1:0-19326 GCA_942491945.1 uncultured Gammaproteobacteria bacterium | reverse complement strand
AGATACTCAAAACGCTGTTGTTGAAAATCGACATCGACCAGTTGGTCCGTCGGCACGGAAAGCCGGGGGCCCGCCGCACAGATAATCGTCGCACCACCCGCGTTGATTGAGACCTCTTTCGCCAGCAGTCGATCGCCCGCAACGGTCGTCACCGAGCAGCGCGCCTTCGACTCCGTCGTACGCGGCCGGAACAGAACGCCGAACACTTTCGTCAACTTCACGGGAACCTCGTTCCCATCGAGCTGAAACCGCAATTCGTCCGCACTGATCGCGGTGATGATTCCGGGAATATGATCGAGCGTCTCGACGACACGCTTCTGTTCGCCCTCGACGACTTCCTTCTCCTTACGAATCACGAGAAAGTCGCGTGTGGCGCTGCGTGCCTTGAGCGACTCCCATTCCGCGGCCAACCCACCTGGTTCGCGGTAAAGCACGCTACGAAGCGAGTTGCGGGGCACGGAGAATTCGCCGAGACTGACTCCTTGAAGTGCCGCGACATCTCCCTGTAGAAGCGGCCTTCTCGCAAGAGACCATCGATCCATCAAGCAACTCCACAATGCTTGGTGGTGCAGTCGCCGCCGGTTCTGTGGTCTGCGTGAAATGAATCGCGACGACACTCGACGCAGCCAACGTTTGTTGCGACTCCGCATCCATCGCTTGCAGTACGATTTCCGAGTCACTGATCGTCAGCAGCCGGCCAACGCGTCGATCACCTCGCATCTGGTACCAGATTCCATCGCCATTCGTGCCGCGCGCGAGCCGGAACGACTTCCAGGCGCCGGTCCAGAGTCGCCACTTCGACTTCCGGAGCGGGAGGGGTGCCGTCACCAGAGAAGCCAACATCAGCAGTCCGCATGCCCCCATCAGTTCTGCTTGCGGCAGGTAGCGCGACGGCTTGAGAGTTTCTTGTTGTACTCTTCAATGGCTTCGCGGTAGTAAGGTGGAAAGTTGCGGTCGATCAGTTGTTTGGCGCGCGTTCCTCTTGTTTGGGAGGCAGAGCCCCCCAACCATTCCCTTTGCCTACCGGCTTGCGGTCGACTTCGCCAGGCCCTTGCACGCCGCCGACACTGCTGTCTCCAGCTGGCGCGGATGGCTGGTTCCCACTCGAGCAACGGTCTGCGTCATTTTGGGTTCACTGATCTCTAACGACGCAAATTCAGTGCCACGAATAGCTGTATCAATAGCAGATCGGATGAGTTTTTCCAGGTGAGATGAGGAGCGCTTTGGGTGTATGGTCAGATCGATATCCATAGTACGACGGTGCTGACCATAAACTGCCCTGAGGGCGGAGTCCGCCTTTCAGCACGATCTCACCGGGCGATGTTTTCCGGTACAGGGCATCCAGGAAACGCCGCTGGAGGTGTTCCAGTAGTGATTGATTGCTCACATGTAAAGTATGTTATAATCTATATTCGATCACAATATGCTTATATGTGTTTATAGGGTACTACGAGGGTCAAGTTTTCTCTCCCTCTAGAGGGTGCCGTAAAAGCCTGGTTGCTTTTCCTTCCGGGATAAGGCCCGGATTAGGGGATCTAATAAATCATAGCCTTAGCATAGACACCCTGAGCAAGTATAGGTGGCTCTTTCATTGCTGATGGTTATAAGGTAAGTGTAGTTACTTTGCTTATAATTACTTTGGTCATCTAGTTTGCAAGTAAAAGATCCTGAGAAAGAGTAGATTTAGATCCAGTAGATTGTTAATTATCGATACGGGGCAGTGATCAGCAACTAAAGCTATCGCCATCAGAATACGCAAACACGATTTCGTTAGACGTTTTCAAAGGCAAAGAGAATGCCGAGCGTCGACACCGACAAATCAGCAACCTGGAATACTAGGCGAGTCTGGAAGGGCGGTTTCGGCAAAATCCGGTGGTCTGGCTGGATTACACCGAAATGTCTGATATACGCGAACTGGATATCAGTGAAATGGTTGGCGCCCAACGCCTACCAAGGTCGTGCGAAACCGTTGCCAGCGCGGCCACACTACAGTAGAATCCGCGCCCTGTCCTGATCAGGTCTCCCTGATCAACCGATATGCCGATGTAGCACAATTGGTAGTGCAACTGATTTGTAATCAGTAGGTTGGGAGTTCGAGTCTCTCCATCGGCACCATTATCTTAATTGATATTTATGTATTATTTGTTTTTTTCTGTTGGTACTTGATCTCGTAGGAAAAGTGGGGCTACCCGAGGGTTCAAATTTCCTCAAATTCTAAATACAATTTGCGGTGAAAATTGAAATCAATTCCAATTTTTTGTATCGATAAAGTGTTAGCTGTACCAGGTGTAATTTCATGCTGTTACATAGCCTTATTCCAAGAATAAGAGCTCTACCAATAAGTACTATATGGATTTGGCATGTAATTTAGTAATGAATGAATTTCTATACAGTAAAATTCTGAATTAAGCCAAATGATAAGGTTCAATCACTTCATCAATAGACTGTTCTGCCTGCCAAAGGTCATAAGATAGTTGCATTCGAGACCATATACCTGGGCCATTCCCAAGGAATCGACCTATTTTAACGGCACATTCTGGAGTGATTGGGGCCTTTTCTGACAGGATTTTATGTAGTTGCTGGCGGGACAGATGAATTCCACGAGCAAACGCACTGACTGATAATTCCATATCTTCGAGCACATCGTGAAGAGCTGCCCCAGGATGTGTCGGTTTGCGGGTCGGTCTATTTTTTAATGTAAATTCTGTCATGATCATTCTCAGTGATAATTTTCAATATCAACCCTCAATACTTCACCTTCTTGCCATTCAAAGGTAATACAGTAGGGGCCATTAACATGAATACTGTAACGCTTCGGCTTTCCATGTAAGCCATGAAAGTTGAAACCGGGTATTTCCAGATCAGATAAAGATTCTGCATTATGCAGTACGTCGAGACGTCTTAATGCACGAGGTTGTAATTCCTGACGTATTCGTTTCGTATAGCCTTTTTCAAATAGCTCTTTCAAGCCTTTATGCTTAAAGCTCTTTATCATGTCCAAGCGTAAACCGACAGATTACAGTTGTCAATTTGTGAATCGAACTTAATATAATGACCAGAATACGACAATGTAGTGGTTCATAGGGTTTTATTATGGTTAGTGGGATATGCAAGCTGTCGATTTTGCTGAATATAGTGGTTTATTACGGCGCGTCGAAACTGATTTGTAATCAGTAGGTTGGGAGTTCAAGTCTCTCCATCGGCACCATTTTTCTGTCTTTCTATCCTATTCTGCTTGTAATATTTTACAGATCATTCGATGATTGTGTTCTATACTCATGTCGTCTGAAATTTGATCCCCGCAGTCGAAAATAATAGAAAAGGAGAGAGATATGGATAAAGTTCAACAAAGTCTGGAAGATAACAAAGCGGAAGTTCTAGCGAATCTGCCTGAAGAGTTTCATGCGGATTTTGAAAAGCAGTGTCAGGATGCCTGCGAAACGCCTGCGATGACCGATGATGAGGTCGTCAAAGCGATTACTGAGGGATTGCCGAGCGATACCGAGATCGCGAAAGAGTTTGAAAAGAATCCTGTCATTGAGAAAGGTGCTGCAGCTCCTTCACTTGATGAGCAAAAAGCCGCTGTGATTGCCGAGCTAGGTGATAACGAGGAACTAAAGAAAGATTTCGAAGCAAATGCTGACCAGCAGTTAGGGGCAGGGTGAAGTATTAAACAATAGCTTAAAGAGGGGAGTGGAAACACTCCCCTTTTTTTATGCCTGCCTGTGCGAGTTGCTTGCCTGTCATATAACCAGCATCGGTCAGTATGGTGTGTACTTTTATTGTCTGACTCCTGATGCAGGCAACAAGCATTGAGTGGCTGTCATCAAAACCTAATATCGTGCCGGCAGCAGCATTATGATCCGCGGCTGAGGAAGAGATTTCAATGCTGAGTATGCGGATAATCGAGTGTTGATGATGACTGAAAGCTCCTTTATTCCAGGGATTGCAGGCATTGACTAGACGATAGATTTCCTCGGCCAATTGCTGGATTCCATTTGATGGTTACATCACTTTGTTGAGGACGAGGGTAATATCGTGCCAGTTCATTTTTCTGTTGCTGCATTGCTTGTTCGAGGAGCCCACCCTCAAGCAGTGAAAAGAATTGCTGTAGTACAGGGATCGATTGTTCAGCCAATCGTTGAAGATGGGTGCCGTAGGTATCATCTGCGTGCATAGGTACAGGATGGTTAATGACAACCGGGCCCTGATCAACTTTCCCTGTCATTTTATGGATACAAATAGCGCCTTCCGATTCGTTATTGAGCAATTCCCAGAAAATGGGTGCGGGCCCACGATACTGTGGTAATTTTGCGAAATGAACGTTATACACACCTAGTGGAGGAAGCCGGAGTAATTTGTGTGGCAGAATTAAGCCAAATGTCATTACCAGTATCAAATCGGGCGCAATACTTTCTAGCCAGCTGACAAGTGCTTTATTTACCTGTTTTTTAGTTACTGTGATTTGTTTAATGTTTAGCTGATCGGCGTGTAGACGAATTTTCACAGCATCTTCATGATCATGTTCTTCAGTACATAGCCCTGCTACTAGACCGTGTCGAGCGAGAAACAGGAAACCTGGTAAAGTCAGAGACGAGCTGCCAAATATAATAATTTTCACAATTCGTCAGTTTTACTAGGCAATCAGGTATGGATTAGTCCAACCTTGCTTGGGAACTTTTAGTCTAGATAGCTCTTCCTGCTCCAGGCACAGATCTGGGGCTGATATTTCATATAGCGTGTTGTTAGATAGTTCCCCCTCTTTGTTTATAGCTACTTCTTTTAGATATTGTTTACAGTTTAGTTCATTTAAATTTTTGCTATAAGTAAGCTCTCCTCGGGGACTATTGATTGATGTGTTGAGTAATGTTGTGTGTAACTCATGTGGAGAAGCCTGTTTCAATGCTTCAGCTATGAATAAGCCAGCTTCATATGCAAGCAATGTGTATACGTTGTTCTGATGCCCTGTCGAGGCCGCAAACTCGCGAGCAAATACTTCGTATGCTTCACTTTGTCTGGACCAGCTAGATATCGATTGTATCCCTACTGCATCCTCGCCTAGCTCAGCAAGATTATGTTCATCAACTAAGAATGGCATTGCCATGAGCGGGCATAATCCACCGTCTTTCTTTATGTTAGTATAGGTTTGCCAGAAGCTTAGAGCTTCCTTACTAGCATAATGCGCAACCATTGCATCTAGATTACTACTATTAAGGTCTTCTAACTGCTCGGTACAGTCTTCATCCCTTGATTGTGTATGCGTGACGATAGTATGTTGGATATTGCCTTTGGCGGCCTCAATACCGAGTCCGATAGCCATCGAAGTGCCGTATCCAGCGCTATGCATACAAGTGGCAAATCCGATATTCTCTCCATAGGTCTTGGAGATGTGCCAGCCTGTCAGCCATGCACTTTGCCATAGTCGTAAAGAATGAATAAACACAAATGGGCTTTGGATATAGTGAAAGGATGTATCCTCACCAAGTGTGATAATAATGGCGGGTATTTCTTGATCTTCGCAGAATATTCTTATGTCCTCTACGAGGGACACATTGAGTGGGGCAACAACAATATCAACTTGTTGTTTGATAATTAAATCTTGTATTTTACTGGTTACTGCTTGTTTTTCAGCATTAAAACCACCAGTTTCAATAGTGATTTCATAATCAGAACCAGCCTTATCAAGCGGTAAGCTAAGTGCTTTGGTTAAATCACGTGAAAGGTGGGAAATAAAGTTAGAGTTTGGGACAAGGAGTCCAATCTTGCATGACATAAGTATAAGTAAAAAAGTGAAGTAAATGTTGCCAAGTCAGGTGTGACTGACCTGGCAACAAGTATACAATATTTTGATACTAGTTACGGCTAGGAAATACTCCTTGCAAACATATACACAGATTTACGCCAAGGAAGGGACCACGGTTATCAAATGGGATACCACTTCCGGTATTACCAATAGTTGTGGACGCGTTGCCGCCTATGGTTACTGCCTCTGGCGCTAGTGTTTTATTATCCGCCGCATTAAATGCTTTGTATAGCTTATTAGTGCCTACCAGCCCGGCTAGCATGTTGCCCTGTGGGCTGGGTTTATCTCCGGCGCCTTCTTCGGCGTGCAGCGTCGCCGTTAAATTAGAAAGAGTTGTCGATGCAGTATGGCCATGTGCCGGAAGATTAGAAATACTTAAAGACCTCTGTTCTACACCACCCTTTTGACCAAGATTTACCTGGCTTAAACCAGCTCCTCTACCCTGTTGAACCATTGTTCTACCCTGTAAGTCAGGTAATGCAAATGTAGTTCTGCCATCGCCGCCATAATAGGTGCCGATCAGGGAAAACAGAGCAGTATTTGAACTGATTGGCAGTAGTTGACCTTGACATAATGCGAAGGTTCTGGGCGCGAAGTTCCCAGCAAATGGGATAATGGTTGCCATTGTTCCTTCCATAAGTTCTCTCCTGTAAGTTTTTGTTATTTAGGCAAGACTTTATAGCTTACAATATAAGGAAAGTAAATATATTGTTACTTGTTGGTTTTTACTTGTTGGTTTTTACTTGTTGGTTTTTACTTGTTGGTTCAATGTTCAAATAAAGGGACTGAATATGGATGTTGCAACAATGATACAGAATTAGAGTTGCGTAGCTGCTGGTAAACCTGGGCGACACAGAATCCTTGAAGTCCAGATATGAAATACTAAGGGTGAGAAATAGAGGTTATTAAAAAATGATACGTGTTGATGGAGAAGAATTAGCAAGGTGCCAAGATAAAAACACTATTTATAGTAAAATTAAAGTTCTGAGCGTAAAGTATGTCTTTTGTTAAGCGTATCGTATATTAGCTTGGTTCAAAAGAAGGTGATGACTCAGTTGTTGTGACTGTAGGGCCAGTCTGGGTGTGTACATGTCCTAAGACAGATGGAGAAGAATTAGCAAGGCGCCAAGATAAAAACACTAATTATAGTGAGGTTAAAGTTCTGAGCGTAAAGTATGTCTTACTGTTAAGCGTATTGTATATTAGCTTGGTCCAAAAGAAGGTGATGATTCGGTTGTTGTGACTGTAGGACCAGTCTGGGTATGTACATGTCCTAAGACAGCTAGTTTGGGTTGATTCCATGTAGATTTGACCGCATCCTCATCTGCGAACATTGGCTTATTTGAATCTGTATTGTTTTCCATTATGATCTGCTCGCTTTTAGATACGTCTGATCTAGGTATTTTAGTGATTTAGGCTGAACTTTCAAGTCCAGAATACAAACTATAGTCGGACAGGATGCATTAAATATGTACATTAGTAATCTTGGGATGAATGTTCGTCTGTAAATTGAGATATGCATTCAATGGAAATGGACCTTTGACTCGGCTTTAACTTTCAAATATGTATCATTATTTCGCCTTCGGACTAACTATAGCAAGTGATCTCCCTTTTCCGGAGTTTAAGCCATTGCAGAGATATGATGGTGATGCGGACATCCTGATTAATGCAGGTCAGTTCGACCGGATTTCAGGACGCAAAGCCTGATGGCTTGTTTTACCAAATCCATAAAGACTCTTTCTGGATGCGTGTACCCGGTATCGCCTGGTTTTTGGTTCAATCCGGCCGTCGAATACAGTATAGATTGGCAGAAAAGGCAGATACAGACTCGATGCGATTGTTTTTGCTGGGCTCCTGTATGGGGTTGCGCTACATCAGCGAGGATATTTGGTGATGCACGCAAACGCCATCCGCTTTGGAGATAGCGCTGTGATATTTTCCGGGCCTTCTGGTGTTGGTAAGTCAACTACGGCAGCGATATTTCATCAAATGGGGTATCAGATATTAACCGATGATGTCTGCATTATTAATCAGGAAAATTATGTAGTGCCCGGTTACCCCCAGATTAAACTATGGCGTGATAGTGCGGAAGCGATTGGAAACAAGGTGGATAGTCTGCGGAAAATTCGCCCTAATCTGGAAAAGTATGCAATTAATATCACTAAGCAATATTGCCAGGATAATTTACCATTGGTGGCGGCTTATTTCTTGGATACCCATAATCTAGAGAGTATAAAAATTAATGAAGTGCGGGGTATGAATAAGTTTCCCTATTTTCGAGATAATACTTATCGTCCCCGCTTCGCTGAGAAGTTAGGGCTAAGCGGATCGCAATTGCGACAGTTTGGTTCATTAGTCAGCGGCCTATCGGTAGCGACCGTTACGCGACCCAAAATAGGGTTTGAACGTGATATGTTTTTTACTTCTCTTGTCGAAGATTTGAAAGGCAAAGGGATTAGTTTCTGATGTCTGGTATTAATTGGCTGGTTTCATATCCTAAATCAGGCAATACTTGGGTACGATATTTTATTGCGAACATGTTGTTAGAGTCACCATCAATGGATTCAATAAATATTTTACAAAAAGATGGTATATCCAGTTCGCGGAGCTGGATGGATGATGCATTTGGGTTTTCATCATTGAACTTAGGTCATGATGAGCTTGATCTTATAAGGCCGGAATTTTATCGTTACGCGGCAGAGTACCAAACAGGTGGAGCTTTTTATAAATGCCATGACGCTTTTACATTGAATATTCATGGTGAGCCGATATTTCCTCCTGATACTATAAATAAAGTTCTATATATCATTAGAAACCCACTAGATGTATTGGTTTCGTATGCGGCTCATTGCAATATCTCTATTGATAAGATGCAGACTCATATGGCAAATGAAAAATATGTGCTTTGTGCCGCGACGACTAAGGCAACCCATCAGTCTCGCCAGTTACTGATGGACTGGTCGTCGCATGTTTTGAGCTGGGTGCAGCAGCCGAATATTAATTTACTATTAATACGATATGAGGATATGTGTGTAGATCCGTATCAGACTTTTCGTAAGATTTCTGATTTCCTGGAATTATCAGGAAATAAAGACAAGACCAAGAAAGCCGTTGATGCCTGTGCTTTTAATAAGCTCAAAAAACTTGAAAGTGAGGAGAACTTTTTAGAGCGTCCTCAGAAGGCAAAACAGTTCTTTAGACAAGGAGGTGTTGGCGGCTGGCGGCAATATCTTGAAGATCATCATGTTCAGCGTGTGATTGAACGGCACGAAGAAGTGATGAAGAAGTTTGGTTACATTGATGAAAACTCTAATCTGCTTAATATTTAATGAGATGTAAATGATAGCCGGATTGTTATGTTGGGCGCCGGAAGTTAATACTCATTCTAAGTGGCTAAATGCAGCAAAAAATAGTGAGTTTTTCCAGTCGTTTCCCAGAGATTCGTTTGGTTATTGGGCTGACAAACAAGGAGTCTTGTGGCAACAGAATAGACATAATCAGGCCCATACAAAATTAGAAGAAGGGCCTTGTTCGTTTAAAGATGACAATATATACGTTGTCGCATGGGCTTCCTTATATAATCGATCTAATCTTGCTTCCTTGCTGGAGTTGAGGCAGGACATAACTAGCTATCCTGATACAAAATTAATTGCCTTCAGCTATCTTAAGTGGGGGAGGAAATGTGTCAATTATTTAAGAGGAAATTTTGTCTTTACAATTTACGATAAAAATAAAGGCGAGGTGATTTCAGCGAGAGATCACATGGGAATAAGGCCATACTATTATCATGCCAATCAAAGCTATTATTTATTTACAAGCTGTTTGGGAGGAATTAAGAAGTTAATTCATAAGCAATTCGAGCCATCAAGAAAATGGGTGGTTGCTCAGATAGCAGAAGTGAGTATTGATTGGGAAGAAACTGCTTACGAAGGTGTTTTCAAGCTTAAGCCTGGGCATATATCTATCGTAAGCGAAAATCAACATGATGTTTATCAATACTTTAGCGTAGGCTCGTTACGTGAGGAACCTGGTATAGGGGCAAATAATTCTGTTGATTTTTATAGACAGCATTTAGATGATGCAATTACATCTCAACTTGATAGTGAACATCCTTTGGGTTTTGAGCTAAGTGGTGGTATTGATTCATCGACTATAGTGTCTTTCGCTGCCCGCTATTTGAAAAATAAGCGCTTTGAGTCAATGCGTATCTTTGGCCAGGTGACATGTGAGAAAGAGCCGAAGCTGTTCCATTCAGTGATGGCTAAATATCAACTGCCATTTGCGGACTTAAGTACAACGCCAGTGCCTGGGTTTAGCGAGACGTACCATGCAATTAACATTATTGGGTATCCTGCTGAGCATGGTTCTGTTTATTCATGTGCTCCGTTTTTTGATAGTGCGAGATTTCGAGGTGTACGCACATTATTTTCCGGGTTTGGAGGGGATGAGTTTGTTACAAATTACGGGAGGGGGGTGGCCTATGAGTTAGCTCATAGACATGAGTGGGCTAAATTATATGGTTGTATGGCTGGGAATTTCATTACTAAATTCTTTCGTGCGTTAAAATTCTATTTTCACTATAGGATAAGATTGCAAAATAACGATGACATTGTATCCAGATCACATGTAAAAAAGCACAAGAATAGTGTTCTTAATGATGAAGTTATTGAGCAATATAGTGCATCACCAGGTGGTCATGCTAATTCAATGCTTGATCAAGGCGGTCATGATTTAAATGCCTCAATAATTGATTCATATTACCAATCTAAGGTGCCTTTGCGACTGGAGGGCGGTAGTCTTATTGCGGCAGCTAGTGGTATTGAGTATCGTTGGCCGCTTTTGGATCATAAGTTGTTAAAGTGTTATTTTGCTGTGCCGAGTAGTGAAAAATATTATGGTGGCATCAGTCGTTTTCTGCATAGGAGAGCAATTAGAGGCGTTGCACCAGATATGGTGGTGGATAATAGTAGAAAGTATGTTGGCGAATCATACTTTCCAATCGAGCGGCGTGGGGTACTGGATCTGGTTGAAGGTATTGTTTGGAATCGTGTGTTGAAAGAATTGATTGACGAGAGGAAATATTATGATTTGATAGCTATGCTTAAACATCCAGATATTAGTAAGCGCACCCTTCGATATGGGCTCCGAAATGTCCTAATTTTGTATCGTTTGAATGTGTGGCTAGAAGACTATGTTTAGTGGACGAAATAAAAGATTGAGGGAAAATTGGCGGTGAACAAATCGAAACAAATTACACCTCAATCTAAACTGAGAGAAAGGCTCGGGGATGAGTATGCAGGACTTGTTCTGTCGAGTGGAAAAAGTGTATATCAAGCTTTGTTGGATGCTGTTGACGATGAGATTATTGATTTAGATGAAAACGGTTCCATTCTGATACCTCTGAATACCTCTGATTCCCCGTGGATATATCATAAAACTCCTGAGGATCGGCGAAAGGAATATTATAATTGCCGCTATTTAACCGTTGTCCTATTTGAAATAATTTATGGGAAAAAACAAGTGCCTAATGGATGTGAGCAATGCTATAAAGTAAAGGTGGTGGTAAACACGGTAGTGGAGTTAAACGAATTAAAGGGGTTGTTATCTCAGGTTCCATGTAATTCTAAATGTGGGACTGAAGTTGGGCATCAGTATTCACAGAATATATATAGTGCTTTCTTTTATGTTGATGGGCTGGACCACGCCTATGATATTTGTGAAACAATTGAAAAATTGGTTCACAGAAATGAAGTCTTAAAGTCGTCTACTAAAGTAACAATTAAAAGAGGGTGCACCCCATTTGAAATACAAGTTGGGCGCTCTGATCAATGGTCTTTTGGTAATTCAAATCCGGATCTAGAAGAAAAGCTGTATAGTCTTTTTTCACTTTCAGCAAGAAAACCAGTTGATGACAAGTTGGTTTTCATAAAATGGATACAAACTGCTTATCAAATTGGCGACGAATCGTATTTAAAATTAACGCATGGTCAGCGGTTTTATAAAGAAACTATCGATTATAAAAAATAATAATTAAAGTATGAGTTTGCCAATAAAAGATAGTGCTTTTAAAGTTATGCTAGCTGAGGCGGTGGTTCGGCTTGAAAAAGAAATAGCTGTATCTCATGATCTGAATTCGCTTAAACAGTTGTTTAAAATCCATCGAAAGCAGGGTGATCTTGATAGCGCAAGACAAACTTGCCGATCAATAGTTAAACATGTAGATGAAGTTTACTACAGCCATGCCTGGGCGATATTGAATCGTGAAATTGCTGGTAAATTCAAGAATGTAGGTTTTCAAAGTTGTCCTTTTATTATTCTAGATGATGTATTCGATCCCGAATATCAGTCTGCTTTATTGAATGATGTTACATCATCTCCTGGCCGTTATAAAAGTTCAAAGTTAGGTGAAAAAACAAATGCTAAGTATGATCCGAGCATTAGAAAATCACTGCAAGGTGTGATGCAGAAGCAGTTGAGAATTAAATTCCTTGATTGTCTGGCTCCGAAACTTTCTATATTCGATGAGATGTTAGATGAAAAAGTTAGCCACTATGAATTCTTCGGGTTTTTCTACCTTATATATGTCTATGGATATTTCAAAAAGCACTCAGACGCCGGTAGTAATTATAAATATCGTTCATTGACCGTAGTTTATTTCTTTCATAATGAGCCTCGCAGGTTTTCTGGCGGAGATTTGCTTTTATATGATACTAATGTAAAAGAAGGTTCGTCTAATGGTGATTTTACAAGAGTTCTTTGCAAAAATAATCGATTGGTAATATTCCCATCCGAGTATTTTCATGAGGTGCTTGAGGTTTCTTCTGAAAATGGAGATATTCAGAATGCTCGTTTTACTATCGTAGGATGGGTTTCAAGAGGCTGAGTCGTATATAGTGAACTCTTATGCGTACCCTATAAACTGTATAGAAAGTCAGACACTTGAAATACAACTATAAAAGTCAAATGACAGGCATTAGACAGTACTGCCGAGTTGTACAACAGATTTAATATGTTGAATTGTAGTTTCACGATGGGCTATGACTATCACGGTTAATTTCCCTTGCAGACGCTCAAGTGTTTCCTGGATTTTTTTCTCATTCTCATGATCGAGTGCACTGGTGGCTTCATCAAGAATTAACAACTGAGGGTTAGATAGCAACGCTCGAGCAATAGCTAGTCGTTGGCGTTCTCCACCAGACAGGCGTATTCCGCGATCACCAATAATAGTATCTAATCCATTCGGTAGTTTTTCGATGAACTCTTTGGCTGCAGCAGTCTCCAGTACATGCCAGAGTTCTCCCTCTGTTGCTTCCTGTTTAACCCAGCTGAGATTATTTCTAACCGTATCGTGGAATAGAAAAACTTCCTGGGTCACATAAGCAATGGTATCGCGCCAGGCGATACGGTTATTATCCGTTAAGGGTTGACCATCGCAGATTATGTCGCCAGAATCAGGAATTAACAGGCCTGCGACTAAATCAGCGAGGGTCGATTTCCCTGCACCTGACGGGCCTGTTAAAGCGATAGATTCATTGTGTTTAATCGTAATATTCAGGTTTTCAAAAACAGCTTCGTCTTTGCCTGGGTATGTATAACAGATATCAGTCAGTTGCAGTTGTTTATTCATGGTTGGTGTTTTTGTCTTGCTGCCAGGTAGTGGCTCTTGTTCGAGTTCACATTCTTCAAACAATTGCCGTACATGGTCAAATGCTGGCATCTGGTGAACCAGTTGCTGGTAACTGGAGTGAATGCCAGAGACCTGGGGTAGGAGACGGGAAAAAATAAACAGCAGTAGTAACAGTGTAGCCAGGGAAATTTCCAGGTGATGGAAGGCGACATAAAACAGGATGCTGAATGTAATCGCTGCGCCGACCAGATAAACCAGGCGACTGAGCGAATTTATCCGTGTGAAAGTGATATGTTGATGCTCTAATGTCTGTCCAACCTGATGTAGCTCGTCGGCATAATGTTTTTCGCTGGCGTAGCTTTTGATCATTTTTAGACTTGCAAGTTGTTCAGTTAGCATCTGAAAAATTTGTCGGTAGCTAATGAGTTCTGTTGAGCCAGACTCATAGATGCGTTTATTCAGTGGTAGAAGAGCGGCGAAGAGAGCTAGCGCACAGATTAGGGCCAGCAGGCTCATTTGCCATGAGAGTAGCAATGAGAGTACAACGTAGACCATCGTGATAATGATCTGGCTGGCAAATCCGAGCATGGTACTCGCTGCGTGCCCAATGGTTTGAACCTGGCTACTTAGACTGTGTGTGAAGTCGGACATGCGGTGCTGAATAATGTATTGCCAGCGGGTGTGTAGTAAGGAGCGAAACAATCTATCGCGTAACTGACAGATATAGGATTGTTGTATCGTTGCTGAAATAACTGTCTCGTAATAAGACAGTAGAGCGACGGTAGAAACCAGAATGATATAAGTTATTAGTATGCTCGGCAGGGTCAGTGGGATGCCCAGGCCGGTAAACGCCTGTTCGATTAGGCGACTAAATTCCTGATTATTACTCGTTGCCAGTTCAAGACCGACCAACTGTAGTAAAGGGATGATTAACAGCAAGCCAATACCCGCAGTAAACCCTCTCGATAGCATTAAGCCAAAGCTCAGGGTGATCTTCCTCGGCGCAAACTGGTAAAACTCTTTGAAGGCCTGCCAGAGGGCGGGCAAGCGGTTAAGTAGCATGCTTACTGACGGTGTGAGTGACAATTTCAGGGTCGCTGATAAACGTGGATACCACTGTAAAATTGCGATGGCCGTTGCCCCCTGTTACGAAATAGCGCCCACTACTGACCCATGCGTGCGCCTTTAATGGGTTTTCTGCATCTTCAGATTCGTCTTTACTAACACCCAGATAAGCGGAATGAGGAATGTTGTACAGGCGCAAAATAAGTGTGGCAATCAGAGTTTCGACAAGACATTTGGATTCCCAGGGCGTGTACTTGCTGACGGTGTGGATGACAGTGCCAATGTCTCGTGCTCGTCGTTCTTGTTCGGGTGAAGTCAGAGTGGTTATTGTGGCATTTTCATAATGACTACCAAGCCAGGGTGCTATTTTTCGAAATGGCATCGTTAATATCGTGGCACGAAAAATCCCGCTAAGTAGGTAAGACGGTATTAACCATAATAGCTGAGTGCTATTAAAACGGAAAAACGTCCTGATTTTTCGGAGTACGACTTTCATATATCGCTAATATGGGCCAATCTTAGTTATATAGTGATTATACGCTAAGTTCAGCTAGTACTTCTTAGGTAGTAACAAGGTGAGTGGCCGTATAGCAGCGGCGAGTAATCGTAAGATAAAGGCGACAGGTAATAACGTATCAGGCCACCAGTCAGGTATATCGCGCTTATTGGCTGTGAAAAAGAAGCGCAGTACGGTAAGTTTATAGATGAATGACGGTTTTATGCTGGCCAGATAAAAATAAGGGGGGTAGTGCCGACCTTGTTTTTATTTCATCACCCGGCAAATAGAATAACTCTGTATTTGAAATCTGATGAAGTGGGTGTGCTTTTATTGAATCAATATATGTATTGAGTTCATCTGGGACACATAGCCCCAGATATTGTTCGGAAAGTATTAGTGCCTGTTTTAACGGCCTTCCCAGTTCATATTGCTTGACCAGTTTAATTAATCGAGTGTTATTAATAGTGTGATCTGAGATGCGAAAAAAATTACTGAAATCACTCAGTGTTTTTAGATGGCACCATTGGTCACGAAAACCATGCTTTATCAGGAATACGAGGTAAGCTTCTGGCTTGACCGCTGGGAATTTACAGGAACCGAGTATCAGCGGTTTGTCCTCAGTGTTTTCAAAGAATAATGAGGCGGGCATCGCCGGTACTTCATTGAGTTGCCAGTGGAAATCTAAATCAAACTTATAATCTGGATGATAGTAATTATAAGAGTGTTCATAGCGCGATAGATAGGCCAGTCTGGCTGGGGTTATTGCGCCAGCGGGGGACTCCAGGCTGAAGCCTTTCCGCAGTAATAGTGAGTGAGCGCGCTTTAAATCCGACGGTGAAATTAGGATATCAATATCGACGCCACTTCTGGCGTATGGGTCATTGTATAGTTGGAGTGACAGGCCTAGCCCCTTCAAAGGTATGCCCTGAATATCAGCTTCCTGAAGAATCGATATGACCTGAGTTAGAGCATATTGTTTGCTCATACTTCTCCTGATATTCATTAACATGCGATGTTTGATATCGGAGACCAGGTCTTCTGGTAGGTGATCGTTGTATTCGGAAAGTTGCTTGAGTGCTAGTCCTGTTATGCGGTGATGTGAGGCTAATGAAAAAAAGAGTGCCCAATTGAGGTCACACGATAGTAAATCAAGAATTCGACTTGATTCGGGTTTGGGTGGGTTAACCCGCACTAGCAGGAATAGTAATTCCTGCTCGGGGCATCGAAAAGTTGGGCGGGTCATTGTCGGTAATATCTACTCGATATTACCCGATAAACTGATTAGCTGATTTTAATGACGTTATGCTCGGCCATATCCTGTATGAACGGAATGGTATCTGACTGGCATTGCTGGGCTTCAACATCATATTTTTCGCACAGTTTTTCACAAATATCAGACACGGTTAAATCACTTTCCAGTAGTTCCCATATGGCCGTTGCGGTTTTGTCCAGTCCGTAGTATTCGCCCTGTTCGATACTCATCATCACGGTTTCGCCGTCCATATCGGTGTGGATGATGTCGGGATTGCGGCTAATTGTTGTTTCAGCAGTGATTTCCATTGTTTTTCCTCGGGAATTTCTGGACGTATTATAGCGTGATTCCTTAATTCTCAAAGGGTCTGATTTCGGCTGAAGCTCTATCTTTCCCGCCGTAGACGGGTTACATTCTGTGTAGGGATCAAACATAGTTAAGAGGATAAGAAATGAGTGTAGAACTACCCCCTAGAGACGGCGACGGCTATTTGCAGGATATGGGCGAGTGGACGCCTGAAATTGGTAAAGCCATGGCTGAGGCGGATGAGCAGGAAATCAGCGATGAGCAATGGGATCAGATTATGAAAGCCCGTGAATATTTCGAAGATCAGGGCACCGTGCCTGCAATTCGTAAATTCGCGAAATATGTTGGTATCGATCAGAAATTGCTATTCAAGCAATGGATGACAGGGCCAATGAAGCCGATTACCAAATACGGCGGACTGCCGAAGCCAACTGGCTGCGTGTAGTTAATTAACTAAGCTAAAAAAGCCGGACAATGTCCGGCTTTTTTATGTCGACTCCAAATCGTATTGCCCCAGAACAAGGCGTTCTTTATCTGATTTAGATAGTTTTTTGATCTGGTATTCGACCTGAGACGCTTCACTGCGGTCTGTCGCTTCAGTATCCCACACCATCTCTATAGGCCCTTTGCCACGCAGTGCTTTGGCCCCCTTGCCATCTTTGTCGCGGTGTTCTGCTAAACGACGTTCAAGGTCGGTCGTAATGCCGGTGTACAGAGAATTATTGGCACAACGAATCATGTAGACATGCCATTGACTCACCGGACTAGTTTTCCAGTGATGCGCACACTCTATCTAATCGGCCTTTAACTTCATTGGCCAGTTCTTCAATACCATCTAGTTCGGTCAGTTGTAGTACCGAGACCGGATTCATGAATGCTACGGTGATGTTGCCGTCATCTTCTTCACGTACTACGACATTGCAGGGCAGTAATAAGCCGATATCCGCATCAGCAGAAATCGCCTTGTGTGCTAGTGGTGGGTTGCATGCACCTAAAATACGGTAGGGTCGGTGATCGATATCGAGTTTGGCTTTGAAGGTGGCTTTCACATCTATGTCGGTTAAGACGCCGAAACCCTCGGCCTGTAGTGCTGCGGTGACCTGTTCGATGACGTTATCGAATTGCCCGGTAACGCGGGTGGAAAAATGATACATCTGTACTCCTGGATTATCTCTTTAAAGTTGTCGTTATTTATGGCGTTGTAGCCAGAGATCATAAATCTCATCACGCCACAGTGACTGAAACCAGGCAATGATGCTGTCGATTTCCTGTAGTTTCAATCGGTCTCTGAAGGGGGGCATCTTTCCGCCAACGGGTGCGCCGCCGTTAAGGATGGTGTATTGCAATATATTCATGGGGTGGTGCCAGGTATGTGCCGTACCGTTTAGTGGTGGCGGCGGAAAGCTGTTGTCTGCATTGCGTTTGCGCCAGTCTGGCGTGGCTTGCGCATTCGTCCCATGGCAGGCGGCACAGTGTTGCGCAAAGAGGGCTTTCCCTTCTGACACCTGTTGATCGGTATACCATCGGTCAGCCGCAAGTAGCGGCTGGCCTGTGAAGCCAAACAAGCATGCTATATAAATCAGAACCAGTGGTTTTAGAGTCATTGAAACGTCGCTTAAGAATTTATCCGGCCAACCGCACAGCTGACAAATGATTTGGCTTTCGCCCCAGCAGACTCCAGTCCATGTACCGATCCTGTTTCGGGATAACCCATTCCCGCTAATGATTTGGAATAATCATCTCGTTTAGCTTCCTCACCGTCTATCGTCACTTTACCGCCTTCGATATCGACGTCGACATCCGTCACGCCTTCAAGCTCTTTGATTTTGGTCTCGATGGTATTTGCACAGCCACCGCATTTAATGTTTTCCACTTCGTATTCGAGTTTCATTTCAGTTCTCCTGGTTGGAAAGGCCTTTGATGATGGGGCAGGCACCGGGCTCACCATGCTGACATTCATCGATCATGCCTTTCAGTTCCTTCTGTAGTTTGCGTAGTGTGCGCAAACGTTCGTTAATGGCTTCAAGTTTCTCAGTCGCCAACTCGCGTACTTCTTCGCGTGAACTGACGGGGTCGAGTCTTAGTTTCAATAGCTCAGCAATTTCTGCGAGAGAAAAATCCATCGCCTGGGCACGTTTGATGAAACGTAGTTGATCCAGATGTTGCTGGGAGTAACGGCGCTGGCCACCTTGCCGAGCAATATCCTGTAACAGGCCGATCTTTTCGTAATAGCGCAGCGTATCGGCGGAGGTTCCCGTTGCTCGTCCCAGAGTCCCAATGGTGTAGTTCTTGCTGTCCATGGGGTGAGTATACAACCTGGAGTTGACTCCAGGTCAAGCGGCTAATTTCCTAAAACCATTTCCATGAAGCGTTGGCGTGTTTCTTTATCCGATTTACGGAATGTTGCTTCGGTAACGCCGGCTTTAGGCGTCATTGGACTGAGTTGTATACCCCAGAGCGGTTCGATGCTGTTGGGCAGCATTGAGTAGCGGATATCACCGATGACCTGTTCATCTGTGGGGTGCGTGACCAAATAGCCTTTAGATAGTTTATGGAAGCGGAGGACGTCTCGATACTGGGGTAACAGGTAGGCTTTCTCATGTGTTCGATGGTCGACGATATAGGCGTCGATTGCATCGCCTGTAAAGACCGAGGATGACCAATTAATCCTACCCGAATCGCATCAACATAATATTTGTTGTCATGTCGGTACACACTGCGCCAGAGCAGTATGTTTCCTAGCGTGGGTTTGACGACCATCATCGATGCCTGGT
>CALODD010000001.1:0-11104 GCA_942491945.1 uncultured Gammaproteobacteria bacterium | reverse complement strand
GAAGGCCAGGTTCTTCTCGTTGAGGAAGGTAGCCGCGTGGTCTCCATTGGCCGCGCCTCGTAGAGCTTGGCGACGGCGTCGTTGACGCCCTTGACGTACGCCGCGTGGTGCTTGCTGTGGTGGAGTTCGTTGATCTGCCCGGAGATGTGGGGCTCCAGCGCTCCATAGTCGTAATCCAGGTCCGGCAAGGTGTATTCAGCCACGAGATTCCTTCCTCATTATCGATCGATGGAGCTGGTAGTTCGTCGAAGTCGTCGAGTTCGGGCCTCGGGTTCGGCACTCAAGATCACCGCCAGCATTGCTCCATCGCAGGGCGCACCGCAGGACGCGTGCGCCGACCTCACGTATACCCGATAGGGCGTCGGTCAGAACAGGGTGATGACAGCCAGCACGCCGAGCAGCAGCACGGCGATCACGCTGGCCAGAAGGAACGACATCAACTGATTACGGGTGTGCAGATGCCCGGATGGTGCCATTCCAGGCTGCGGAAGGCCGATCCCGATCCGATCGGATGTAGCTGCCATCAAAAAGCTCCTGACCTGCACGATCAATGCTTGCCCCCCAGTGAGTTCTGTCACAACAGCTGGTGTGACATGATCATAGCCCGTGTAATGGCCCGGGAAAATCGGCCTCCGCGTCGATTTGCGGGCCTGGAATCAGGCTGATCCCAAACCGGACCGGTCGGGCCGGTGACCGGCAGGTTTAGCCGAGTGCTTAATTTCGCTCCGCGGCGGTGGTGGTTGTTGATCGCTGCCGTGAACACCCAGGTTTATCCACAGTGATGGATGGCTACACACGGTAACTCCCATTTCGGGGGCTTTTCTCCAGGTGCCCGCCCTGTGGATGAACCTGTGGAAACTGAATGCTTTCCGTTTCTGCTGCGACGAGCCATCAGGGGCGGCTGCGCTCACCGGCGTCGGCATGCGAGCATTGACGGCAGTACTTCGAATTCGTATTTAGTCGTGGGCGGGTCAATTCCTGAGTCACATAGTGACAACATTTTGCTCCCTCACAAAAACCACTGACGTTCTCCGATGTAATTTCCACCTTTACATCAAGGCTTTTCTTCTTGCCATATTGGGCATGTTAACCAATCTGAATGAAACCGTTTATTATGCGCGTACCTTACACCTGAGTTAATGTGAGATGCGAACACCCCGTGAGACAAACTGGGCAAAACCAACGACGAGACACAACCATCGAGTTGATGGGGCAAAGCCGTTGGCGGCGCCATAGGTCTGATGATGAGTACCACCACTGGGCGACTGCTCGGTATGGCACTCGGTCACCAGTTCGACCATGGCTTCGAAGGCATTCTTGCCGATGGCGACGCTAGCGAAGCCTGACATGGAGAAAATCCAGGCAGCTTTTTTCGCAGCGACATTTTTCACCATGGACACCTCGCCAAATCCGATGGCCATGTCAGTCAGGATGAAATCAAAATGGCAGAGCGCGTCATGGAACAGATGCGGCTCAATAAGGAACAACGTCAGGCCGCAATCAAACTATTTAACGAAGGCAAGAAAGATCACTTCATACTCGATGAGACCCTGCGCCAGTTCAGACAGGTCGCCCATCGTCGTAGCAACCTGTTACAGATGTTTCTGGAAATTCAGGTCTATGCCGCTTTCGCCGACGGCCTGCTCCATCCAAATGAAGAAGACATGCTGCAGCATATCTTCCGCATGCTCGGCTTCAGCCGCTTCGACTATGAAACCATCATTGGTCGAGTACAGGCCGAAATGCATCTCGGCAGTCGCCAGCAGTCGCAAAGCCGAGCGCCCTCCGGCGTCAGCAATGAAGACGCCTATGCGATTCTCGGTGTAGACAGAAACACCAGCGATAAAGATATCAAGAAAGCCTACCGTCGGTTAATGAATCAACACCACCCCGACAAACTCGTTGCCAAGGGAATGCCGGAAGAGATGATTGAGATGGCGACAGAGAAAACCCATAAGATTCGTGCGGCGTATGATCACATTAAAGAGCAGCGTGGATTGAAATAGTTACTCGTCACAGAGGCGCGGAGGCACAGAGATTTTTGTTTCGGCCCAGTAGAATTCTAGGCTCGCATAAACCATAATTATTTAACAGGATTTTCTCTTTTTCCTTTAATATAGTGATACAGAGAAACGCTTTCTGTATATGGGAAAATTAAGCGGAAAGGATCCTGCTGCTTATTAAAAAGTTATGTGTGAAAAGAGCCAAAGAGCACCGGTGAAGACAAAACTAAAAAACTATATTCAGCATCTTTACCATGAAATAGAGGACGAAGAAAAAGCTGAAGAATATCTGGATAACGCTCTGCCTTCTATTGGTCTGATTGTTTTGTATTTTAATTCATTAGAAAGCTTTTTAGATTCAGTTCTGTGCGAGAACTTCACCGATAGAACTGATTCAACTGGCCTTATTGTTCTTAACAAAATGAACTACTCATCTAAAGTGGAGCTATTTAAGAGATTTTGTGATGATTTCCAAGTTGGTTTAAATAGGCAACTTACAGGCTATGAGGTGCTTATAAATAATCTTAAAGAATCGGGTAGGTTAAGAAACCTTGTTGTGCACGCCAACTGGGAAAGTACGGATGAAGAAGGTTATACGTATGTAAAGCTAAAAATGTCTAAAAAAGGAATGCAACAAGAATATGTTCAATTCACAGAAGAATCATTACAAAGAATAATTGAGATTATTATCAAAACACGGTTTGCCCTAGGTAAATTTTGGGAATATCGCAATGATGTGTTGTATGAACGTGTATAAAACGCATAACTATAACGTTAGGCCTCAATGAACACATGGAGAAATCAGATTTTACTAAACACGTTTTACAAGCTAATCCAGCATTGGAGTTGGTTCTTGGTACACATCTATTGGTAGAGAAGCATTTAGTGAACCAGATCGAAATCAGTTTAAAAAGACCAGAAGCAATTCTAAACGGTAATGGCCCAAGCTTTTCTGTCCTTGTAAATATCAATTAAGCCTGTGGCCTCATCCAAAGTGATCTTGCGACTGTGTTTCGTTCTTTAAACAGTCTCAGGAACAAATATGCACACAGGTTGTCTTTCGAAGCTAGTGAAACTGAAGTAAAGATCTACCTTACCGCTCTAAGTAATATGGAGAATCCTTTTTACATAAGTGATGTCAAGCCAACAGAGCACGAACTATGTCGAGGTTTAGCAGCAATATCTGGATGGCTGGAAAAAGAGTTTGGTAAGATCATCTAGAAGACCTAACAAAGCGGTCAAATACACTCAGGCGCAATAACAGCATGGCCTGCGTAGTGCTTTGGCAGCCCCACGCCACGGCACTAATTAATAACCTCTGCATCTCCGCGCCTCTGTGACAAACTCTATATTAAAGAGCTCCCAACCACTTCAATAATTCCTCCGACAACGCTTCCACATTCCCAGCCTTCTCGTAGTAATGATCAGCATCTTTAACCACCACCTGCTTTGACTTGGTATTGCCCGCCTTATCCATCATCGCTTTACGCTCTGGTGCCAAACGCAGTACTGCGGGGAAGTCATTCGCACCGTAGATATCGAGCATTGGCTTAGTCATTTTCTCTATTGGAAATGGCTGTTTCATTGGCTGTTTATAATCGGTCGCACCCATGCCAACGCCGATGTAGGCTTCAAAATCTTTATCGCCATTTTCTCTGACAAAGCTCATCGCCATGTGTGCACCACAGCTATGGGCCAGCACTACGACCTTCTTGTAGCCCTCTTCGCGTAGATATTTTAAACCGGCTGCGATGCGGCCGTTAGCTTCGGAAAACAGAGGTACGTAGTCATAATATTTGGCTTCTTTACCCAGTACAGGCATTTGCAACGACAGTGTTGCCCAACCATTTTCAGGTAGCCCCGTTCTCAGTGGCTGAATCACTGTCGGCCAGGCCGGGTGGAAACCACGACCATGCAAAATGATGACTGCGCCTTTGGCCTCATCAGTGTCGGCTTCGCTCATGATGCCCATGAAGTCACGTTTACCGTCATTCAGGTCAATTGGGGCGCCAATGACCAGCGCATCGACATATTCATTGGTCAAACGCTTTTCACGCTCGTAGTCCGGTGTCGCTGCTGCCCACAGGCTAGTTGAGGTCATGAGCGCTAAAAAAGTGATCAGATGTTTCCAAATTGACATATTTCTTCCTTATAGTGTCTCCATACTCCAGACGTAAAAGATACCACAACTAACTGAAAGTTCAGGTCTTTTAGCTCAAAATCATAAAAACCCTATATTGATTATGAAAATTGCCTGAAATTTGTGCATCGGGTATGATGCGCGGCCTTTTTAACGGCTGAGAACGGAATTTCTCAGCCGGTATTATCAACAGATTTTCGAGGTGTGCCATGCAAGACTATGCCATTGCTCCATCCATTCTTTCCGCTGATTTTGCTAAGCTGGGCGACGAGGTCGACAAAGTACTCGCTTCCGGCGCAGATATCGTTCATTTTGACGTGATGGATAACCACTACGTCCCTAACCTGACGATTGGCCCACTGGTTTGTGATGCCCTGCGTAAGCACGGCGTGACAGCTGAAATCGACGTTCATCTGATGGTGAAACCCGTTGATCGGATTATTCCTGATTTTGCTGCGGCTGGCGCAAGCTATATCACGTTCCACCCGGAAGGTTCTGAGCACGTCCACCGTTCACTACAGCTGATCAAGAACGAAGGTTGTAAATGTGGTCTGGTATTCAATCCAGCTACGCCGCTGGATGTCCTGAAGCACGTAATCGACGAAGTGGACATGGTGCTGCTGATGTCTGTAAACCCGGGCTTTGGCGGTCAGAGCTTTATCCCTACAGCTCTGGACAAACTGCGTGAAGCACGCGCAATCATTGATGCCTCTGGTCGTGATATTCGTCTGGAAATCGACGGTGGCGTTAAGGTCGACAACATCCGCGAAATTGCAGAAGCAGGTGCGGATACATTCGTTGCAGGCTCAGCGATCTTCGGTGCGGCAAGCGATAGCGATGCAAACCGTTACGACAGCGTTGTTAAAGCAATGCGTGACGAACTGGCAAAAGCAAACGTTGCTAAAGCTGCATAAATCTAAATACCCCTTTTTCTGGGTAACTGTATGTTAAAAAAGCCTGAGCTTGTTCTTATCGATATCGACGGCACGCTGGTCGACAGTGTGCCTGATCTCGGCTATTGCGTTAATTCCATGATGCGCGAACTCGGTATGCCTGAGCATTCTGAAGAAAAAATTCGCGAGTGGGTTGGCAATGGCGTTGAGCGCCTGACCCGGCGAGCCCTTATCGGAGAACTGGACGGTGAGCCTGATGACGCTCTGTTCCATAAAGGCTATCCACTATTCCTGGATTGCTATGCGGAAAACACGTCCAAACGCAGCGAGCTATATCCCGGTGTACGTGAAGGCCTGGATAAATTACATGCCCGCGACGTGACTGTCGGCAGCGTGACCAATAAAGCCGCTCAATTCACCATCCCGCTGCTGAAAGATCTCGGTATTTATAATGACTTTGCAATTGTTGTCTCAGGTGACACCCTCGATAAGAAAAAGCCTGATCCCGCGCCACTGTTCTATGCCGCAGAGCAATTAGGCTGTAATCCTGACAATTGTCTGATGATCGGTGATTCGGTAAATGATGTCGCAGCAGCACGCGCAGCTGGCTTTCAGATCGCCTGTGTACCGTACGGCTATAACCACGGTAACGACATTCGTGATGCCAAACCAGACGCAGTGATTGACACACTGGCAGATCTGGACACTTTATTTGCTGAAGAAGCGGCATAGAGGCAGCCTAAGCTACGAATTCTATCAACTCTGTTGTACACTCCACGCGTTCAACAAATCCCACATTGGAAACACCCATGATTTTAAAACAGACACATAACTGGCGATGGTGAGACTCGATTCGTTGCCGTTTTTCATCTGTCTGTTTTAAAGCTTTACTGGGTTTCCCATGAATAAAAATGAATTCCTTGCCCTGGGGAAACAGGGTTACAACAAAATCCCGTTAATGCGGGAAGTTCTCGCCGATTTAGATACGCCACTGAGCGCATTTCTAAAACTCGCCGCCAAACCAAACACCTATCTGTTTGAATCTGTTCAGGGCGGTGAAAAATGGGGCCGTTATTCCATCATCGGCCTGCCCGCCAGCACTCGCATTGAAGTCTATGGCCATCGTATCGATGTGCGAAAAAATGGCGATGTCATTGAGTCACATACTATCGATGACCCGTTAGCATGGATCGAAGAACAGTATCAATCCTACAAGGTCGCTCCAGTCGATGGCATGCCCGGTTTTACTGGCGGTCTCGTTGGTTATTTCGGCTACGACACCATTCGTTATGTTGAAACCAAACTCGCGGATACAGCGAACCCTGATACATTGAATACACCGGACATCCTGCTAATGGTGTCCGATGAAGTAGTGGTCTTCGATAACCTTAAGGGCGAACTATTTTTCGTGGTTCTGGCAGATCCCGATGAATCATCTTATGACACCGCCCAACAACGCCTGGACGAGCTCGGCAAACAACTGCGCACTGATTGCAGCGACTACCGCGAGGTCAATGAGTCTGCCGTCACCATCCGCGAAGAAGACTTTGTCTCCGAATTCAAACAGGATGAATACGAAGCCGCCGTTGCTCGCATCAAAGAATACATCAAGGCCGGTGATGCCATGCAAGTTGTACTTTCACAACGCATGTCGATCTCACTCCAGGTCTCAGCCCTCGATGTCTATCGCGTATTACGCAGCCTGAACCCATCACCTTATATGTTCTATCTTGATCTCGGTGATTTTCAGATTGTCGGCTCATCGCCGGAAATCCTCACGCGTGTGGAAGATGGTGTCGTTACCGTACGCCCGATCGCGGGTACCCGACCTCGTGGCAAAGACGAAGCCGAAGACAATGCACTGGAAGCAGAACTACTCGCTGACCCGAAAGAACTCGCCGAGCATTTAATGCTTATCGACCTGGGCCGAAACGATACTGGGCGCGTCAGCAAAGTCGGCAGCGTAAAGTTAACTGAAAAAATGATCGTCGAACGCTATTCGCATGTCATGCACATCGTCTCTAATGTGACCGGCGACCTCGATGAATCCTATAGCCTGATGGACGCCCTACGAGCTACCTTCCCGGCTGGCACTGTGAGTGGCGCGCCAAAAGTCCGCGCCATGGAAATCATCGACGAACTCGAACCGATTAAACGTGGCGTTTATTCTGGCGCAGTGGGTTACCTATCCTGGAATGGCAATATGGACACAGCCATTGCACTACGTACCGCCGTCGTTAAAGACAAACGCCTGTATATTCAGGCTGGTGCTGGCATTGTTGCGGATTCCGACCCTACCAAAGAATGGGACGAGACCATGAACAAAGGGCGAGCCATGTTTCGTGCTGTTGCGCTCGCTGAGTCAGGTCTTAGCACCGAAGGAGAACAATCATGATACTAATGATCGACAATTATGATTCGTTTACCTACAACCTGGTTCAGTACCTGGGAGAACTCGGTGCAGATGTCGTAGTGCATCGGAATGACCAGATCACGCTCGATGAGATCAAAACACTCAACCCAGAAAGAATTGTGATATCACCCGGCCCATGCACGCCAAATGAAGCCGGTGTTTCGGTAGAAACCATTAGTGAGTTCTCTGGCAAAGTGCCATTACTGGGCGTTTGTCTGGGCCATCAGAGTATCGGTCAGGCCTTTGGCGGCAACATCATACGCGCGCGGGACATCATGCACGGCAAGACATCCATGATTTATCACGATGACACTGGTCTGTTTAAAGGGTTGCCGAATCCATTCCAGGCCACGCGTTATCATTCTCTAATCATAGAAGAGTCATCGCTGCCAGATTGCCTACGAGTTAATGCATGGACACAAAACGATGACGGTTCACGCGATGAAATCATGGGCGTAACACATAACGAACAGACGGTCGTCGGAATGCAATTCCATCCCGAATCGATCCTGACCCCGGAAGGTCATGACATGTTGAGAAATTTTCTGGAAATGTAAATTAATTGCTATTTAAAAGCGACAGCGCACACCAATGAGGCGCAATAAATATATAAAAGCGGAGGAAGAGGATATGAATCTACAACAAGCCATAGCAGCAGTACTCGACAAGCAGGATATCTCACGTGATGACATGAAAAATGTCATGCAACTCATCATGACCGGTGAAGCCACCCAGGCTCAGATTGGTGGTTTTCTCATTGGTCTCCGCATGAAGGGCGAAACCGTCGATGAAATCGCAGCAGCCGCAGAAGTCATGCGCGACCTTGCTCATAAAGTCGATGTCTCTGGTGAACACATCGTTGATATCGTCGGCACCGGTGGTGATGGCGCAAGTACATTTAATATTTCAACGGCCTCCTGTTTTGTTGTTGCCGCAGCCGGCGGTAAAGTTGCCAAACACGGCAACCGCTCAATCTCCAGTAAATCAGGTAGCGCTGATTTATTAGAAGCCGCTGGAGTAAATCTTGATATCACCCCGGAAAAAGTAGAACAGTGTATCGAACAGATAGGCGTCGGTTTCATGTTTGCACCAAAACACCACAGCGCGATGAAACACGCGATTGGCCCACGTAAAGAAATGGGCGTACGTACCATATTTAATGTACTGGGCCCTTTAACCAATCCAGCCGATGCACCAAACCTTGTTATGGGTGTATTCTCTGCTGAGCTAGTTGAGCCGTTAGCCCACGTCTTCAAAGCACTGGGAAGCAATCACGTCATGGTTGTTCACTCTCATGATGGCCTGGATGAAATCAGTACCGCAGCCAATACCATGGTAGCCGAGCTGAAAAATGGCGAAGTCACTACATGGGAAGTCGATCCGGGTGATTATGATTGTAAAGCCGACAACCTCGAGGCACTCAAAGTCGAAAATGCTGAACAAAGTCTGGAACTGGTTTGCTCTGTACTTACCAACAAGCCTGGCCCTGCGATGGATATCGTCGCGTTGAATGCGGGCGCGGCAATCTATGTCTCAGGCCTTGCTGATACGATGGAAGCTGGCGTAGCACGCGCACGTGAAGTAATTGCATCTGAAGGCGCCGCAGAAAAAATGGCCTCACTGGTCGCACTTACCAACGAAGCCTGACATGTCGAATACGCCTGACATTCTGCTGAAAATTCTTGATCGCAAGCAGGAAGAAATTGCCGCGCGCAGTGAATGTATTTCACTCGCTGGGCTGGAAGCTAAAGTTGATGCGTCACCGAAGCCGCGTGGTTTCGTCGTGGCAATGCAACGCTCCATCGATGAAGGACGCGCTGCCGTTATCGCAGAAGCAAAGAAAGCCTCTCCCAGCAAAGGCGTCATGCGTGAAAACTTTGATGTCGTTCAAATTGCCAAAAGCTATCAGGCCGGTGGTGCCAGCTGCATGTCAGTCCTCACCGATGAAGATTTCTTTCAGGGCAGTGATGATTACCTTAAGGCCGCACGTACCGCCTGCGACCTGCCTCTGATTCGAAAGGACTTCATCGTCGACCCTTATCAGGTATACGAAGCTCGCGTCATGGGCGCTGACTGCATCCTGTTAATCGTCTCCGCACTCGAAGACGCACAAATGGCCGCACTTGCCCAACTTGCCAATAAGCTTGAACTCGATGTCCTCATTGAAGTACACGATGGTGAAGAACTGGAACGTTCACTAAAACTCAATCAAACATTAGTCGGCATCAACAACCGCAATCTCCGCACGTTCGAAACCACACTCGATACCACGCTCGATTTGCTCAGTGAAATCCCCGATGATCGAATCGTCGTCACCGAGAGTGGTATCCATACAACAGATGATGTAAAACTCATGCGAGACAATAATGTAAATGCGTTTCTGGTTGGAGAGGCGTTTATGAGGGAACCTGAGCCCGGTAACAAGTTAAGCGAGCTCTTCTTCTAATTTCATAAGAATCTAAATACCAATTCCGTCATTAGTCGAGACGAATGATTTACCTATGGGCACTACTACATCTGATTGCTATTTCTGTCGAGTATCTGCTGGTCAGGCCGATCCATTTATTTTTGAGAATCGTTTTTTTATAGGTATCTTTGACACCAACCCTGTTAATCCTGGTCATGCGCTGGTGATTCCAAGACGTCATGTGGTTTCGATATTTGATTTAAACGATGAAGAACAGGCCGATTACTTTGATGCCATCAAGGGTGTCAAAGCAGTGATTGAATCTACCGATATTGCTGAGCTGTACCAGAACATGCCAAGGCGTGATTACCTGCAAAGTCGTCCCACGGATCATATCGATACCGTTTTACAGCTGCCATTTCTCGGTAAAAAACCAGATGCCTATACCGTAGGTAATAATGACGGCAGAGAAGCCGGCAGAAGCATCGATCACCTGCATGTAATTTTATTACCGCGCTACAACGGTGACATCGAAGATCCCCGTGGTGGCATTCGAAATGTCATTCCTAGCCGCGCTAATTATCACAGACGATAACAGACTATACCGCTTCGCTAGTCCTCGGCTGCTCCCGATGTATAAAGAAAGCCAATAACGCAGGAACAACAAACAACGTTAATACAGTCGACAACGCCAGACCACCAAGAATAACGGAACCCAGCCCACGGTATAGTTCAGAGCCTTGCCCCGTCGCGAGTACCAGTGGCAGCAAGCCAAATAATGAAGTCGTTGCAGACATGAATATGGGACGTATGCGTGTACGCACAGAAGCAAGTATCGCCTGATTACCTACCATGTGTTTATAACGCACGTTATTCAGAGCCTGATGAACAATCAATATAGCGTTGTTCACGACGGTACCAACCAGAATAATAAAACCAAGCATAACCAGTATATCAAATGGTTGCGCTGAGATGAGTTGATTAACCAGAGCAAGGCCGACGAAACCACCTGCCGCCGCTAAAGGCACACTAAACAAAATAATGAGCGGATAGAAGAAGTTTCCGAATAATGCTGAAAGTAATAAATAGGTAATCACGATGGCCAACAGAAAGTTCCATTGTAGTGCTTCACGAGTCTGCGTTAACTTGTCTGCATTGCCACCAACTTTAACGTCGACATTATCGATCTGACCACCCGTACGTAGACCCGCGATCAATTCGTTCTCTATGGTTTCGAGAGCTTGCTGG